>JAEZHY010000158.1 GCA_023416335.1 Pseudomonadota bacterium | reverse complement strand
GCTTATATCGACCGACAAATTTTAGAAGAAGCGGCAAATGAGTTGGGGGTCAAGGAGGAGGAACTGGAGAGGCGGAAGGAGCGCCTTCAGAGTTTCTGGGAAAAACTCGTCGCGGTCTTCACCGTGGGTGTTCCGGACGGCGTATACACCCCGCCTCCGCGCTGGGTCTCGGATGAGGAACTCATTTCGGTCGAGCGGCGCCTGATTACGGAACTGGCAGTGAAAGGGCCGTGCGTCGTCCTGGGACATGGCGCTTTTCACCTGCTTCGCGGGCGGACGCGGCTCCTGAATGTGTTCGTCCACGCACCCTTAAGTTTCCGAATCGAGCGGGTGAAGACGATCTATCATGCAAAGAACAAAGCCGAGGCGGTCGAGATGATCGAGAGATCCGACCAGCAACGTACGCAATATATCAAGTCCTTTTTCGGCCGGAACCGATTCGATGCCCGCAACTATCATCTTTCGATCGATACGGGCGTTATCGACTTTACGACAGCCGAGGAGATGGTTGCCTCCCTGGCTGAGAAGATGCCGGAAGACCGGTCCTGGCCCTGGGTAAATGAGCCTGTTTGACGGCTGTGCGATAATTATGAATTTTCAGGACACGTCTTCTTTGATGTTTGAATCGATTTTACAGAAGAACTGCCGGCGCCTCGGCCGGGGTGAAGGCTGATGGCTCCTCCACCTGACAACACTCCCGTCGGGAGCGAGTGGAAACCGCAGGCGAATCCCTGGCTGATAGCCGTAGCCGTCATGCTCGCCACTTTTCTCGAGGTCCTCGATACTTCTGTCGCCAACGTGGCTCTGCCGCATATAGCCGGCAATCTTTCGGCCGGTACCGACGAGTCCACCTGGGTCCTGACAAGCTACCTGGTATCCAATGCAATCGTGTTGCCGATGACGGGATGGCTGGCAATCCATTTCGGCCGCAAGCGTTTTCTCCTGACCTGCGTCGCGCTTTTCTCGCTTGCTTCCGCGGCGTGCGGCGCGGCCCCGAGCCTCGCCTTACTGATCCTGGCTCGTATCCTCCAGGGCGCAGCGGGCGGTGCCCTTCAGCCGATCTCGCAGGCGATCCTCATGGAGAGCTTCCCCCCCGCCAAACGCGGTGTCGCTATGGCCATTTTCGGTATGGGAGTCGTCGTCGCACCCATAATCGGTCCCACACTCGGAGGATGGATAACCGACAACTACTCCTGGCGCTGGATTTTTTACATCAACCTGCCTATCGGAATTCTCGCATTCTACATGTGCCGGTTGTTCATAGAGGACCCGCCGTACCTCGATGCTGCCAGGAAGGAGGCGGGGAGCCGGATCGACTACATCGGCTTTTCACTCATGGCCCTGTGGCTGGCAACTCTTCAGATCATCCTGGACAAGGGCCAGCAGGACGACTGGTTTTCCGCCTCCTGGATCCGGTGGTTCGCCGCCGTTTCAGTCCTGTCCATGATAGCTTTCATTTTCTGGGAGGTCCGGCAGAAGCAGCCTCTCGTGAATCTCCGGGTGCTGAAGAACCGAAATTTCGCGATAGGCACGATATTGATGACCCTTGTCGGCATGGTACTCTACAGCACAATAACCCTTCAGCCGCTCTTCCTGCAAAACCTCATGGGCTACTCGGCCATGGACAGCGGGATGGCCCTCAGTCCGAGAGGGCTCGGAGCCATTATGGCCATATTCTTCGTCGGACGGGTCATCGGGAAACTGGACAGCCGCATTCTCATAACCTGCGGTTTCGTCACCCTGGCCGCCATCTCGTGGCAGTTGAGCGGGCTCACTCTTGAGATGTCGATCAGCAACATCATTGTCCCGAACATCATCATGGGACTGGCCATGGGGCTCATCTTCGTTCCGCTGACGACCCTCACGATGGGAGGCCTGCCGAACGAGCAGATAGGCAACGCTGCGGGAATCTTCAACCTCATGCGAAATCTCGGCGGCGGAATCGGGATCTCGGTGGTCACCACCTTGCTTTCGCGAGGCGCGCAGACCCACCAGTCGATTATTTCAGAACATCTCAATCCGTATAATCCCAGGTTCCAGCAGTACGTCCACCAGTTCAACCAACTCTTCAGCCGGAACGGGCCGCCCGACGTCCTCAACCAGAAAACCTACCAGGCCCTGTACGGCCTCGTACAGCAGCAGGCCGCCCTGCTTTCCTACATGGACAATTTCCGTTTTCTTGCATTCATATGCCTGCTCTGCATCCCGGCGGTTTTTCTGCTCAGGCGTTTGCACGTGCGAGCAGCACCTCCGGGGGCACATTAGTTATTGCCTGACCAAACCCTGCGGAATACAATCCCGGACTGTCGTATCCTCAGGAGGGACCCGGCCGGCGGGTTCGCCCAAAGGTGAATTCTCTTCAAAGACCTCGTAAGAGTCGCAGAGACGGGAAATGTCATCCAAACCGATAAAGGTCCCGGAAATCAGCCGTGCAGCGCTGACAGCACTGTTCATCGCCGGTTTCGGTACTTTTATAACCCTTTACGCCACTCAACCTCTGCTGCCGGAATTCCGCCGCATCTTTCAGGCGTCGGAACTGCTGGTGAGCCTCACCGTAAGCGCCACGATCCTGGCGGTTGCGCTTACCGCCCCAATCACGGGCATGCTGGCCGATTCGGTCGGGCGCAAACGCGTTATCGTTGCAGCCATGCTCGGACTGGCTCTTCCGACCGGCCTGGCGGCAACGGCGGGCGGCCTTGGCCAGTTCGTGATCTGGCGCTTTCTTCAGGGTTTCTTCATTCCGGGCATTATTGCCGTCACGATGGCGTACATCAGCGAGGAATCGCCCGGCCGCTCGGTCGGCAAGACCATGGCGATTTACGTTACAGGCGGAATTGTCGGCGGATTCTCGGGCCGTTTTCTAACAGGCCTGATCGCAACCCACTGGGGCTGGCGCATACCCTTCGTTATTCTCGGAGTAATGACGTTCGCAGGCGCTCTGGCCATCTGGGGCCTCCTTCCCCGATCCACCAAATTCGTCCGCCAGACTGACGCGGCCGCATCCATGCGGTCCCTTTATTTGCACCTGCGCAATCCTCAACTCCTCGCAACCTATGCCGTGGGATTCGATGTCCTGTTCTGCCTGGTGGCGACATTTACTTACGTCAACTTCTACCTGGCGGAGGAGCCTTTTCACCTTGGACCGACGGCCCTCGGGTCGATCTTCGCCGTCTTTCTGCTCGGGGCAGTTATAACTCCGGTCGCGGGAAGAATAATCGACCGAATCGGATATCGCCGTTCCCTGATGGGAGCTGCGGGCATGGTCGCGGCGGGCGTACTGCTCACCCTGGTGAAAAATGTGCCCGTCGTGGTCTCCGGCCTGTCCCTTGCGTCCTCGGGCGTTTTCATCTGTCAGTCGGCTGCGTCCAGCAATGTCGGGAAAGCTGCAGGCACCGCCCGATCTTCGGCAGCGGGGATCTATGTTGCAATCTATTACCTGGGCGGATGCGTCGGTTCGGTAATCCCGGGCTTTTTCTGGGACCGGGCCGGATGGCCGGGTTGCGTTGGGATAATCGTATGCATGCAGATCGCCGCCGCATTGACGGCCGGCCGGTTGTGGAAGGACTGAAAGAAAGAAGGCAGAGATTTTCACCACGAAAGGCACGAAATACACGAAAGAAAACAATGCCATAGCATCAAGAGCGCGTTAGGGTGGGCACAGTTTTTATCGTGCCCACCATCCGGCCCCCGGGAAGGGTGGATGGGTGACAACCCATCGTTTTTCGTCGCGCCCGGGGATGACTGGTCGGAGGGGAATGAGCCGGAACCGTGAACGGGAAAGTTGCTAACGGAAAGAAAAAGTCCTGTACGCTGGCCCCCGACGGTCCCGGCAACTGCTATCGAAGCGAAACTCCAAAAACGATGGGTTCCCGCTCCGCTCCCACCCATCCTACGGCTCTAAAGATACTGGAACTGCGGTAGAAGGGTGGGCACAGTTTTTATCGTGCCCACCATCTGGCCCCCGGAAAGGGGTGTGATGGGTGACAACCCATCGTTTTTCGTCGCGCCCGGGAATGACTGGCCGGAGGGGAATGAGCCGGAACCGTGAAACGGGAAAGTTGCTAACGGAAAGAAAAAGTCCTGTACGCTGGTCCCCGACGGTCCCGGCAACTGCTATCGAAACGAAACTCCAAAAACTATGGGTTCCCGCTCCGCTCCCACCCATCCGGCTCTAAAGGTACTGGAGCTACGGTAGAAGGGTGGCACAGGTTCCGCTGGTTCCCAAGGTCCTCCTTGGGAACCCCGGTTTTGGAAGCTCCAGCTTCTCCGGCTCGGGGAATGGATGGAAAGAGCGAAGCAAAATCCACTGCTTTTGGAATAAGCAAAACGAGGTGCAAAATACACGAAAGCGCCATCCGATTTTCGGTTTGCATATACTAAATGTTTGATTTCAAACCCTTCCAGGAGGAAAACGATGAAAGTTGTGGCTTTCAACGGCAGTGCGCGTAAGGACGGAAATACCGCTATTCTCATCAAACACGTCTTCTCGGAGTTGAACGCTCAAGGCATCGAAACGGAACTCGTACAGCTCGCGGGCACAAAGATCCAACCCTGTATTGCCTGTTACAAATGCTGGGAAAGAAAGAACCGGGAGTGCGCGGTACACGACGATTCGGTAAACGAATATATACGGAAGATGATCGAAGCAGACGGAATTATTCTCGGCTCTCCCACCTACTTCAGCGATGTCACCCCTCAGATGAAAGCCCTTATCGACCGGACGGGATTTGTGTCTCGCGCAAACAACTTTCTTTTCAGGCGCAAAGTGGGGGCAGCCATAGTAGCGGTCCGGAGGGCCGGCGCAACCCACGTTTTCGATACGATCAACCACCTTTTTCTCAGCTCCCAGATGATCGTGCCCGGCTCCATCTACTGGAACATCGGCGTAGGCAGGGAAATAGGCGAAGTCGAAAAGGATGACGAAGGAATTCGTACGATGAAGGTACTCGGCGAGAACATGGCCTGGTTGCTGAAGAATCTGCCGAGATAGCGCAAGAGAGATGCCAAACTCTCAAGGAGAACTGTTGAATGCTTGAAACCCGTTATATCCCGAAACTTGGAAGAGAAGTAACCCGTCTTGGCCTCGGTGCCCTGCCCATGGGCCCTCTCCAGCGCAAACTCTCTCCGGAGGAAGGCGAAAAAGTGGTGCGTGCGGCCGTTGAAGGCGGAATCACCTTCATCGATACCGCAACAAGGTACGGAACTTACGAACACATTGCCCGCGGGCTAAAGGGGTGGAACGGAACTGTCACGGTAGTCACAAAGACACATGCCCAAAAAGACCGCAAGATGGCCGAAGAACATATCGAGGAAGCCCTCAGGGGTCTCGGCCGCGACAGAATCGACATCATGCTGTGTCATTGTGCGCGCACCGATTTTACGGAAGAACTCTGGGGACCTTCTCTCGAAGTGCTTGTGAAGGCTCGGGAGAAGGGCGTTATCGGAATGGTCGGCATAAGCTCGCATACCATCCGGGGTGTTCGCACTGCCGCTCGACACCCTGAAATCGACGTCATCCACCCGCTCATCAACATGAAGGGCATGGGAATCATCGACGGGACCGCCGAAGAAATGTTGGACGCCATTCGGGAAGCGCATTCGGCAGGGAAATTCATTTATGCGATGAAATCTCTTGCCGGGGGGAACTTCGTTCCCGAACGCGAAAAAGCTTTGCGATTTATATTAAGCAAAGAAGAAATTGACGCAGTTGTTGTGGGGATGGTTACGCCGCTCGAAGTCGAATGGAACGTCCGTTTTGCCTCGGGCCTTTCCATTCCGGAAGAACTCTCGCAGCAAACCGCCCTTCACAGCAAAAAACTTAACATATTGCAGTTTCTCTGCGCCGGTTGCGGCGAGTGTGTGAGCCACTGCGAGAACGGGGCTCTCTCGCTCCGGGACGGCAAGGCGACCGTGGACCACAGTATGTGTATCCTGTGCGGCTACTGCGCCCCCCACTGCGAGATGCTCGCGATCCGGTTTGTTTAGGTTCTGAAGCTACAGGCCGGCAATAAGGAACTGCAGCAGACTCGAATGAGGGGTATTCTCCATGTTCAAGAAATACAGCATGCTCCTGTTCCTTATAGTCGGCCTCGTTTTTTTCTCACCGGCTCCATCCCGGGCGGAAACCGGCTCCGTTCCTCCCGGCGAGGACGGCGCAAAAGCCGCCCTGGAAAAGTCTCCGCGACATCATGAATGGGTCAAGATCCCGGTCCCGGGCAGCGATGTGAAGTTGAACACTTTCGTGGCCTATCCTGAGCGTAAGGACAAGGCCCCGGTGGTCATTGTCATACAGGAGGTCTACGGACTGACCGACTGGATCCGGGGGGTGGCGGATACGCTTGCGGCAGACGGTTTCATTGCGATTGCGCCCGACCTGCTCTCGGGCAGGGGCCCCGGAGGCGGCGGGACCGAAGCCTTCCCCAGTCGTGATGATGTTGTGAAGGCGGTACGAGATCTCCAGCAACCGGAGGTAATGACCATGCTGGATGCCGTGCAAGCTTACGGAACCGGCCTTCCGGCCGCGACTGCCAATTTCGCAACCATCGGCTTTTGCTGGGGAGGAGGCCAGAGTTTCAATTATGCCGCGCACCAGCCCAAACTCGGCGCCGCGGTAGTCTACTACGGCGTTTCCCCGCCGAATGAAGCCCTTGGCACGGTCCGCGCGCCGGTCCTTGGGCTTTACGGAGAAGACGATGCCCGGGTCACGACGACGGTCGGTCCGGCTTCGGAGAAAATGGAAGAACTCGGAAAAGTATTTATCCCGCATATTTACAAAGGCGCGGGGCACGGCTTTCTGAGAGCGCAGGGCGAGCGCGAAGGCGCGAACCTGGCGGCATCGAAAGAAGCGTGGCCTGCCACGATCGAATTTCTCAAAAAGAACCTCGGGCAGGGCTCCTCCAAATGAGGCCGGATGCCCTGTTTTCCATTAACCGATCGGAGTGATTTCCATGAAAATGAAACCTCTGTTCTCCCTATTTTCCATGGCCGTTTTCACGCTCGTCTTCACAGTTGCCGCTTATGCCGCAGGCCCGGTACAGCTTCCCAATCCGCAGAAGGAAGGCGGAAAGCCCCTCATGCAGGCACTGAACGATCGCATGACCTCCCGCGCGTTCAGCGATCAGAAACTGACGCCGCAGGTCCTCTCGAACCTTCTGTGGGCCACCTTCGGCATAAACCGCCAGGACGGCAGAAGGACCGCCCCATCTGCCAAAAACTGGCAGGAAATCGATATATACGTCGCGACTCCGGAAGCGATGTACCTCTGGGACCATCACAAAAACGTGCTCAATCCGGTAGTTGAAAAAGACCTGCGTGCCTTGACCGGAACGCAGCCTTACGTGAGGGAGGCCGCGGTCAACCTGGTCTATGTGGCGGACTATTCCAGGGTCAACGCCGGCGGTTTTGACGCGAACATGCTGGTGGGCGCCGATACGGGATTCATCGCCGAAAACGCATATCTCTACTGTGCGTCGGAAGGCCTTGCAACGGTCATTCGAGCTGCGATAGACCGGGATGCGCTGGGAAAGGAATTGAAGCTGAAGCCCGACCAGAAAATCATCCTCTCGCAGTCGATCGGCTATCCCAAAAAATAGTACCCCAACAGGTTGTGGCGGGATTTCCCGCCCCCCAAGTTATGGCGCGGTCTTCCGACCGCGCCATTTTCGTTTGAGTTGAGGCGTAGTTTCGCATTGAGTTGAGGCACGGTTTCACGACCGTGCCGGCCCGTAAGTCGTAAGTTGGGACCTCAAAAACTGGAGTTGTCCTTAAAACAACAGCATCAGCAATGATATTGCCCTCTCTAGACATTCAATCCGGTGATTCGAGGAAGGCAGAAATCGGAAGGGACCGGCGTGGAATCGCGGCAGGCGGGCGGCTTTCACTGTCACGGGAAGGCTACGAAAACATCCGGCAGGGCCTGGGACCATGCTTTCAAATGCGGGAACACCATAATAATATTTATGAGCAGCAGGGAAAAAGCCCCGATATGCACTCCCCAGTAATAGACGTTGTTTAACCACACCGAGGATTTCTCCTCGTTATCTTTTTTCTTTGGCAAATACACGATCATCACTACCTCCTGGAGCATGGAACCGAAATTCGACAAGCCATGGTCATCCGGATTTGGCGACAGGACCTAAGCCCTGAGGATTTTGCTGCGTCCCGCATAAATGATTCAAAATGCTGGATTCGACCGGCCAGTCGTCAACAAGGTATAATAAGAAGTCACCAGGAGGGTGGAAAGAGGCGGGCGCAAGATTCGGTGCAAAGGCAAAAGACTCAAAAGGGAACCAGGCCGGCCCGCACTCGATCCCGCACAGCTTGAACGGCGGGAATCCTAAAACTGCAGCAGATCGAACCCGGTCTGGGGATCTTTCTTTCGTACACCTCCGGTCCCGGTTATTTCCAGGAGTATCACCTCTCCCACCAGCCACACATCGACTCCGGCACGCGTGCATCCGACGGTTGCCCGTCCTTCGCGCCCCACTCCTGCATGCATGTGGAGCACCGGGTTCCCCTGCTCGTCCGGGAAGAGAGTTCCCACGGCCAGCACTTCGTGGACACCGGCCAGGTTGTGAAGGAGCGGGACGACTTCCTCCCCCGTGTTTTCCGCGGGACCGACAACCAGTTTGCTCCCCTTGTCTGCACCTCCCACGTATATGGCCATGGCACCGGCAATCCCCTGCTCGCGCGCAAACTCTTCCACGGTTTCAGGTAGGCGGTCCCCGGTTTCGAGTCTCAGGGTAAAGATGCGGCCGATATTTCCTTCTTTATATTGCATTTCTCGATTATCCCTTTTTACAATAATTTCAAGACAGCACTCGTTCGGGACGGCAATATAGCCCGTCCCCGCCCCCTGTGCAATATGAAGTGGACTTGTTGAATTAACGGCATCTTAAATATCGGGGAGATATTGTCAAACAGGTAGGATTACATCTTCAATATTGAGCGGGATGGTCCTTCGCGTCCTCATATTTCCCGTTCTGAATCGAATCGGTCCAATGCACCTTTGAGGTCCCTGCCGGGAGCTTGTGGTAAATCCGGTGCTTCGAATTCACGGGCCTGAAGAGGTCAATGTGCTTCAAGATCGTTTCCGACGTGCCGAGAAACAGAAAACCGGTGTTTTTGAGGGCAAAATGGAACTCGGCAAAAATATGGTCCTGCGCCTTGCTTTTGAAAAACATCAGGGTATTTCGGCATGAGATGAGATCAATGTTTGAGAAAGGCGGGTCTTGGAGCAAATCATGGCGTGCGAATACCACCCTGTCACGCAGTTCGCTTCGGACGACGTACCCGTTGATGACCTTGTTGAAATACTTGCTGCGCAGTTCCTCCGGTATGGCCGCGACGGCTTTCTCGCTGTAGGTTGCCCTCCGACCCTGGGCCAGAGCTTGTCTATCTACGTCGGTTGCAAAGATCCTGACATTCTTCCGGAAAGCATCCATTCCCAGGGCCTCGGCCAGGACAATGGCAAGGGTGTACACTTCCTCACCGGAAGAGCAACCGGCACTCCAGACTCGTATTGGCTCATTGGGACGATTTCCAGAGGTGATCCGGGGGAGAACCTCCTCTGAGAGCGCATCCCATTCTCTCGCATCTCGAAAGAAAGCGGTGATGTGGACCAGGATAGCATTGGATAACAAGGCAAATTCATCCGAGTGCGTTGAGAGGTGATTCATGTACTCCTCTAACGACTCGATGGAGTTTGCCCGCATGCGCATAAGCACCTTAGGAATGACTGTGCTCCAGTTGTAGGCAGAAAAGTCGGAGCCCCAGATTCGGTCTATGAGGTACAATTGTGTCTCAAAGCCTGTGTCTTTGGCAAAATAGCTGAAGTTTGCTTCCATTTACACAACTCGACTCAATATCCAAGATTTCTATCGTCCTTATCTAAGATAAATTGATTACCCGCATACACAACCTGAGTTTTTTCGCAGGAAATACCTATTCAAAATAAGCGTTGCGGGTTCCGGCCACATCCATCCGCGACGGTAGTATTAAGGCAGGACAAGGGTCTGCTTGTTCAGGCGAGCTTTAAAAGATGTGATCTGAGGTTGGATCTTCGGCTCCGGAGCCCGAGCTTCTTCCTGATCCTGAGCCGGTGGGTCTCGACGGTCTTTTCGGAGCTGGAAAGGATTTCCGCTATTTCGGCGGATGACTTCCCGTCCCTGATAAAAGCGGCAACCCGCATCTCTGTGGGGGTCAGGTCTGCCGCCTCGATACCGAGGGTCCGGGTAAAGGAAGATGTGATTTCCCCGAAGTGGGATTCCAATATTTCGACCAGGGTCGTCTGGGTGCTGCTCATCTTGGTATTCTTGAGCTTTTCGAGGTAAGGTAAAACAAGGTTTCGGACATTGGAGAGGATCGTTTCGCCAAGTTCTTTTTGATAGTCTTCTTTATGTTTCAGCATAACCTTCAAAGCAATATTTGCTTCTGCCAGGTTCAGAGATTTCTCATCCAGTTCCTGAACTCGCATCTTCAGTTCGTCTCTCGACGCACGGAGGTCTTCCTCCATCTGCTTGCCTTTGATTGAGTAACGAATGGAGCGCTCCAGCAGGTCTGCGTTGATCTGGTTCTTGACCAGATAATCAACCGCCCCGGCTTTCATCGCTTCGATGTCCACCCCGTAGTCTCCCTGCCCGGTCAGGAAAATAATGGGCACATTACACCCCCTCTCCATCACCTCGCGGAGGAGTTCCAGGCCATCCCGCACGCCCAGGCGATAATCCAGGAGAAAGACATCATGTTGAAAGCGGCATATTTCCGCAACCGCGTCTTCATAGGTTGAAATCCAGTCGAGATGGAACCTCACCGACGTAATGTCGGAGAGCATATCCCTGACCCAAATATAGTCGTTCTCCTCATCTTCAATGAGGAGGACTTTCAGTTCCCGGCTGCTCATGCGAGACCTCCAGGTAATTTGTTAATCTTGAGCCGATACATGCCCAACTCATCCGGACTTTTCTCGAAATAACCTTGAGCACAGATGATTAGCGAATTCTGCGCCGGTTCCATATAATATTATAAATTTTCTCGCTATGTTATGCGAATAAGGAGAACTATTTAATAGGTTGTAAACATGGGGTGGAGTTTAATTCAGTCTGTCGTGACAGAGATGAACTCCGGAGACACGACGGTCGACATATAGGGGCTTTTTGATGGCGATGGAGTCTACGAATCTGACGGGCTGTACCTGGGCGGGATAAAGAGTGAGAACCGGCTCTGTACCTGTCTGAGCGATATGAATCGCAAAAACGCCAACAGCGTCGAGCGCTCCGCCCTGCGCGCTCGCGCACCGGGCCGAGATCTGCGGTGGAGCAGGGGAACCGGTTCCCCCGCTCTTTTGTCCCTTTTTAACGTACACACTTCCCCGGCAGAACGCGCGCGTCCGCTTCCCGCTCGAAGTTCCAGATCAGAGCGTCCAACTCCCCTGCCCGCTCGCCTCCGAGCACGGGCTCGACAAGCCAGAAGAACTTCTTCCGCAACTCCTCATCGGTGGGCAGAGTATCCGGGGGTTCCCAGATCGCTTCCATCGTACCCGAGCGAAGCATCCTGCCGTCCGTCGTGCGGATTACGACTTCGGCCCGGGCTTTGGCCGGGAATGCCCGTTCGTATTGGTCTTCGACTTCCACCTCCACCTTGTCGGCAAGCGAAAGAAGATCCCCGCTCAGCATCCGGGGCGGCAGAACCTGGCGCGGCCCCACTTCCCCATCGGTCAGGGCGGCTGCAACCGGGAATGACAGATTATACTGGGCCTCCTCCGTATTTTTCGGATGGGCCCGGCTGAGGGCTGCGGCGGCAGAGAAGGTCCTGATCGTTATCGACAGGATTTCCTCTTTTCTTAGAGCGTGCTCCGCCGCGAGCTTGAGAGCACCCGCCACAGCGGGCTGAGCCCACCGGCACGCCGCGTAAGGCTTGAAGTAGAGGTTCAGAATTTCGTATCGTGTTCCGATTCCGGCAATCCAATCCTCATCCGGACCGTCGCCGAACAGGGGTTCGATTCCGGTGAACCCTTTCCGGGCCATCAGCACCGATGCCATTGCGACCATGCAGCCCCAACCTATCGCATCCTTTACCATGGCCGGGACATCGATCCCCTTCATCATGGGCGCAATCGGGGCATGATATTCCGCGGCCCCCATCGCCTGCCATATCGTTTCCGCATCCAACCCGAGGAGCCTTCCGGCAGCAGCGGCGCCCGCCAGTGCGCCCCAGCTCCCCGACGCATGATAGGTGGGGTAAAGGGCGTGACGGATAACCCCTGCGCGGATACCAAGTTCATAGCCGACGACCAGGGCCGTCAGGAACTCTTCGCCCGAACAGGAATGCGCGGTCTCGCATGCCGCAAGTATGACCGGCAGAATGCACGCCCCGGGATGGCCCTTGACCATTCGGTATCCGTCGTCTATGTCGAGAGCATTGCCCGAAAAGCCGTTGGCCAGGGCGGCCCCGACCGCGGAGGAACGCGAGCCGCCCGCAAGGATTGTCGTCTCTTTGCCCGGATACTGCTCCAGTGCGAAGGCGGCCATCAGTTCGGCTACCGGGGTGCGGGTCCCCGCGATGAGTGCTCCCAGAGTATCGAGCAGGCATCGCTTGCTCTGATGTCTCACCTGTTCGGTCAAATCCCGCCATTTCAGGTTGGAAATAAAATCCTGAACACGCTGCTTCGAATCCATAAGTGGAAATCACCTGTTCTGAAGATAGTGAGCGCCCGGCCGCCTCTGTTTCCGGGTGCCAAGCGTAGAGGCTGCGCTAGAGTTGCCCTGAGCGGCACAGCACGTACCGGCTACTACTATCCGGCCTGCCGGGGCGGGGTTCCCAAGGGGGACCTTGGGAACCAGCGGCGTATTTTCCTTAAAAGCAACGACCTTTCTGTTCTTAGAGCAGACCTGCGCCCTCCAGCCAGGTTTTGGCAACGTCCTTAGGGTTTTTGTGCTCGATATCCACGAGGAAGTTCAGGTTGGTCATGGATTTGTCGTCGAGCTTTTGCGTGAGCCCGGCAAAGGCTTTTTCCAGTTCCGGGTATTTCTCCAGGGTTTCCTTCCTCACGACCGGCGAAGCGTTATAGACCGGAAAGAAGTTCTTATCGTCCTGGAGCACGATCAGGTCGAACCCCTGGATGCGTCCATCGGTGCCGAACCCCATCGCCACGTCCATCTGCCCGTCGCGCAGGGCGGCATAAAGCAGACCGGGGTCCATCTTGATGATCTTGTCTTCCGGGAACCGGAAATCGTAGGCCTTCTGGAGAGGCCGATAGCCGTCGGGGCGGGCGTAGAACTCGGCGTTGAGACCGAACTTTATTTCATCCGGGTGCGCCTGAACGTACTTTGCCAGATCGGAGAGCGATTTGATTCCCATCTTCTGGGCCTTGTCGCGCTTCATCATAAGGCAGTAGGTATTATTTAAGGGCATATAGGGAAGCCAGACCAGCCCGTTTTTTTCGGCATCTTCCTTCTTGACTGTTTCGAAGCACTTCTGCGGGTCGGTTATCGGCTCCTTCCATTTCAGAAAAGTGAGGAGCGCGGTCCCCGTATATTCGACGTAGAGGTCTATCTGCTTGCTGACAAGGGCTTCGCGAACAACAGCCGTGCCGCCGAGCCCGGTTTGGTCCTTTGCCTCAAAACCGTTCTTTTCGAGGAGCAGCAAAACGATCTGCCCCAGGATGCGCTGCTCGGTGAATTGTTTCGAGCCCACGACAAGAGACTTCTTCTCGGCGGAGAATGCCGCGGGGGTTAAGATCCAGAAGCAGAGGACTGCCAAAATTATTGCGGTGATGGATACTATCTTCCTGCTCATTTCCGGTACTCCTCTTGTCGTTTAAAGCCTCAAATCTGCGGCCGGGCATTTCCACCTGCGGCTACCGGCCACCATAGACCAGCCCCGGACTGATAATCCATCTTTCCAGGACCCCGAAAAACCAGTTCATGATCACAGCAAGAAGCGCGGTAGGGACAGCACCGGCCAGCATGTAAGCCGGATCGACCATCATGATCCCCGTAAAAATCAGGTCGCCGAGGCCCCCGCCCCCTATCAGAAAGCTCAGGGCCGCCGTTCCCACCATGATGACAATCGAGGTTCTGACGCCCGTCAGAATAATGTATGAGGCATTGGGAAGCTCCACCCTGAAGAGCAGTTGCAGCGGCCTCATGCCCATCCCGCGCCCCGCGTCCAGTATGACCGGTTCGACTCCAGCCAGACCCGCCACGGTGTTGCGGATAATCGGCAGCAGCCCGTAGACTATCAGGGCGAAGATCGCCGTCTTCCTGCCTATTCCCAGATAAGTCATTGCTATCGCGATTACGGCAAGGGAGGGCACCGTCTGGCAGATTCCCAGGATATTGAGCAGCATTTCCCTGTATTTGCGCATGAATCCGCGGGTCAGGACGATGCCTGCGGGGACTCCGACCGCGACGGTGATAACGCCCGCAATAGCGACGAGTTGAATGTGCTGGACCGTCAGACGCCAGACTTCCCGGGGATTGTTGCGGGCAAATTCCAGAAGCCCCTGCTTTTCCGCAAAGACCCCGGCGCAAAAGGCCAGGACCAGGCAGAAAACGGTCCAGAACCCGTTTCTTTTCCCGGCATCCGAATCCATCAGAGAATTCTCCCCTGAGTGGTCACCTTGCCCCAGTGCCCCCCGCGCTCGTCATAGGTTTCGCCCACAACCGAGACCAGGGTACCCGTGTTAAGCACGCCGCAGAGTTTTCCGCCCTCATCGACCGCCACGACAATTCCGAGATCGTAGCTGAGCATCTTGCTGAGGGCTTCTTTGAGGTTCTGGTCCGGTCTGACCGTCAGGGTCATGGGGCGGGTCACGTCGGCTATCGTCCCGGGGCTTCCCCGGAGGTCGCGGAGGTTGACGTAGCCCTCGAGCCTCCCGGTTCCGTCGGCAACGAGCAGATATTGCAGGTCGTTTTGAAGCATGCACTCCAGGATGTGCTCGCACGAGTCGCCACTCAGGCAGTGCACCGGGTCCTGGATCATGGCGTCCTTTACCTTGAGCAGATCGAGCCGCTTCAGCGCCCGGTCCGTCCCGACGAAGCTCTGCACGAATTCATTTTTGGGCGTCGCCAGAAGCTCGACCGGAGAGCCGTACTGCACAAGCCGGCCGTCTTTCAGCAAGGCGATCTTCTGGCCAAGCTTGATAGCCTCGTGGATGTCATGGGTCACAAAGATGACCGTCTTCTTCAGCTTCCCCTGAATCTTTATGAACTCGTCCTGGAGGACCTCGCGGGTGATCGGGTCGATCGCCCCGAAAGGCTCGTCCATGAGCATAACCGGCGGGTCGGCAGCCATGGCCCTGGCCACTCCGACACGCTGCGCCTGGCCTCCGCTCAACTCGCGGGGGTAGCGGAGGCGGTATGTGTCCGGAGCGAGACCGACAAGCGCAAGGAGGTTGTCCACCCGGCTGGAGATTTTCTGTTTTGGCCACCCGAGAAGCTTCGGGACGACCGCTATATTGTCGTAGACCGTCATGTGCGGGAAGAGCCCGATTTGCTGGATAACGTAGCCGATGCTCCGGCGAAGCTGTATCGGTTCGAGATCCATCACATTCTTTCCGCCCACTCTGATCGTTCCCGATGTGATGGGGGTCAGCCGGTTTATCATGCGCATAAGGGTCGTCTTGCCGCACCCCGAAGGGCCGATGAAGACGCAGATTTCCCCTTCGGGCACGGTGAGGCTAACCCCGTCCACCGCGGGGTCCCTGCCGCCCGCATAAATTTTGGTTGCGCGTTCCAGTTCAATCATTGGCAGCCCTCAACCCCTTGCTCACCAGCATATTTTCGATCCGGCCGAAAATGAAATCGGCAACAATCGCCATCACTGCGACAGCCAGCGCTCCGGCATTGGTCATGGCGCCATAGCTCTGCGAAATGCCCATGAAGATGTAGTGTCCGAGTCCTCCCGCGCCTATGTAGGCCGCAATCGCGCCGATCCCTATGCACATGACCACCGCCACGCGCACACCGGCAAAAATTACGCTCAGGGCCATGGGAAGCTGCACATTCAGGAGCACCTGCATCCGGGTCATACCCATCCCCACCCCGGCATCGATGATGCTCGGATCCACACTTCTGATTGCGACATAGGTGTTGCGGATGATTGGAAGCTGCGAGTAGAGCACGAGAGCTATGATAGCTGGAACAACGCCCACCCCTTTCCCGAAAATGGAAAGAACCGGAATCATTATTCCGAAGAGGGCGATCGAGGGGACGGTCATCATTATCCCGGCAAGATAGAGAACGACCTCCGCAGCCCTCCGGTGGAAGGTGATCCAGATGCCTATCGGGACCCCCGTGCAGATAGCAATTGCCAGGGCGACGGAAACGAAATAAGCGTGATGGCCTGCAAGGGCCAGCAACTCACGCCAGTTTCTCTGCACAAAATCCCAGGTTTCCAAAGCCGTTTTCCTCTGTTGCACAGTATCGCAAAAGACCGGACAGAGCGCCGGGGGGTTCCGGAAGATATCTGAAGAGGCCGGAAAAGAAACCGGCCCCCGTGTCCTGATTCAGAGGCACCGTGGGAAAAGCGCGTCAGCAAAGAGAAGAAGAGATGCAGCTCGAACAGCCGTCCGACTGCCGGACGGGGTATTCCCGACCTGACAGTCTCGATTGAGGCACGCCTGCTTATTGACGAAACATGTCAGGCCTTGAGTATCTCCATTTTTCCTCCCGGCAAAGGGTTCTCTGCACAGTGAGGATTGGGGGATTCAAAGAGATTGATACCAGATTGAAAAAAAATTTGTCAATAAAAGAACCTTCGTCGTGTGAGAAAGTTCCCCGGCCTACCTCCGAAAAAAAGAAATCTCACCAATATATTTCATTTTTTCGAGCACATAGCGCTCGAACAAAAATATTCTTCGCTCACTCTCAACGAAAGCAGTCGGAGTAATAATGACAACACAAATTGTCATTCTGTGTCCCGATGACAACATAAATTGTCATTTTGAAAATGCTCCGTCCTCTGATATGGATTCGGGAACCACCATCGGCTATCGAATGGAACAGGAAAGTCTTCAAGGAGGAGAGCCATGAATGAAGCAACAAAGAGCGTCGCAACCGGCGGTTGCCTCTGCGGAGCGACGAAGTTCGAGGTCCACGGCCCCCTGCGCAACGTGATCAACTGCCATTGCAGCAAGTGCCGCCGCTTCCACGGCAACGTTGGAGCCTACACGGCGGTGAAAAGAAAAGACCTCTTGTTCATCAGGCAGGACGGCCTGAAGTGGTATCGCTCAGTGACCGACGAAACTCCCGGCGTTTATCGCGGGTTCTGCAAGGAATGCGGTTCCAGCCTGTTCTGGGATGTGCGGGATTCCAGGGACAGCATCTGCATCGCGGCCGGAAGCCTCGATCAGCCAACCGGTCTTAAAACAATCGGCCACGTCTGGGTATCCCAGGCGAGCGATTATTACGAAATCACCGACGGACAGCCCCAGTTTCCGGATTCTCACGGCGGCCGGCTGACCTGAGGCAAACATTTTAAGACACGGATGAACACGGATAGACACGGATGGAGAAAATAGTTACAGAATTCATTTAGGAGAAGACGTCGAATTCCTCACTACGGCCATTATCGGTGCTCCACTGGAAAGCAAAAGGCAAAAACATTTTATGACACGGATGAACACTGATAAACACGGATGGAGAAAATAGAAATAGAATTCATTTAGGGGAAGACGCCGAATATTTCACTGCTTCACTGTAGGATATGAGCCTAGACTTCACATCCTGTTTTCATCCGTGTCTATCCGTGTCCATCCGTGTCAAAAGGCAGGGGCCGGCTTCCCCGAAATTCTTTAACGGGCGACCTTTGGTTGACTCTTTCGGTTCACGCCGAAGAACTCTCTTACCGTATCCATAAGGGCCTCCAAGGCCGGAGGACACCATTTATCCTTATGCCGGATCATTAAAATTCCGGTTTCTAGATCATCCACCCAGGATACCTTTGCTATTCGCCCATCCTCCATTTCCGCGCGGACGGCAACCTCCGGGATAACGGTTACTCCTATTCCCGCCATGATGGATTGTTTGATGGCCTCAATGCTGTTCATCTCAATTATGGTGGCGGGCATTATCTTTTCCGCCGCCAATGTCTGTTCAAAAACCATCCGGTACCCGCAATCACTTTTGGGCAAAAAGAGCACCTGTCCTTCGATGTTTCTGAAATCGGCTTGTCCGCAGGCAGTTAACGGATGACCCGGATGAGTGACAACGACGAGGGGCACGCTGCCCAGGAATTCTGATTCCAGGTTCTTTGCACTTATGGAGTCGCCAAGGAGAAATGCCACATCCACGGTCCCGATTCGCAGTTCGTTCTCCAGTGAATGCAGGGCGCAGCTTGTGATATCCAATCTCATCCTTGGAAAACGAGGCTGATAGGCGCGGAGGATTTGAGGGAGATAATAGGTTGCTATAGTCTGAGGCATCCTCAAGGTCAGCAGACCGGATGCCTCGCTTTTTCCGGTAACTTCGGCCAATGCCTCTTCCTTGATGGCCAGGAGTTTATCGGCGTATACAAGCATCTTGGCGCCGGCCTCGGTGAGTTGAACGGATTTTCCGATTCTTCTGAATAGCAGGGTCCCTATTTCGTTTTCAAGTGCCTTGATCTGTGCGGAAACAGATGACTGGGCATAATTGAGGACCTCGGCAGCCTTGTTGAAATTCATGAGGGTTGCCACTGTTCGGAAGGTCTGCAAACGCTGGAGTTCCATGAATCATTCTCCTCATTTAATCGAAATATGCGATTAGCATAATCCAAACGATTCATTGGACGAACAGATGAATGGTAGCTAATGTGTATATACTAAATCCCGCAGGCGACAAGTCTTAATCCAACTTAACGATTGATTATAAAGCCACGCATGGAGGAGACAAGAAGAACGGTGGAGAAAATGCTTCATACTAAGTTGCTTTCAAGTTGATATTTAATTCCCTGCCGAGGTGGAAGAGGTTAACGCCCGACCGGGCACTTGCACCAGATTTCGGCCCTCTTGGGCCGATCACTCGGCGCTTGCTGTGTCTGCCCCGGTGCCTTTGCGGGGCGCCACAGCAAGCGCCAAGTAAGCCGCAGAGCGGCGTAGGGGGTGTGGGGGCCGCCGGTCCCCACGCTATTTGGATCCTTCTTGAAGACAACTCCGTATCAGCCGGCAGGATAGAGCCTGTCCGCATCCGGACAACACCGGCGGCAGCCCCAATCGCCGGATAATTGCCAGGGCGCGCTGCCACGAAGTTCTGACGATTTGTAAACAAACATACGGAAGGCGGCACATATGGAAAAGAAGATAAACAGACGTGAATTCATGGCGATTGCCGCAGGCACAGGTGCTGCATTGACGTCTTCATATGTCTCAGGCAATCAGTTGCATACCGATATCGTCGTTCCTAGACGAGCATTCGGCAACACCGGTGTGAAGATTTCCAAACTTTGTCTTGGAGGAGGATCTTTTGCAGGCACGGACAGTCAGGCCTTGCTGAATGAAGCCTTGAAGTACGAGGTGGCCTGTTGGGAAATCGTTCCCTTCACCGGGAATGCATATAGCGAATATTTCAAAATACATCCAGAGCTGCGAGAGAAAATCTTTTTATCCGGTAAGATCTATTCAACAGATCCAAGTGTCATGCAGAACCAGCTGGACAAAGCGCTCAATGAGAATGGAACAACCTTTATAGATTTTCTGGCTATACATGTTATAGACAATATAGAAGTACTCACTGATGATGTGAGAAAATGGGCTGAAAAGGTCAAGAAACAAAAAAAAATCAGATTTTTCGGATTCTGTACCCATAAGAATATGGCCAAATGTCTCAGCGACGGCGCCGAGCTTGGCTGGATAGACGGGATTCAAACTGTTTATAATTACAGGCTGCAGAGCATTAACAACATGGAAGATGCCTTACAGAAATGTCATGAAAAAGGCATCGGGATATTTGCCATTAAGTCTATGGGACTCACTGTCCAGCATAAGGCCGAATTGCGGAGACTTCCACTTAATGAAGAGAAGATGAATTCTTTATTGGCTGTTCACGATATGTCCTTTGAACAAGCGAAGTTGAAAGCGATCTGGCAGAATTCCAATGTGACATCGGTTTGCTCTCTCATGCCTGATTCAACGCTTTTACAGTCAAATTCTTCCGCGGCGATGGACGAACAACCGCTCAACGTTGAAATCAAAAAATTATTGGCTGACTATGCAGAGAGAACAGGACAGCATTTCTGCAGGCGATGCGGTGTATGCGATACAGTAAATGCCGACAGGATTCCCATATTCGATCTCATGGAAATGCTAATGTATTCGAGAGGATATGGGGCAAAAGAGTTGGTATCGAAAAAGTTTGAAAAAATACCGGTCGAGGTCCGGAACAAAATAGACAGCAGCGATTATTCGGATGCTGAAAAAATATGCCCGCAGAAAATGAAGATTGCGCAACTCATGAACGAAGCCTATGTGGAATTCAGCAAATAACAGTCGGGAAGCCGAAATCCACTTCCAAAACCAGTTGAGTGGAAGTAGATTCCGGCTCCCGAACGACTCGGTTTGACTCAGCGCCCTGATATCACGGTTGATCAGTTGTCCGACGGATGGGACAACTCACTTTTCTCCTCCGCCCCTTTGCAATAGCTTCCAAGAAACTTGAGGAATTCAGTCCGCTTGGCAAGCTCTTCCATGATCCATACGTTGCTTTTTTCGACGACGTCAATTTCCAGATCGACGTAGAACAGGTACTCCCATGGCTTGGAGTGAATCGGGCGCGATTCGAGTTTGACTATGTTGATATTGTTTTCCGCAAATATTCGGAGCGTTTCGAAGAGCGCCCCCGGCTTGTCGCTCACGGAATAGATGAGAGAAGACTTGTTCCTGGGGCCGGGAAGAGATTCATTGACCGAGATCACCACAAACCGCGTGAAGTTGCGTGGATCGGTCTCTATCCCCTCCTTCAGCACTTTCATCCGGTACACATGGTCGACATCTTCGCCGGCAATGGCGGCGTGCCTCAAATCATTCCCTTCCTTGACCTTGCGGACCGCGGTCGCCGTATCCCGTTCCGGAATCAACTCCCAGCCGGGGTGTTTTTCCAGGTACTTGCGACATTGCCTGAAAACCTGCGGGTGTGAACAAATCTTTTCCAGCCCTTCGATCGAGGCATCGGGGTGGCCCAGCAGGTTATGCTTGATTCTCAAGGTGACCTCACCCACTATTTTGAGATCGTACTCCAGAAGCAGTTCATAGTTTTCATGTATGCTGCCGGAAAGGGTGTTTTCGACCGGCACTATGCCGAAGGCGGTCTGTTCGGTGTTCACGAGGTCGAATACTTCCCGGAAAGATGAGCAGTTCCTCGTAGGCACGTCGGGGCCGAAGAACTGGAGACATGCCTTTTGTGAAAACGATCCGGGCTCGCCGCTGTAGGCGATGACTGCCGGGGCCTTGCTTTCGAGCCTTTGAGACTTCATTTTCGCCGACTTGTCCAGGTAGGCGTAATCGAGCTGTTTGCCGACCACCGGCGCGATGACGTAGAGGTCCCGCATGAGTTGCTCGAACTGTTCGGGATAGAGGCTCTGCGGACCGTCGGACAGTGCCTTTTCCGGTTCGGTGTGCACCTCGATAATCAACCCGTCGGCCCCCGCCGCAATCGATGCACGCGCCATCGGGCTGACTTTTTCTCGAATTCCTGTCGCATGGCTCGGGTCGACTATAATGGGAAGGTGGGTAAGCTTCTTTATCACCGGGACGGCGGTAAGGTCGAGGGTGTTCCGGGTGTAGCGCTCGAATGTGCGGATTCCGCGTTCGCAAAGTATGACCTGGTCGTTGCCCTCGGACAGGATGTACTCGGCCGACATGAGCCATTCCTCGATGGTGGCCGCAAGCCCGCGCTTGAGCAGAACCGGCTTTCCGATCCGGCCGACGGATTTCAGAAGCTCGAAATTTTGCATGTTCCGGGCGCCGACCTGGACAACGTCCACGTATTTGACCATAAGGTCGGCCTGGCTGGGGGAAGTCATTTCCGAAACGATGCCAAGCCCGGTTTCCTCCCTTACATCTCTCAGGATCTTGAGCCCTTCTTCGCCAAGCCCCTGGAAGGAATAAGGCGAAGTCCTCGGCTTGAAGGCGCCCGCCCGGAAGAGCACTGCACCATGGCGGCGCACGGTGCGTGCGATCTCCATCGTCCTCTCCCTGTCCTCGACGCCGCAGGGCCCGGCGATCACCACAAGCCGATCCCCACCAACGGCGACATCGCCGACCTTGATGATGGAAGGGCCGGGGTGAAGCTCGCGGCTCACCAGTTTGTAGGGCTTCGAGACGGGAACTGCCTTTTCCACGCCCGGCAGGGACTCATAATAGGCGGTTTCCTTGTACATCTTCCCCACAATGCCGAGGACCGTCCCGGACACCGCTTCGATTTCCTTGATCAGATAGCCGTCCGAGCGCAGAATCTCTTTGAGCTTTTCGATCTCTTCCGCCGTTTTTCCTTTTTTGACAATGAGAAGCACCGCAATCCTCCAATGGTCCAAACAGATAAAAACAAAAAACCCCGGGGGAAAAATCCCTCGGGGTCCTTGGACCAGCTGTCGGCCCCGGGGGATTTCTGAATCCACCCGGCGCCATTCCAATACTTCAGCTCACCAGGCGGATGCACCTAAAAAAGAAAAAGCCGAAGAAGGGCGCAAAAAAGCGGCCGTCGAACATACATCCATCCGAAATGTGAGCAGAGTTGCCTGAATACATGGAATATTCCTCTAATTTTTGTTATTGCGTGAAGCATAGATTGCCCGGAGGATTTTGTCAACCTCCCAAAAACCGCATAATAGGTATGCAACCGGGCACAATTTCGTCGAAAGCGGCAAGCCGACTTTTGTGAACACCTGAATCACGGCGCAACCTCAACGGCCGGGACCGTGAAAAGGCGAGGCATTCCCCGAAAGGTCCTCTCGTCCCTTTCGATCCCGATTGCGGTACTCCGCCGCCGAACACAGTTATTCCCCAAAAGAAATAAGGGATTGACCCTATTTCCCCTGCCGCTATTGGGTAGCTAACTTGTCTCACACCTTAGACATGGGGAAGGTTACAGTGAACCCTTCGGGTGATAAAGGATTTCTCCGGATTCCCCTTCGGGCAGTGATGATTTGTATCCAGTGACCTATCGATCGCAGCAGGAAGGAGATGGACGATGAAACTGAAGGCGCTTCTCGTAATAGTCATGTCGATCGGGTTTGCGGCAATGGTTGGAGCCGCCGGAAATGCGGTGAAGCAGGGAGAGTCGATAGTCAAGGGAGAACATTGCGCCACCTGCCACAAGTCGGGCGGCATTTCCCCCGACCTCAAGGTGCTTGCCAAGGGAAAGACGGACGAACAGCTGAAAACCGCCATGAAGGAACCCCAGAAAGTCTTCGGCGCCGGGACCAAAATGCCGGCATACCCTTTTAACGATGAACAGATGCAGGCAATCATCCAATACCTTCGTTCTCTCTCGAAATAGAAACGCATCTCTCGAAAACCATACCGCAGGCATAGATCATGGTAAGTGAGAACAGGAATGAAGAGCCGAGCCGGGGCCCGCTTTTGACCGGCAACTGGATCGGTCTTTTTGGGCTTGTGCTGGCGGGATTCGGGCTGTTTTCCGCCTTGAGCCTCATATCCATCGACTTTCTGCGCGGGTTCAAACAACCCTACCTGGGCATTCTCACTTACTTGATCCTGCCCGGATTTATCTGGGTCGGCCTTATCCTCGCGGCAATCGGGGCATGGATAGAGTATAAGAAACGGCACAAACGCGAGGTGTCGCGCTTTCCCATAATCGACCTCAATAAACCCAGCCAGAAAAGAAAGCTCCTCGTTATCCTCATCGGCTGCTTTTTCTTTTTCCTTCTCTCGGCCCTGGGAAGCTACCAGGCATACCTGGCAACGGAATCCGTCGGATTCTGCGGCACGCTGTGCCATACGGTAATGGAGCCGCAATATACGACTTACCAGAACTCGCCCCATGCAAGAGTGGGATGCACCGAGTGCCACATCGGCTCAGGGGCATCCTGGTTTGTCCGCTCAAAAGTATCCGGCATGTACCAGATCTATGCTGTCCTTACGAACTCGTTCGACAGGCCCATCCCGGTGCCGGTTGAAAACCTCAGGCCCGCTCGCGGCACCTGCGAACAATGCCACTGGCCGGAGAAGTTTTTCGGCGCGGTGGACTTTTTCCAGCAGTATTTTCTGCTCGATGAAGAGAACACCCCCTGGGCCATACGGATGCTCCTGAAAGTCGGGGGCGCCAACCCCGCCCATGGCCCGGTCGGAGGCATTCACTGGCACATGGTGATTGCCAATCGTATCGAGTATCTCCCCGCGAATCGATCCCGGCAGGAAATACCCTGGGTGCGCATGACGAACCTGGAGACCGGGAACACCACCCTTTTTCAATCAAAGGGCAATTCCCTGACTCCCGGGGGCAACGACCAGCAGGTCCGGGTCCTGGATTGCATCGATTGTCATAATCGCCCCACGCACATATTCGCTTCTCCCGAGACTGGGATAAACAACGCCCTCTGGCTGGGCCGCATCGACAGTTCCATACCCTCCATCAGGGAAAAAGCGGGCACTGCGCTCCTGGAGAACGCCGATTCCGCTTCCCTGGCCCAGGGAATGGCCGGCATCGCCCAGTCGATATCAAAGGAATACGCGGATTACGCCGATCAGCAAAAAATCGGGGACGCTATATCCCAGGCCCAGGACATCTACAGAAAGAATTTCTTTCCGGACATGAAAACGAGCTGGAAGGTGCGACCGAACAACGTCGGACACAGGATCTGGCCGGGATGCTTCCGCTGCCACGACGGGAATCACGTAAGCAAGTCCGGCAATACAATCTCAACCGATTGCGATACCTGCCACCTCATCGTTGCCCAAGGCCGGGAAACCCAGCAGAACGTACGTCTCACGGGGATCAAATTCGAACACCCCGGTGGGCCGATCCCCCCGCAGACACTCTGCAATACCTGCCACACGGGTGCGCCGTGAGGTATCTTCGGCCCGGATAAAAAAGGTCCCCCGATCCGCCCCTCCGGGACACGATATCCATTCGCAACTGCCGTTCAAGCCATACACATGCCGATAGGAATCGGCGGATCCAGTACAAATGGATCAACCGCAAAGTCAGCGGCGCGGCTATAACTGGAAGAGCATGGGCTTCCATCCGGTCGGGAACAGTCCGGATCCTCCATACAAATTCCTGTCTCGAAATGAATCCGGAATGCCGATTTATGCTCTATCCCGGAGCATCCAATATATGAGAGAATATGGGGAGATCGGTCTCGGCAGAGGCTCTTATCCCGTAAACAGTGAAAAAGTCATTCTGTCCAGCCGGAATGCGGATCGATACAGCTCAGGGATCAATAAACGGAAAGAAAAGACACCATGCATCTTGATGTTCCCACCTTACTTGTGGTGAACCTTGTTATTTGCGCAGTCAACGCCCTCGGCATCGGCACGATCTGGATACAGAACCATATGCGCTATAACGGCATATCCTTGTGGCTCTGCTCCATAGCAAGCCAGGGAATCGGACTGGTTCTGATCCTCATGCATGGAGTCCTGCCGGTGTTCTTTGCATCCGTGTTCCCGCACATTCTCATGGCTTTTGGGGCGATATTGCTCCTCCTGGGGCTGGAAAGCTTCGTCGATGTCAAGGGCCCAAGAGTGCATCACGCTTTTATTTTGGCTGCCTGTGCATGCCTCATGACCTATTTCATCTATTTCCAGCCGGTAATCGGCGTCGAACCGGTCGTCATGTCAGCCACTCACGACCATCATTGCATCTCAGGCAACCTGGCTGCTGCTGTTAAAAGTCGACCGGTACATGCGAAAGGCGACCTGCGTTGTCGGGTATGTGATGAGCTTGTTTATTCTCTTGAACCTGGCCAGGATTACCCTGTTTCTCTTCGGTCTCCCAGCCTCTCAGGATCTCATTTGGAATGGCGCAGTGGATGCCATCACTACCATCATGTACCTCGCATTAAGCGTGCTCTTGACGATCAGCCTCACCCTCATGGTCAACAAACGCCTGCTATTGGAGGTGCAAGGTCAGGAAGAGATGTTTTCGAAGGCTTTCAATTGCGCCCCTTACGCCATCATGTTGGCCCGCCTGTCCGATGGCAGGATTCTTAAAGTGAATGAAGAATTCTTGAACACAACCGGCTTCTCCCGCAAGGATGTGCTGGGTAAAACCACATTGGACGTTCAGTTCTGGAGGAGCAGTCAAAAGCGCGATGAATACCTCGGTAAACTGACCAACCTCGGCAGTGTGCATGGCCTGGAGCAACAATTCAGGACGAAGGCTGGTGAGACGCGAACAGGGCTATTCTCGGCTGAAACGATCATTATCAACAACGAAAAAAGTAGCATTTCCAGTATTATCGACATAACCGAACGCAAGCAGGCTGAAAAAGAACGGCTCCGCCTTGAACAACGGGTCCAGCAGGCACAGAAGGCGGAAAGTCTTGCCGCAATGGCGGGAGCTATTGCTCATAACTTCAACAACATGCTGAGCGCAGCCATGGGAAATTTGGAGCTTGCCCTAAACGTTGCTCCCATTGAGCCTAACCAGCAGAAATTACTTCTCAATTCCATGCACGCATGTCAGCGCGCGGCAACGATCAGCCGATCCATGCTCACTTGTCTTGGACAAGACTTCGGAAAAGCGCAGCCTTTAGATCTTGCAAAGATCATCGATGACACCTGTTCACTCTTGAGTGCATCGATACCGCATAGCATGCTTCTCAACTCAAAAATACCTTCTCCAGGTCCCTTTGTTAAATCGGATCGGGCACATCTGACTCAGATTCTGACGAACCTGATTTCCAACGGAATAGAGGCTACCGCGGAACAGAAAGGAGAAATCACTCTAACCATCGATACCCATCCAGGAACCGGTATTCAGGAGGCCAGACTGTTCCCGACCGGATGGAAGCCCATGATTAAAGAGTATGCCTGCATCTCGGTTGTGGATAAAGGTTGTGGGATTCCCCCGGAAAACCTTGACAGGATTTTTGATCCCTTTTTTTCCACCAGGTTTGTAGGACGAGGACTTGGACTTGCAGTAGTGTTAGGCCTTTTGAGGACGATTGAAGGAGCTATCTCGGTAAGCAGTATTCCCGGCCATGGATCAACTTTCAGGGTGTTCCTCCCCGTATGGGAACAAGTGAAAGAATTGCCGAAAAATTGAACAACGCAAAATCTCCCATCTTCTCTACCGGTGTTTCCCTGAACATAGTGTGGATTTCTCCGCCGGATACCTACATGCTCATTCGGAACATCTTTCGCTGGCTGTCGCTTTAGCCTCAATGCCCGTCCGGGCGCGCCAAAAGCTTCTCATATAGTGATTGTCCCGGTGACAATAGTGGCAGTAGCGCTAAACTTCCTCGGATCCACCGTCAGAGTACAGAATCTCTTAGAGCTTTTTCGATCTCTTCCGCCGTTTTTCCTTTTTTTGACGATGAGAAGCCCCGCAATCCTCCGATGGCCCGAAATCAGATAAAAGCAAAAAACCCCGGGGGAAAATCCCCCCGGGGTTTCATGGTCCAGCCGTCGGTCCCGGGGGATTCCTGAATCCGCCCGGCGCCATTCCAAAGAGTAGAACCGTTTCCGCCCGATCAATGGCAAAGCAGAGCATGATACATGTCGCTCTCGCTTTTCCGGCCAAGTCGGGAATCATCACCGAATCAGGTAGGGCAGGTCCTTTATCGTAACGGCCTGCCTGGGACAGACAAACGCGCAGATGTCGCAGTACCAGCAGTCATCGCGATGCCGCATGTAGGGCCACCCCTGGCGGCTAAAATAGAGGACGTCCATAGGGCACATGTCCAGACAAGTGCCACAGCGATTGCATTTCTGCCGGTCTATCTCTATCCAGGAATAGCCGGGTTCTTCCAGTGCCTCAAAATTGATCTGCTCCATAGTCGCGCTATTCCTTTCCGGGCATGAAGCGTCTGGGGGTTGTCATCCCCTGTTCTTCAAGGTGCTCTTCCATCCAGGTGTCTCGTTCGGGATTTTTCCAGTGCGGCCCTTTCTCAAAAGACTTCCCGATATCAAAAGAAAGCTTCGGGTA
This sequence comes from Pseudomonadota bacterium, assembly GCA_023416335.1. The sequence goes on along the minus strand of JAEZHY010000158.1, from coordinate 6,426 downwards.
GGAGTACTCCAACGACCTTGGAAAATCCCACTTAAGGGGAGGAACAGCCCGCCGTGACAGTTCCATTCCGTCCCCGCTCTTGCGTACAATGGCCCAATGTCCCTCCCATTCCTCTTTCTTGAAGGGAAGGTCCGAGCGCCAGTGCATGTATCCCCAACGGCTCTCGTCCCGGAAAAGGCTTGCCCTGGCCATCATTTCCCCTACCCTCAGAATACATCCGATTTCATAGACTTTCAGCAGATCGTGATAATCGACAGCCTTTATCTGCGGGAGGTCTTCATGGCGGATTCGTTCCATCCACCAGATGGCTATATTCAGATATTCCGGGTTCTTGGGCGGTTTCAAATAGTACTGAATCCTGGCCCTGGCCTTGAATTCCACGAGGTGCGTCGGCAAGCCCTTGTTTTTTTTGAGGGGGGCTTCGAATTCGTCAATCTCCCTCCTGATCCAGGCTTTCAGGGCCGGAGGCTCTTCAGGCCCGGAAGCTTCCAGGGCGTATTGCGAGGCCCTCTCCCCGATCAGTCCACCCATTACCAATGCTCCGCCCAGGTAGGAATGGGGCAGGCCGGCGTCGACGTCTCCCGCGACATAAAGCCCCCCGACATTTGTCGCCCCATCCTTGTTGCTCAGTATACCGGAGCAGGAATGCCCTCCGCAGGCTCCAACCTCTTCCGCAAGGGCCTGCTCCACCGATTTTTCGCGGCGGTAGTCCTGCCCCCGATTTTTGTGAAACATGCCTCGGCTGGTGCGTTCGTTTCCGAACTGTATTTTTTCGATGACCCGGATAGTCTCCTCCGGCAAATGATCCAGTTTCAGATAGGTTGGACCCTTGCCTTCGGCAAAGTGCTTCCAGTATGCCAGTCTTCCATCCCCGGAAGAGTACCCGTGATTCCAGATGCGCTCCCCAAGCCGGTTTACTCCATAGGCACCACGAGGGGCGGCCACGTAGCCGCAGGACGGTCCCTGGTGGTCCTTTAAAAGAACGTTGGCCTGGAAGCATTCCATGCTCGCCAGCTCAGCCCCTGCCTCGTAGGCCATGGCATAGCCGTCTCCGGCATTGCCCGGAAATTCGTAGCATCCCGAAAGATATCCGGAAGAGGCGAGTCCTATCCTCCCGGCGGCGCCGGTGGTGAGGCAAACAGCCTTCGTTTTGATGTAGAAATAATGCCCGGTGCGGATGTTGAATGCAAATACGCCGGTGACTCTGCCGTTTTCCGTTACGATTTTGAGCGCCGGGGTTCGGTCGAAAACCTGGGCTCCCGTGTCCCTCACGGCCTTTCCGAGCGCCCTTTTCATTTCCTCTCCGTCCATGGGCAGCAGCAGGGGTTTTTGGATGGGATGCAGATAGAAAAGGCGGTAGTTTCCGTTTTCGTCCACCGGGAAAAGATCGCCTTTTTTCCTGTTCATGATTTTTTCGAGATCCTCGATGATCTGCGGACAGCGCGAGCCAAAGCAGTGAGCGACTTCCTGGTCAAGGATCCCCTCGGAGACTTTGGTCAGATGTTCCACCACATCTTCTGCGCTGGAGTAGGGAGGTACGGCCATGGTGTTTAGAGCATCCATGCCCCGGCCTGCCGAGCCGGATGTTTCGATTTTGCTTTTATCCAGGACGACGATCCTGGTCCGAGGATTGGTCCTGTGGGCGTAAACGGCGGCCATAGCCCCTGCTGCCCCACCGCCTATGATAACGAGATCTGCTTCACCGATCGAAAACATCTCAATTCAACTCCCTGAATTTAAATGAAAACCGCACTATTATGAACCTATTCATGGATGCAGCCCCGGCTGACCCCCTATAAGTAAACTTCTGCGGAATCTCTGATCAGCTTCACAATCCTTCCTACGCGATCGGGGTCCATCCTCTCCTGGATTGCCGAAACCGAGATGGCAGCCAACACCTGTCCATCTTCGCAGATCGGCACCCCAACCGAAGCGATTCCCCTGTGGAAGACCCCGTCGCTTAGAACATATCCCCGGGATCTGGAAGTCTCGGCGATGCTTTTAATATCGGCACTGGTGAGATTGCGGAACTGGGGATAGCGCGGCTCGTTGGCGCGCAGAACTGCCTCGAGATCCTCTTCCGGAAGGAATGCGACAAGAGACAGGCTGCCGGCACCTATACCCAGCGGCCGGCGCGTTCCAATCTCGATTGTGATGGCCCGAATTGGATACTTTCCTTCCACCCTGTCCAAACAGATCGAATCGTAGCCGGTTCTAACAAGCAGTGCGACCATGTCCTCGGCTTCAAGGGCGATTCGTTCAAGGGCCGGCCTGAACCGGTCGCGAAACGTGAACTGCTGCGCAGTTCCGGCCATCAGAAAAAGATCCATCCCCAGCTTGTACAGCTTGGTATTGTTATCGAAGCTCAGGAGCCCCTCCGCCACAAGCAGCCTGAGCATCCTGTGCGTTGTGCTTACATTCAGGTTTAGTTCGGCGGCAATGCTCGAAAGGGTTGAGCCATGCTCATTGGATTTGGCGACGGCGCGAAGCACGGCAATTCCGCGCTGCAGGCTCTGCACGCCGCCGGAGTTGGTTGTAACGTTATCGCCTTTAGGCACTGAGCACCTCGTATAGAGTTAATAATTTCATCGTTTCCGCACCGGGTTGCAGGAACTCATATCCCACGCCGGCCGATCATATTACCTCATCGGTTTTAGGCCTGACCGTGCGCAGATTCGAAAAAAGTGAAATTGCAAGCAGGCTGGCAGCCAGCACGATTATTCCTACCGCAATCGGCCGTGAGACAAAGATTCCGAGAGATCCTCCAGACATTACCAGGGATCGCCTGAAGCTCGTCTCCAGGATGGGCCCCAGAACGAATCCCATTATCATTGGAGCGGCTTCGTACTCCAGTTTCTTCATCAGATAGCCGATGACTCCAAAACAGGTCATGACAAGGATATCGATTGAAGAGTTGTTGAGGCTGTATGCCCCGACCACGCAGAAAAGGACGATCATGGGAAATAGAATCGGATAAGGGATTTTCAGGACCTTAACCCAAAGCGGAATGAGCGGCAGATTCAAGACGAGCAGCATAACATTGCCGACATACATACTGGTTACCACTCCCCAGAAGAAATCGGGGTGGTCCTTTATGAGAAGCGGCCCGGGCTGAAGCCCGTGGATCATGAGCGCACCGAAAAGAATGGCCATGGTCACATTGGGGGGTATTCCAAGCGAAAACAGGGGAATGAAAGCGCCCTGGGCCGAAGCATTGTTGGCCGACTCGGGGGCCGCCACGCCCTCTATAACCCCGCTACCGAATTGCTCGGGATGTTTGGATATTTTCTTCTCCAGGCTGTATGCGACAAACGTGGAGATGACCGGTCCCGCACCCGGTAAAATACCCAGCAAAAAACCAATGACCGTGCCTCGCAAAATGGCCCATTTGCACCGGATCCAATCGGCAACGGTTGGAAAGAGATTGACTATTTTGGTGTTCAGGACATCCTGAGTCAGTTCCTGCTCGACATTGAGCAGAACCTCGGAGAGTCCGAAAAGTCCCATTATCAGTGGAACGAGGTCGAACCCATCTGCAAGGTACATTTGTCCGAACGTGAAGCGAAGAGATCCCGTCTGGTTGTCCGTCCCCACGAAGGTGAGAGCCAGCCCAAACAGAGCTGAAATAAGAGCCTTGAGCAACGATCCCTGAGCCAGGTAGATCAGGATGACCATCGCCAGGATCATTAAAGCGAAGTACTCGGGCGGGCCGAACAACAACCCGAGACTGGCGAATGGTTTTGCCAGAAACGTCATAGCCAGAAGGCAAATACTGCCGGCAATGAACGAGCCGAATGCGGCCATACCCAGGGCCGGTCCGGCTCGACCCTGCCTGGCCATCTGGTAGCCGTCCAGAGTCGTGACAACCGAGGTCGCCTCCCCGGGTATGTTCAACAGAATGGAGGTAGTCGATCCGCCGTACTGGGCGCCGTAGTAAATGCCCGCGAGCATTATTATTGCCGAAACGGGCGTGATCTTGAACGTGATCGGCAGCAGAATCGAGATCGTCGCGACCGGTCCTATGCCGGGCAGGACGCCTATAAGGGTCCCAAGGAGGACCCCTATGAAGCAGTAGAGCAGGTTTGCCGGCTGTAATGCGACCTGAAAACCAGTAAAAACCTGTCCGATCATTTCCATCATCTCACTCCAAACCAGGAGAGAACGCCCGCCGGAAACTGCGCCTGGAGCCAGTAGCAAAAAACAATGTAAGTCACCAAAATGACGGCGATGCTGCCTCCGAGCGCCACCCACCACCTTCTATGGTCATAGAGGGAAAAAAGGCCCACCATCAGCAGGAAGGTGCCCACTATGTAACCCAGGAACTCCAGCGTGAGGCTATAGACAACCAGGGCCAAAAGAACCGTCACTCCTCTGCCCCAGTGAAGCCCGGCCCACAGATTGGCGGAACCGCCGCCCCCCTGCTTCAGGCACTGCTTGAGCAACAGTCCGCCGGAACTCAGACTCAGCATGATGCCGGTCAGCAGGGGTAAAAAGCCGGGGCCCGGTTCATGGAACGAACCAACATCGAGCCTGAGGGAAAGCACCGCCAGCAACACCCCCAGTGCAAGCCAGACAAGAGATGCGGCTTTGTCCAGCGAGTTCATTTTATAAGTCCTTCCTGTTTCAGGAAGTCCTTGTAAAAGGCAAACTGCTCTTCGATGTACCGGCCGTAGTCTTTCCCGCTCTGATAGCCCAGAGTGGTAAAGAACTTTTCCTCCATTTCCTTCTTCAGGTCCGGATTCTCCAGCACCTGTCGAAACGCATCTTCGAGCTTCTTCATTATGGGTTCGGGAGTGCCGGCGGGTGCTACCAGGGATAAATACGAAGATTGATAAAAACTGTAGCCAAGCTCAAGCAGGGTCGGCACTTCCGGCAGGTATGGCCAGCGGTCTTTGTTCGTAATGGCAAGAAGCTTTAACTGCCCGGCTTTTACCTGAGGCACAACGGCTGCGGGCGAACCGGACACGATGGCGACGTGACCGCCGAGCACGGCCGGAATGAGTTCGCCGTCACCTTTGAAGACGACGTGCTTCATCTTGAGGCCGTGCTCCTGGGCAAGTCTTGCAAAGATAAGATGGTTCGTTGATCCGGCCCCGAGCGAACCGTAGATGACCTCGCCCGGATGGGCCTTGGCGAACTCGACGAAATCTTTCAGCGAATTCCAGGGGGAATCGGCCTTGACGTAAAAAGCATACTCATAAGGCCCGATAGCACAAATATGGGCCGCATCTTTCAAAGGATCGTAGGATACCGGTTGCATCTGAGGAATGATTGCCAGGGCGGGCATATTCGCACAGCCGATGGTATAGCCATCGGGCTTGGAACGCAGGACTTCGGCCACTCCTATCGTCCCTCCTCCCCCGGGTTTGTTTACGCAGACCACCGGCTGCCCCAGTTTCCTGGATACTTCATCCGAAAGTTTGCGTGCGATTATGTCTGTGGAGGTCCCGGCCGTAAACTGCACGATGAGACTTATCGGTCTGGAGGGATACTCCTCCGCGCGGGCCGGAGGAACATGAGCGATTAGAAGAAAACCTAAGATCATGCACACACAAAGGGGAAACAGTCCTTTCCTCATGGGGCTTACTCCTTCGTAAACAGTTCGTGCGCTCATTGTGCTCTCTCCGGCGGATTAGCCGGACCGGTGGGCCTGAATATTCTGGGTGCGATCACATTACCATGCTGTACAAAGCTGCGTCAAATATATTTTCTCACATTATGGGATAGCGTTTTTACAATGTGGAATATTGACGGCTCGCGCAATAATGACCGCTAAAATTCCTCAGAAGCCGATATGTCTGTTATCTCCTCTACTTAGAGCTATGTCGCGAGTTTCGATTCTTTCCGGAAGAAAACTGCCAAAAGCACTTTTATCACATTGTGATAATAAATATTCATATTCTGATAACAATTCCATTGACTTCGATCGGGTGTTCCCGCATTAATTGAAACCACAGCGGGAAGTCGCAATGACGCCTTCCTGAAAATCAGGATCGATAAGAGATCGTGAGATTTTTATGACAAAGCCCAAAACCCAGAAGGAACTGCCAGGCACCCAGAGCATTCACCGTGCTCTTGCCCTCCTCCGGGCTGTGGCTCGGCATAATCAGCATGGCGTTAAACTCTCGGTGCTCGCGCGAGAAGTCGATCTGCATGTAGCCACCACCCGCCGACTCCTTTCGGTTCTGACTCTCAATGGATTCACTGCTTACGACCCGGTCACCAGGTTATACAGGTTGGGAATGGCCCTCTACCATCTCGGTTCCTCCGCTCAGCAGTTTACACTGAGGGACCAGTTCCGTCCCATTCTCCAAAGAATCGCACAGGAGACCGAAGACACGGTCTTTCTTCTGATCCGCTCCGGCTACGATGGTTTGTGCGTCGACCGCGTTGAGGGAAGATTTCCGATCCGCGCGCTCATGGTAG
>JAEZHY010000153.1 GCA_023416335.1 Pseudomonadota bacterium | reverse complement strand
AGACACTCCTTACGCATGGAACGTGAATTCGATCTGACTCTCGGGACATTCCAGGGGAAGAACGACCGTGAACACGGCCCCGCCGGAGGGCGAATTGCCGGCTGTTATTCCGCCTCCGTGCTGCTGGATGATGCCGTAGGCCACAGACAGGCCGAGCCCCGTCCCTTCCCCCGGTCCCTTGGTCGTAAAAAATGGTTCGAATATTTTGCCCATTATGTCCGGCGAAATACCCGGACCGGTATCCTCGAACGTCAGCACGACCTTTTCCATCTGGTGGTCGAACCTGCTGCCTATGAGTATTTTGCCCTTCCCTTTTATGGCCACTCCGGCATTGAGAATGAGGTTCGTAAAGACCTGTTGAAGCTGCCCGGGATCTCCCTTCATCTGGGGAATATCGGGCTGAAGGTCCATAATGAATTCGATGTTCTGAAAAAGTGCCTGTTTCGCGAGCAGATCGCTTGCGCCCCTGATAACAAGATTGATATCTAAGGAGAGCAGCCGCCCCACGGACTGCCTGCTGAAATTGAGGAGCCGAGTCACGATCTCCTTGCAGCGGAGGGTTTGATTGATGATTTCCTGCAGATCTTCACTGCATTGCGCGCTGTGGGACAGTTCCTTCAAGAGGATATCCGCGTAAATCAGGATGCCGGAAAGCGGGTTGTTGATTTCGTGGGCGACGCCCGCAGCCAGTCTTCCGATCGAGGCAATCTTTTCCGCCTGCATCAGCTGGATTTTGGCCTCCTCGAGCTCCTTGCGTATGCGCATGCGCTCACGGAGATCGGAAAATATGCCCACACTGCCTATTTCCCTTCCCTGCTTCTTTATGATTGCAGCCGAGAAGTTGACCGGTACCTCTTCTCCGTCTTTGCGCACGAGGGTCACACGGGTCGATGCGAGTTTGCCGTGTTCGTCGCTGCGCATGCGCCGCATTACTTCCCGTGCAAGTTCGGGGCGGCACAACTTTTCCAGCGCCTTGGGCTGGCCGATTATCTCCTCTGCGCTGTAGCCCAGTATGCGCTGGGCCGCATCATTGAAAATCAGAACGGTTCCTTTAGTATCGAGAACCACAATCCCGTCGGCCGAACTCATGATGATGTTGTTGAGAAAACTGTTGGCGTCGTATAGCTGGCGCTCTATTTCGATATGCTTCGTCAGGTCGTGAAAATAGAGGCAGACTATCAGGCTTTTGCCGATACACGATGCAACTATGCAGGTCTCGAAGGCGCGAAACTCCTGCTGCAGCGTTTCAGAGCGCTGGATTGTGCTGCAAAAACGCAGAAGCTGAGGATCTTCCGGGCTCACCTTTTCCACAAGGTCGCTCACTATGTTGAGCAGCTGGTACGGAAGGACTTCCCTGACGTCCTTGCCGACGATCTCCTCTTTCCGACGCTCCAGTATGTCGCCGATTTTCGAGTTGGCGTAGATAACCCGGTTGTTCTCATCCACCATCAGAATGCCTTCCTGGGTAATGTCGATGAGCATTCTGATCTTCTGCTCGGCCTCGACTACAGGCGTGATGTCGCGTACGGCCTCGAATCCGCCGATCACGTTGTCCCCGGAATCAGTCATCATGGTGGAGTGGACGGAAACCGGTATCTGGCGTCCTTCACGGTCCTGGATAACCTGCCGCAGTCCGGAGACGGATACCCTGCTTTCCATCGCCTGTTTCAGCGTGCAGGCGTTCGTGTTGCAGTGTTCGGTCCTGAGCAGTTGGGCACAGGTCATGCGGTTCACCACTTCACACCTGCTGTAGCCGGTCAGCCGTTCCAGGTGGTCGTTCATGTAGGTGACCGTCATGTTTGCATCGACGGTGAAGAAGGGCATCGGGAAGTTGCTGATCAGACTGGGAAAGATGGTATCCAGAATATAGTTTTTCGCCCTGGCAGAGCTTGCGGACACTTCCCGGGCTATTGCCAGATACCCGGCGGGCCTGCCGTCATAGCCGCGGATAACCTGCGCGGACAGGGAAAAGGGCCGCCACTCTCCATAGCAATCTTTCAAGCAGGCTTGAACACGCCCGGTCGGTTTCTTGTCCAGAAATCTTTTGAAGGGAAATACCCGTTTGTCCCCGGCATCGGAACGAAAGAATTCCGAAAGAGCCGTCGGACCGTGTTTCGTGGATCGGCCGGTCAGAAGCCGGGCGGAGTTGTTCAGAAACACGACTCGCCGCTGCATGTCGGCAACTATGACCGGGTCGGGAAACTCATCGAAGCAGCGCCGGAAGAAATCCAGGTCCAAAACATCAGAGCCTCGGGCTGCCTGACGACTGTTCCTGGGTGCGGGTACAGGCTGTGAATCCATTGTCCAAGCCTTTTCCGTTGAACGTCGCGCCTTGCCGGGGGACCTTTCCGATCTGATCTGGAGTGCGAGAATGAGAAGGGCAATCGGTAAATCAGGAGCTTTAGATTGAACGCATAGAGAGTTCTGTAACTACTGCCTTTATACCGCAAAAGTTGAAACTAACGAAGAACAAAAAGCGGTGAACAGGAGTGAACGGTGAGCAGTGAGCTGAAAGGACAACACGCATCCGCTACATTCGTTCCGGAGTATTGCCGTCGGATGGTTTAAGGGGCCATGAAACCGTTCGCCCTCCCTGTCACCTCTCTCGTTTGTCCTCTTGTGCTTCGCACCCGGCCCCAAATGCAGGCTTTCCGGGACGGGGTTCCCAAGGCGGACCTTGGGAACCAGCGGAATCTTTTCCACCTCTTTTTTTCGTGTATTTCGGTTCTTCTTGATTGGCCAGGTGCGGAGGAACAAAGATATCCCCTTCTGGTGGCCGGACGGTGGGCACGATAAAACCTGTGCCCACCCTACCGCAACCCCGGCGCCTTCCGGGGCTATGATATTGTTTTCTTTGGTGTATTTCGTGGCTTTCGTGGTAAAAGCTTTTATCTTTTTTATCTTTTTTGCTTGTACTATGCCGCTTTCCCGGCTTTGGTTCGCTCACGCCTGGCGTACATCGAGGCCTCAAGGCCGGCCACGCAGCCTTCTCCGACCGCCTTTGCCATTTGCCAGGGGGGGCCGCAGATGTCTCCGGCCGCATACAGGCCGGGAACATTGGTCTCCTGCTTCTTGTTTACGGCAACATAGCGCATCGTGGCGGGATCGAGCGCGACGCCCAGGACGGACGCAAGTTCAATGGCACCCTTCGCGCCGAGTTCGATAAAGACCCCGTTGACGTCTATCTTTTCGCCGCTTTCGAGCTGCAGCCCCTCGACTTCCGTTTCACCCAGGATCATCTTTACGCAGCTTTCATGGAGTTTGATGCTGCTGCACTCGATCTGGTACCGAAGGTGCTCGGAAATTTCGAGACGATTACACACGAGGTGAACTTCTTTTGCGGTGAGTAGCAGCCTGAGGGCACCGGATGCCGCTGCGCTGCCCGCCCCCACAACGGCCACAGCCTGGTTGCGGAAGAAATTCGCGTCGCAATCGACGCAATAGCTGACCCCACGGCCGAGCAATTCCTTTTCTCCCCGGACGTTGAGCTTGTTTCTGGATACTCCCATTGCCAGGATAACGGACCAGGCGAGCAGTGTTTCGCCTGATTCGAGATTGATGCGAAAGCGGCTGTCGTCATCACGCGCTAGGCTCAGCACGTCGACGTCCATGACCCGAGCGCCAAATCTTTCCGCCTGGTTCCTGCCCTCCGTGAGTACAGCCTCGCCGGAGATCGTCGAATTGATGCAGCAGTAATTCTCGATATGAGCTTTGTACAGGGAACTGCTCTGCATCCTGCCCAGGACCGCCACCTTCACCTTCGCCCTGGCAGCATGCACCGCCGCTTGCAATCCGGCGGGCCCGCTCCCCAGGATCACTACGTCATATTCCATCTCCACCCCTTCTCTCCCAGACATTTTCCCCTCCCATCATCAGGCACAATTCTCAACACGACCCACAATTGCGGATTCCCTCCGGATAAATACGTGATCATTCTCAGGCCGGCAGGCAAGAGGCTGTACCTCCTGCTCCTAACTCTTTTTTACTCAATAATGTAAGACCTGCGGGACGGATCGAATCCGAAACGCTGGTCTTTTTATCAGCGCAAGGCTATTTTCAAAGTCCGACCCGCCGCTTTGGCGGCCGGAGCCCCCGAAGATCGATCGGAGGACGGCCCGCATGGACCATTTCCGGACTAAATCGGCATTACGAAAGGATTTTTCTAGCATGGTTGTAACCGCCGCACTCATTCCAGAGGGGAAGAGAATATTCGTCGCGCAGCGGCCGCCCTGGAAGAAGTTCGGGCTGCTCTGGGAATTCCCCGGCGGAAAGGTTGAAATCGGTGAGGAACTGGAGGCTTCCCTGATACGGGAGATCAGGGAAGAGTTGTGTCTCGAGGTCGTCGTGCATAAATTCTTCAGAACCATTTCCTACAGCGACAGGGATTTTTCGATCGATCTCCATGTTTTCTGGTGCGCTGTTTCAGGCGGACAAATGTGCCTGCGGGAACACGTCGCCTTCAAATGGGCTTACATATCGGAGCTGAAAGGGATGCGCCTCACCGAGGCCGACCGCCTTTTGATTCCTTACCTGGAAGGCCTTTCGGAATTTCCGCGGCCCTCAGATCCATCTCACTAGCCCTGGACGGCAGATACCGCATGATTATTATCTCCGGATTCTATGGTGCCGTGTTCCCCAAAGTCCAATGGCCTTGCGGGATTTGCCGGCTTATGATTTACTAGATCGTTTTCTGTAACTTTTCCGGGTGGCCGGATGGTGGGAACGAGAAAGACACAGCGCTTCGCTCCCCCACCTGCAGGTCTCACCGCTCTACGCTGTTCGGCTTTCCAGGCGAATATTTCCGCTGCTCGTATTGTCGGAAAAAATTATAAAGGTTATTTAGGCTTGGTTTATTTCCCAATAAAATCCGAAGGGTGGACCTTACATGTCAAAGGATAACGGCACCGCGTCCAGGATACTCGACGCCCTTGCCTCCCTGAAATTGACCCTGTTTCTTTTCTTTACTTTGGCGGCAGCCTCGATCGTCGGAACCCTTCTTCCCCAGGGAACCGGTCCTGCCGAAGTACAGCAGCATTTCAGCCCCGCTATGGCGTCGGCGATAAATCTGCTCGGGTTGAACAATCTCTACCACACCATGTGGTTCAGAATTCTGCTCTTGCTGCTCTGCATCAACCTGCTTGCCTGTACTCTGGATCGCCTTCCGAAAACGGTTCGGCTGCTCAGAAAACGCGAAGATCCGTTCGATTCGGACAAGCTCTCCAAGTTCGGGTACAGCCGGATATTTCCGGTACGAATGCAGATGGCGGAAGCTCAGTCGGTTCTGAAGGAGGCAGTCGCCGAGACTTTCGGCCCGCTCCAGGAACAGGAATTGGCCGGGGCCTTTTGCGCCGTGAACGAAAAAGGGCGCTGGAGCAGGCTCATGGTCTACGGGGTCCATCTCAGCGTTCTGGTCGTTCTCGCGGGAGCACTGGCCGGCTCGGTTCTGGGTTTCAAGGGTTTCATTAATCTTCCCGAAGGATCGACGACAAACGAAGTGGTCCTTTCAAGCGGCGACAGTTTCATCACGCTTCCATTCGAGATCCGGTGCGACAAGTTCGATGTTTCCTTCTATGACAATGGCGCTCCGCAGGATTACAGGTCGGACCTTGTCATCCTGGACGGGAACAAAGAAGTCGTCAAGGAATCCATTCGTGTAAACGACCCGCTTACCTATAACGGGGTCACTTTTTATCAGGCATCTTACGGCACCATGCTGAAAGAGGCCGAAATCGAACTCAAGGACCGCGACTCCGGGAAAACGGTCACCATGACTCTTCCATACCGCGAAGTCAGGACTATCCCCGGCACAAAAGATCAGCTCCAGATCTCCGAGTACCAGGAGAACCTGATGCGGGTGGGACCGGCGCTGGGAATCGTTATCGGCAAGGACGGTCAGGAATCCCTTTCCGGGTCCTGGATCCTCGTGAATCGGCCCGATTTTCACGGCAACCGGGTCCAGAATTACCAGGTCCGGGTGCTGCGGACCGAACAGGCGCGCTTTACGGGCCTGCAGGTTAAAAAAGACCCGGGAGTCTGGCTCGTATGGCTCGGTTTTTCCGTCATGGTTCTCTGCATAGGCCTCACTTTTTATTCCAGCCACAAGAAACTGTGGGTATGTGCCGAGCCGGACAAGAGCGGAAAAGGTCTTATAATTGCGGTTGCCGGCCGTACCAGCCGCAACCCGGCAGCCTTCGAGGAAGATTTCAACGATCTTTGCACGCGTCTTGAAAACCGGCTCAAACCGGAAAAGGAAATAAGGGCGTAAATATGACCAGTTCTTTACTTCTCAGCATAACCACCTTCTCCTATCTTTTGTGCACGGTTTTGTACCTGGCGGGAACGATCTTTCGGTTCAAGCCGCTTTTGACCCTCGGCACCATCGCAGGCGCATTCTCTCTGCTGATTCAGACAGGCGGAGTCGGCCTGCGCTGGTGGGAATCCTACGAATTGGGCTACGGGCACGCTCCGTTGTCCAACCTTTATGAATCGCTGGTCTTTGCCGCCTGGGCCATAATGCTCATTTACCTGGTGTTCGAAGCGCGAACCAAGCAGAGGGCGCTCGGGGTCTTCCCCGCCCTCTTCTCCTTCCTGGCCATGGCATATGCATCTTTTTCAAAAGATGTCGATTCAAAGATACAACCTCTTGTTCCCGCTCTAAAAAGCAACTGGCTGATTGCTCACGTAATAACGTGCTTTCTGGGCTACGCGGCTTTTGCAGTCTCCTTCGGGCTAAGTATCCTCTATCTGGTAAAAAAACGGTCGGCTGCCGTCAGTGCGACCCCGCAGGGCGGGCTTGTCGTATCCCTGCCGGATGCCAGGCAGCTTGAATCGTTCAACTATCAGATGATACTCTTCGGATTCCTGTGGCTTTCGGTCGGCATCATTACCGGCTCCATCTGGGCCAACTCGGCCTGGGGCACCTACTGGAGCTGGGACCCGAAGGAAACCTGGTCTCTCATTACCTGGCTTATCTACGCCGCCCTGCTCCATGCCCGCACGATGAAAGGCTGGAAAGGGGAACGGGTCGCATGGCTTTCGATGGTCGGTTTTGGGTGTGTTCTATTTACTTATTTTGGGGTAAACTTCCTTTTAAGCGGCTTGCACAGTTATGCAAGATAACGAATCTGGAGGCGTATAATGTTAAATCCAACTGAGATGCTCCTGTTGCTCCTTGGCGTCGTGATTCTCGTGGGCGGAAAGAAGCTGCCCGAACTCGGAAGCGGCCTTGGAAAAGGAATCAGTGAATTCAAAAAGGCAATCGGCGGCGGCGGTGGGGCCGAAGAAGAAGAAAAGAAACAGTTGAAGGAAGGCGAAGCAAAGGCTGCCGAGACGAAACCGGGTGAGCCTACGCACTAGGACACTTTCCCCACGATCTCAGCTTCATGAAATTGCGGGCTCGAAGATGCTGCCTCTTGCAGGTATTTTAGACCGAAACCCTGCCGAAAGAGCCCTTTTTTAGCAAGGCCCAGATATTTGAGAGAAATATCAAGGAGTAATTTATGTTTGGAATTGGATTTTCCGAACTCCTTGTGATTTTTGCCGTCGCCCTCATCGTGGTCGGTCCCAATAAATTGCCCGACGTTGCCAGAGCGCTCGGACGCGGATATGCCGAGTTCAAAAGAGCCATGGATGAGCTGAAAAGCACGCTGGACCAGGACGATACGGTCCGCGGGCTCAAGGAAGAATTCCGGTCGGCGCAACGCGAAATCGTAATGGGAAAACAGTTTTCCCAGAACTTCCTGATGAACCAGGGAACCGCGATCAAATCGACCTTCGAGGAACCAAAGCAGGCACTGACCGAAGCCATGACCGCCGGGGAAAACGCGGTCAAGGGTCCTGAAACCGGAGCATCGAGCGTGGAATCAGGTCCCACAACGGCTGACACACCTGCCGCGGCTGCGGGCGGAACCGCGCAGGAATCGGCCGCCTCCGAAGGAGAGCAGGTCGATCCCGTGCATGGAACTCCGGCACAGGCTGTAAAGTCATAAGCGAGAACAGGAAATTACCATGTCCGACCAAGACAAGATGCCCCTATACCAGCACCTCGAGGAGCTGCGAACCAGGCTGCTGATTTGCCTGCTTTCGGTAGGGATCGGATTCATCATCTCCTACATATTCAGCGCGAAGATTTTCGAGATCCTCATGAAGCCGTGGATCGAGGCAATGCCGGCAGGACAGCATGCAACGCTGATATACACGGCCCCGCATGAGGCTTTCTTTACCTATATGAAGGTCTCCTTCATTTCGGGGACCCTGCTCTCAATCCCCATAATTCTCTGGCAGATCTGGAAGTTCATCGCTCCGGGCCTTTATGCCAACGAAAAGAAATATATGGTTCCGGTTATTTTCTTTTCGAGCTTCTGTTTTGTCGGAGGGGGCCTGTTCGGCTATTTCGTCGTATTTCCGGCAGGTTTCAAATTTTTCGCGTCGTTCGCGTCCGATTACATCACCCCAATGATGAGGACGAGCGAATATCTCACCTTCGCGAACAAGATGCTCCTCTGCTTCGGCCTGGCTTTCGAATTGCCGGTTTTCGCTTTCTTCCTGGCCAAACTGGGTGTATTAAGTTCGGACTTCCTGAAGCGGAAGCGCAAGATCGCCATAGTGCTGATTTTCGTGGCTGCGGCAATGCTGACCCCCAGCCCCGACGTCGTCTCGCAGCTCCTGATGGCCGCTCCGCTCCTGGTCTTGTATGAAATCAGTGTTTGGATCGTCCACTTTTTTGCTTCCAAGCCTTTCAAATCTCCAGAGACAGAAGTGGACACCCCTTCTTAAGAGACTCAATTTCCGAAAGAGAAGATGGAAAAAGCAATTCTTGTAATAGCAACGAAGAATAAGGGTAAGTCTGCAGAGATAAAGAATTTTCTCAAGGATTTTCCAGTCGACGTAAAAGACCTCAACGATTTTGGCCCAATTCCGGAGGTCGTTGAGGATGGAAAGACCTTCGAGGAAAACGCATACAAGAAAGCCGGCTTCACGGCCAAGATTCTCGGCCTGCCCTGCCTCGCCGACGATTCGGGACTGGAAGTGGAAGCGCTGGGGAATTCACCCGGAGTCTACTCCGCCCGGTATGCAGGTCCCGATGCAACGGACCCCGAAAACAACGCAAAGCTGCTTGCGGCCCTTTACGGTATCGATAACCGGAAGGCCCGTTTCTGCTGCGTTCTTTCCCTTGCGGTGCCCGCCGGTCCTGCGCTGACCTATGAAGCCTCCTGCGATGGGGTCATCCTCGAATCCCCGCGTGGAGAGAACGGCTTCGGCTATGACCCTCTTTTCCTGTATCCTCCGGAAGGGAAAACTTTCTCGGAAATGACCCTCGAGGAAAAACTGCGCGTAAGCCACCGCGGACGGGCGCTGGAAGAACTCAGAAACGAGTTTCCGAATGTACTCAAATGGCTGGAACGCCGGCAGCAGGAGGAAGACATCCGGCGCGGCGCGGAGGATATGTGCCAGGGGAAAGAGCAGTGAGCATATTGTTTTGGCTGCTGTGGAAAATTCAAGCAAAATCAAGTCAATAAATTAGAAATCCGCAGAGTTGCGTGAGGTAATCGTGGCTGATCCTGTAAAAACTGCGAATCCGTGTGAGCTGAACGGATTGGAGGGCGTGAGTTCCTGCACGCTTTCGGCTCCCCTTTCATCCGCGAAACCCGCCCCTTCCTGCTGAGCTAAACCATCAAGGCCCCGGCAGGGCCTTCCAAGCCCGAATCAATCCTTTGTAACCGGCACGCTGAACACCGCAACAGGTCTCGTTCCCCACATCGGAACCGCTCTTACCTTTGGCGACCGCCTCGGAACCTACAAAGTCCGTTGGGGAATCGGACGGATGAATTACAAGGTCGATCCGGGCCTCTATGCCCTTGGACACCCCGACGCCGATTCGCCGGTTCTCCTCTCCGCCAACTACAAAATGAGCTTCGACCGACTGAGAAATTCCCTCACCGGCAGGAACGCCTGGATACTGGTCCTCGATACCGACGGCGTTAATGTCTGGTGTGCTGCTGGGAAAGGGACCTTCGGCACCGAAGAACTCGTAAACAGGATTTCCGACAGCGGCCTGGCCGGAATTGTGAAACACCGAAAGGTCATCGCTCCGCAACTGGGCGCTCCCGGGATATCCGCTCACGAGGTCAAAAAACTCTCCGGCTTCAAGGTTATTTACGGACCGATTCGGGCTGAAGATCTGCCCGAATTCCTGGATGCGGGGCTTAAAGCCAGGCCTGAAATGCGGATCAAGCCATTCGATCTCCGCGAACGTCTGGCTCTGGTTCCGGTTGAACTGGTGCATGCCATGAAGCCGCTGCTGATTGCGTTGCCCTTTATCTTTGTCCTGAGCGGATTTGGCGCCGGCGATGCGGGCTTCCTTTCGAATGCGTTCCGGTTCGGGCTAATCAATACGCTTGGGCTCCTGATCGGGATTCTGGCCGGATGCGTGATCACACCCGCTTTGCTGCCCCGTCTCCCGGGACGGGCCTTTGCCGTAAAGGGTCTTCTGCCGGGCATCATAGGTGCGCTAATATTCCTGATTATTCGCCACGCATGGGGGGTGACTACAGGCTTGGAATCGGCCGCATGGCTGCTCATAATTCCGGCTGTTTCCGCATACCTGGCAATGAATTTCACCGGATGTTCGACTTACACGTCCCTTTCCGGGGTAAAGAAGGAAATGCGCTGGGCAGTTCCTGCGCAGATTGCAGCCGCGGGCGTGGGAATCATTTTCTGGGCCGTTTCGCACTTCTTTTAGTGGAAAGCAATTATGGACAGGCTTGTCTATCTCAAGGATGTGGTAACACTGGAACTCGACCCCGAATTGTGTACCGGGTGCGGGATGTGCGCAATTGTATGTCCGCAAGGGGTCTTCCAGGTTTCAGACCGCAAAGCGAATATTTCCGATCGCGACTTGTGCATGGAATGCGGTGCATGCTCCCGCAACTGCCCGTCCGGAGCCATCAGTGTCCAAACCGGCGTCGGCTGCGCCTCGGCAGTCATCAACAGCATGCTTGGGCGGCAGAGTTCCTCCTGCTGTTGCTCTCTCGATCAATACGATAACGCCTGCAGTACATCCTCAAAAACGAAAAAAACCTCACTTTAATTAGATACCGTCACCCCTTTCTTGATCTACGTCAAGGCATCCCTTTCATCCAAGTACTATCCTTTATTCGTACGACGATAATAAATGCTTCCAACAGAGGAGGATATGCGATGAAGAGAATCGACCTGATCGCGGAAAACGGTTTTTCAGAAACGGGATTCAAGAATTTACTCGTACACGATTCACCCTATTTCAAAATCCTGAACTTCAATTTCAAGGCGGGCCAGCAGCTTCCGATCCATTCGCATGATATCGAGGGCCAGGTATGTATTACCGTCCTGGAGGGCGAAGGAGAATTTCTCGGGGACAACGGGGCCGTACTGCCCGCAAATGCCGGGAATGTGCTCGTCTCGGATATTGCCGAGCCCCACGGTATCCGGGCCAAAACGGATATGCGCGTGCTGGTCGTGATCGCGCCGCCGATTTGAGTGAACGGTGAACCTGAACGGAGAACTGCTTTGAGAGTGAACAGTGAGCTGTGAGCAGTGAGCTGAAAAAGCCGGGAAGTTCGCGTCTTTATGATTCTGCACGTCGGAAAAAACGAGCGGGGAAACGGTAGGGTGGGCACAAGCATTATTGTGCCCACCGTCCAGCCTTGCGGCAGTCCATTCGGTAGCCCGGATTCTTGAATCTGGCCGCGAAGCGCAAGAGGATAACGGAAGAGGTGCAAGAACGAATAGATCAGGTGGCCGAAATCATCGGCCTGCCGGGACGGGGTCCCCAAGGCGGACCGTGGGAACCAGCGGGGGAATTTTTCGTACTACTATCGGTCATCTTCTTGTTTTCCCGGGATTTTCACGCCGCCGGTCTACGACCTTATGCTATTGTTCTCTTTCGTGATTTTCGTACTACTACTGGTCATTCTCTTGTTTCTTTAGTTGGATTTTGATCCCGGCAGTTCTGTAGTTCGTTTGATATCGAACTCTTAGGGCATACATATAGGCCGAGGAGTTTCGTGAATTTCGTAACCCCCTGCTCATCCAAAAAGCGATGGGTTCCGCTCCGATCTGTGTCGTAACCGACCGGAGTTGGCCTGGTTTTCATCGGCAACACGACACAGTCTCTCCGCTCCACCCACCCTACGACCTTATCCTATTGTTTTATTTCGTGATTTTCGTGTATTTCGTGGTCAAGAGTTTTGTATTTGCATTGGTGTTTTGTCTTTGCGTTTTGGTTGCGGCTCTGCCGCTCCAGGTCGTTCGTGGTTGAGAGCCTTTCGCCCCTCAACTCATATACCAACCGCCATTCACGTTGATGGTCTGTCCGGTGATGTATCCGTTCTGCGCGAGCATTACTATCACCGAGGCGACTTCATCTACGTCGCCGAATCTTCCGACCGGGATAAGGCTGGAACTGACATTGGGATTGCCGGAAACCATCTCCGTGTCGATGAGGGCGGGAGCGATTGCGTTTACCGTGACGCCTTCTTTTGAGAGAAGTGAGGCATAGGAATGGGTGAGGCCGAGAATACCGGCTTTGCTTGCGGCATAGTGCGGGCCGACGACCCCGCCCGTCTGGGCCGCGACCGACGACAGATTTATTATTCGGCCCCAGCGGCGAGCGCGCATATGGGACAGGACAAGCCTGGTAACCAGAAAAACGGACTTGAGATTCACCGCGAGCACGTCGTCCCAGTCCTTTTCAGACAACTGGTCGAAAGGGCGGCGGCGGACGATCCCGGCGTTATTGACAAGAATGTCGATCGTACCGAGTTCCCGCTCCACGGTTCCCACCATGGACTCGACTTCCGCCGACTTCGAAACGTCCGCTTTCACCGCGATCGCACGCCGGCCGAGGCCCTCGATATTCGAACAGACTCCTTTGGCGTCCGCTTCCCTGGTATGGAAATTCACGGCGACGTCCACGCCGGCTTTTGCCAGGGCAATCGCCCCGGCGCGGCCGATCCCGCGGCTCGCACCCGTTACCAGCGCAATCTTTCCTTCGAGGCTTTCCATCAGAATCCTCTCAGCCATTCCGGTTTCAGGGGGATTTTCCCATTTATGGCGTTGTCGAGCGAATCCAGGGCCTTCTGCTTATCCGCGGGCATTTTCAGCTTAAGGGGGAGGTAATTCGATGCGTGGTTAGCGAAGAAAAGGCCTCGGGTCATGTTGGTGTAGTAGAGCATTTCCCTGAGTTCGATCAGCATCTCCTGCGGCGTGATCAATTCGAATTTTCCCTCGCGTACCAGGGCGGTGAGCGGCGTATTGGGGTAGAGCATCAGGGTGAGCACGCCGACATAGTTCGGATCGATCGCGCTCAGCGCTTCACCGGTTGCGCGGGCGTGTTCCAGGGACCTCTCCCGGCCGGCAAGGCCGAGGATAACCATGACGGAGAGCTTCATTCCCGCGGCTCGTATCTTTTGACCCGCTTCGATCATCCGCTCGGGTGTGTGCCCCTTGTTTACTTCTTCAAGGACCTGCGCGTCCCCGCTTTCAAGGCCGAAATAGGCTATCCCGAGCCCCAGTTCGCGCAACTCGGCCAGTTCTTCCGGAGTTTTCCGCAAAATACCCTTGGCGTTGGCGTAGATTCCGATGCGCTGTATCCAGGGCAGCTTCTCCCGGATGCTCTTCAAAATCCGGACGAGCCTTTTCTGGGGAACGATCAATGCGTCGCCGTCGATCAAGAACACCCGGCGAAGAAAACGGAGGTTCTTCGATGCATATTCGATATCGGCATCGATGATATCATCACTTTTGATGGTGAAACGCTTTTCCTTGTACGCACCGCAGAAGGTGCACTTGTTGTGGGAGCAGCCCAGGGTCACCTGGAGTAAAATACTGTCTGCTTCACTCGGGGGGCGAATGATCATGCCTTCGTAATGCATTCCGTCCATTTTCGTCTCCGCGATGTCGGGGATTAAGCAAATCAGTATAGCCTCATTTTCAAAAATGGAATACGATCAATTTTTTCAAAGCGTTCCACAGAGTAACAACCTGAAAAGAAAGCTAACCGCATGAACGGTGAAAGACCCCTTCCCCCGGGGGCGAAATGCAAAAAGTGCAAAGCCCGCGGAGAAATCAGGCTCCCGAGCCATAACACGCTTTTCTGCCCCGACTGTTTTATTCAATTCTGCGAGACTGCCGTGAAGCGGGCCATGAAGAAGTTCGGCATCTCCATGGAAACGGACATCCTGGTTGCGGTTTCGGGCGGGAAGGATTCCCTCACCATCTGGGATATTCTGAACAGGTTGGGATACAGGACAAAGGGACTCCATGTCGATCTGGGAATCGAAAGTTTTTCTCAGGAGTCCGTCGATGCGGTGACGGAATTCGCTTCATCGCGAGGCCTCGCCTGGTCCCGATATTCCCTGAAAGAACTCTTCGGCTGGACCATCCCGGAAATTCAGTGCCGCAGCCGCCGTTCCATCTGCTCCCTGTGCGGAACGATCAAGCGCCAGATGCTCAACCGGCTCACCGTTCGCGAAGGCTACCCGGTGCTCGTTTCCGGCCACAACCTGGACGATGAGGCGGGGCGCCTGCTGGGAAACATTCTGCGGCACCGCACCCAGTTTATGGATAAGCAGTACCCCTTCCTCCCTTCGATTCATCCGTTGATGCCCGCCAAGGCTAAACCATTATACCGCCTGGAATCGCACGAAATCCGGGCTTACTGCCGCTTCGCGTCCATCCGGCCTCATTCCGCGGCCTGTCCGCTTTCAAGGGGGGCCACAAGCCATATAGTGAAAGATGCGCTCGATGTCCTGGAAACCAAAATGCCGGGCACCAAAAGGGATTTCTACTACAACTACCTGAGGAAACGGCAGAAGCCGGATTTCAATGGAGACGAGATCAGGCTCTGCGGCACATGCGGCTCTCCCGCCTACTTGGAAACGTGCAGCGTCTGCGCCATAAAAGCCCAGTTGGCGGACAAGCTGGAAGAGCGGCCATGAATAGCAGGAACTCTCTTTCCGTCTCGATTATCACCAGGAACGAGGAGGAGGACCTTCCGGACTGTCTCCGAAGCGTTTCTTTCGCCGATGAGATCGTCATCGTGGACAGCGGCAGCACGGACCGCACAGAGGAAATTGCCGGTGAGTTCGGGGCAAGGTGGTTCGTGGAGGAGTGGAAAGGCTACGGCCCCCAGAAGAACAGCACCCTGGACAAGTGCACACACGACTGGGTGCTCATGATCGACGCCGATGAGCGAATTCCGGCCGAGACGGCTCAGGAGATAGAGAAGATCCTGTCGGGCAGCGGGGAGGCGGATGCGTACTCGTTCAGGAGAAAGAACTTTTTTCACGGCAAATGGATTCGGTGCGCCGACTGGTGGCCCGACGACGTTATCCGCCTGGTGAGGAAAAGCAAAGGCCGCTACGAAGGACTCACACACGAAAAATGGGTTACCTGCGGCGAAAGTGTAAAGCTGCCCTGCGTGATCGAGCATTTCAGCTACAGGTCCTATGCGGAAATGTTCGAACGGCTGAACCTCTATTCTGGCCAACTTGCCGAAACCCTGCTCTCCCGTGGAAAGCGCGGCAGCCCGACGGGCGCCGTTTTGCATTCCATCTGGATGTTTATAAGAAACTACTTCCTGAGGCGCGGGTTTCTTGCCGGGTTCGATGGATTTGTCATTTCGCTCACCAAAGCCCTCGGGACTTTCCTTAAACACGCAAAGCTTTATGAGCTGGAGAAGCACCGGTCGGAAAGCCTTGAAGAGGGGCGCAGGTCTGTTCAGAAATAACTACAGTCGGTGAGGGCATCCTGGATTCCCGCTTCGCTCCCACCCATCCTCCTAAGAGAGACGCCGTACAAGAATCAACAATTCATGCACCCTTATCCCTCGATGGTTCCCAAGGTTCCGGGGCTGTTGCCCAAATGAAGACGGACCCGCGCATTTCCGCTTCCCAGGCATTTTACAACGGAGCCCCCAATCCCGTCATCCCAGTGCAGTGCTTTTGAGCCGGGATCCAGAGTTTTTAAGGTCTTAAATTCACAATTGATCTGCCCTAAAAGCCTGGATTCCGATTTCCATCGGAATGACGAAGCAGGCTTTGCCGATCATTCGAAGCTGCCGCGATGATTTCGAGGCGTAGGATGTGTGACAACCCATCGTTTTTCGGAACGCCCGGGAATGATTGGCCGGAGAGGCATAAGTCAAGGCATGGAAACACGGGAAAATTGTCATACGGAAAAAGGAGTCGTATTCGATTGCCCCTGAGCTTCCCGGCGGCTGAGAAGGGAACGAGCCTCAAAAACCGATGGGTTCCCGCTCCGCTCCCACCCGTCCTACGGCCCTTTCCGCTAGGTGCCCTCTCTCAATGGGGTGGTGTGGCGCCGCTGGCCCCTAAGGCGCCTACGACCTATCCGGCCTGCCGGGGCCCACCCTACGAAGCTTCTGTTTGTCTTTGATTATATTCGCACAGAAATAAAAAACCCCGGTTGTTTGCCGGGGTTGATGATCTGATATCACATTTTGGTTGCAGCATGCGGAGAATAAACGAACAGGTTACTCCTGGATTTCTTCCGCGGATTTGACTTCGATGGTATCGCCCTTCTCGGATTCCGTTATGACTCCGGTTACCTCTACCAGCTTACCCACAAGTTTGGTGAGGTCCTTACCCTTGACGATGTAGTCCCCTTCATCGGCCTCGATGACAAAACCTTTGCCGGACTTGACCACCGTACCGACTATGGTCTCTTCCTGCCCTGCCGCTAAAGCTGCATTCCCAAGTGTTGCCGCTGAAAGAAACGCGAAAAGAAGCACCGAGAGAAAAATCCTCATAATTTGCGCAATCATTAATAACCCTCCTTATTCTCCGGCCGTAAAGACGGCATATACTTCGTTTTTCTCCTGACGGCTCCAATTTTTCGGGCTCCTAGATACCAGAATCGGACCCCAATGTACATCAAATTTGATTCCCCCAAGTTAAGCACGGAAATCCGGCTGTT
The DNA here is from genome assembly GCA_023416335.1 of Pseudomonadota bacterium. Next base: position 23,146 of record JAEZHY010000153.1, on the reverse strand, counting down.
TTCACTTTCCTTCAGTGTTTATTTAGATTTATGTTGAATCTGCGTATTTCTTGTGATTAGAATCAAAATCGCTTCGCAACCCGTTCACCCGCTCACCGTCCGCGCCGGAGAGACATTTTATGCACGATGCAATTTCACTGAAAAAGCGTCTCCTTATTTCCCTCTGGCTGCTTTTGCTTCTTGGCATCCTTGTGCCGTTCTGGTTCTATCACCGAGACTTCAAGAGTGAAATCCTGGCCGAAGCAAGGCAGGAAGCCGTTCAACGGTTGGAGCACATTGCCTGGCTGGTTACGGACGAGAAATCGTTCGAGAGTTTGGCCGCTTTCAACGAATGGATCAACCAGGTTGGCAGGCAACTCAGGTTGCGCGTCACTTACGCCTCCACAGCAGGCAGGGTGCTTGCCGACTCGGAGCTCACTCCGGAGGAAGCCCAGAAATTCGAAAACCTGGCCGGCCGCCCCGAATTCCTTCAGGCCATGGACCGGGACATCGGGATTTGTATCCGAACAAGCAAACTCAGCCAACAGGAACATATTTTCATAGCCAAAAAGATTACCCCCAAGAGCCCGCTTCCCGCCGGGGTTCTCAGGATCGCTTCCCCGTTCAGCCCGGTTAAGGGCCTGCTGGACAATGTGACCAGGGGCTTCCTGTTCCTGCTCGCGATCATCTTCGTCGCCACCCTGTTTCTAAGCTGGGCGCTGATCCGCAGGCTGCGCATCCCTGTTTCTGAAATGGCGCAAGCCGTCAAGGCAATCGGAGCGGGCGATTTCAAGCGGCGTATTCCCGGCAGGGACCAGGAACTCTATCCGCTGGCGCTGGCAATCAACAGGATGGCTGATAACATAAGCAGCCGAATCGACAAAATCCACAGCCGGGAGCAGCACCTTCAGGCGGTCTTCGATGGGATGAACGAGGGGGTCATGGTGCTGAACCCCAGAGGCAACATTATCGAAGTCAACCGGGCATTCAGCGAGTTTTCGGCCCCGCGTGAGAAATGTCTCGGCAAGAAGCCGCTGGAAGTTGTGAGAAGTCTCGAATTGCAGGAAGCATGCGAGCGCATTCTGGTCGGGACCCCCGGCTTCGATGCGGCAACCGCCCTGGAGGTTCAGCTTGCGCCGGATCGATTCTTCAATGTAAATATCGTAAAACTGAGCGTCAGTCCCAAAGGGTTCGGAGCCGTAGTCGTTTTTCACGACATCAGCAAGATCAAGAGGCTCGAGAAAGTGCGGCAGGACTTCGTGGCCAACGTATCCCGGGAGCTGAACGCCCCGCTCGTCTCGGTAAAAACCCATATTCAGAAAGTCATCTCCGGGAATACGCAACTCGACGAGAAAGCCAGGGCATCTCTGACTTCCAGCATCAGGGAAACCGAACATCTGCTGGGGATCGTTCGCGACCTCCTGCAGCTCGCTTCCCTGGATTCCAGCCCGATGCAGTTTCAATCGCTCCACGCAAATCCTGCCGGGGCCCTCGCCGCGGCCTGGGACGACTGCCTTGCAGCTGCGGTTGAAAAGAACGTCAATCTGGAAAGCAACCTGCCGGAAAGCGGCATCGAGGTGGCAGCCAGTTTCGAGCAACTCGTGCAGGTCTTTCGGAACCTTCTCCGAAACGGAATCAAATACAGCCCGGAAGGTGGGACGTTGACGATCGGACATTCCGTCGAGGGCGAACTGGTCACCTTTCAAGTCCAGGACGAGGGCCCCGGGATACCCCGAAACAGGCGGGACCGTATTTTCGAGAGATTCTACAGAGCCGGCAAACCGGTTACCGACCAGCATGCCAGTTCGGGACTGGGGCTGGCGATAGCAAAACACATCGTCCGGAACCATGGCGGGGCCATCTGGGTCCAGAGCCCCGGCACGAACCGAAAAGACGGAGCAACCTTCTTTTTCTCGATGCATGCCGCCCGGGAAAGAAAACCGTCCGAATTTGAAAGTGCGCCGATCGTTCTTCATTGATCCGGGAGAGTGAAATTAGATTGCCTGCTTGCCGAGATGAATTCTATAATCTTCCTCCAAGATTTCGTTTTTGCCATTATTAACATTTAAGCCGCACCAGGAGTTCCCGTTCATGGAAAACCGATTTCACACCGACCTCGAACAGCTCAAGATGATAATCCTTCAGATGGCAACTCTAACGGAGAAAGCCCTGGAAAAATCGGTAAAAGCTCTGGTGGAGCGGGACAACGACCTTGTCCAGGAGGTAGTCAAGGGCGATCATGAGATCAATCTCCTGGAAGTGGAAGTGGATCGGCACTCTTTGAGACTTCTTGCCCTGGACCAGCCCATGGCACGTGACCTGCGCTTCATAATAGGAAGCATGAGGATCGCGGTCGATCTGGAGCGCATTGCCGACCAGGCGGTCAACATTGCGCAGAGGGCATCGTTTCTCAACAACAGGCCGCCTCTTCCGCCGAACAACGCGATCGGAGAACTCGCCGATACGGCCATAGACATGCTGCGGTCGGTGATAGCTTCTTTTGTCAATCAGAATGCCGACCTGGCGATGGACGTCTGCAAGATGGACGACACGGCCGACGAACTCAATTATAGGATTCTCAAAGACATGCTTGCCTATATGACGACAGAAACGCCTGCCGTGGAGCGGTCGGTCCAGACCATCATAGCCGCCCGCTGCCTCGAGCGAGCGGCAGACCAGGCGACAAATATAGCCGAAAGCGTTATATTCATAGTGCGCGGAGTCAATATCAAGCACCATTGCCAGCAGTAGTGCAGCGCCGGTCTTCTCCCTATTAGAAACGAGGGGCGACGTGAAGAAAGCACTTCTTTCCGGTTTCCTGTTTCTGGTTCTTCTGATTTATGCCTTCCCGACACTCGCGGAAGATCTGACCCTGAAGGCAGGGCTGCAGAAGGGAGAGTGGGCGGTTCTAGATCAAAAAGGCGAATCGATTGGAAAACTCAAAAACGTCGACCAGGATGCGTTCCACGTCACATTGGGCGGACGCTATATCGGAACGATTCTGAAAAGCGGCGACCTTCAGACAAACAGAAACCACGCAATTTTCAAACCCGAAGACGCTCAGTTTTACCTGGATGTGCTGAAGGCTTTGAAAGCTATCGGAAAGATCTGATCCGGTTCGCTCGACCAGGCAGCACTTCCGGCACGTTCGGGAAACCGTACCGCAACCGGTGCGCGTGCAAGAAACCATCCGGCCTGCCGGGGCGGGGTTCCCAAGGCGGACCTTTGAACCAGCGGCGTATTTCTCTAACGCAACAGCATTGGGCACTATCGCTCAAACCGCACTTTTGCTCGGCCGGTCTCCCATCAACTCCGGCCCGGGGATTTCCCGCTCCTGCCGTTTTCCCAGGTAGAGTGCCGCATTTATGAGCCCGATGTGGCTGAGCGCCTGCGGATAATTTCCCAACTGGGTCCCGGTTTCCGGATCGATCTCCTCTGAAAAGAGCCCAAGGGGACTCCGGTACTGCAGAACTTTGAGAAACTCCTGCTGCGCCTGTTCGGTCCGGCCTGCCAGAGTGAGAGCATGCACCAGCCAGAAAGAGCACATCACGAAAACACCTTCCTGTCCGGGCAGGCCGTCGTCGGCATCGTAGCGTCGAATCAGCCCGTTGACCGAAAGGCCTTTCGTGATTGCGTCCATGGTGCCTGTCACCCTGGGATCGTCGGGCGGGAGAAAGTTCAGGGTGGGTATCAAAAGTCCTGTTGCGTCGAGCGCTGCTCCATCGAAGGACTGCACGAAGCTGTTCAGCTTCTCATTAAATCCTCTCTCCAGGATTGCTTTTCGAATATCATGCCGGGTCCTTTCCCATTTGAGATGCGAACCATCCAGGTTATGCTGCCGCGCCATCTCGATCGCGCGGTCCAGGGCCACCCAGCACATCAACTTGGAATGGGTAAAATGTCGCGGTTCGGTTCGAAATTCCCAGATCCCGGAATCTTTCTGCTGCCAGTTATCGCAGACGTGCTCGGCAATACTCCTGATGAAATGCCAGTATTCTTCTACAAGCCCCCGTTGAAACCTCTGGGCCATGTAGAAGGTATTTACGATTTCGCCGAATACATCGAGTTGGTTTTGTACGAAGGCAGCATTGCCGATTCTTACCGGCTTCGATCCCATGTATCCGGAGAGATGGGTGAGCTGTTTTTCCGGCGGGATATCTTTACCTTCAAATGTATAAGCGATCCTGATGTTTCCGGTCCCTCTGTCGAGGGCATCCGCCAGGCTGACGTTTTTGAGCCAATGAAAAAACCCCAGGGCTTCATCCAGGTATCCGAGTTGCTCGAATGCCTGAATCGTAAAGGATGCATCACGAAGCCAGGAATAGCGGTAGTCCCAGTTTCGAACGCCCCCGATGCTCTCGGGAAGTGACGTCGTCGGAGCGGCAATCACCGCTCCCGTCCTTTGGTTGGCCAGCAGCTTCAGCACAAGCACCGACCTCATCACCAGATCGTGCCAAGGCCCCTTCAACACAGGCCGCGAAATCGAAGATTCGTGCAGCCAATCCGCCCAGAAGCAAATGACTTTTTGCAGTGCGCTATCGCAATCTTCCGGCGTTTCCTGCACTTCACCGCCGTGAGAAAGGACAAACCAGTATACGTCTCCCCCGCGCATGGTCAGAGTGCAGCGGGCACTTTTCTCGTCAATCGAAGGTTTAAGTGGCGTTTGGAGATATAGGGATTCACTCCCGTGGTTTGCCCGAACGCCGTGTCCTGTCGGACTCAGATCGGCAGGAGCCAGCCCGAATTGAAAAACCGGCTCGAAGAATGCTTCCAGGGTTATGTGTCCTCGAATACAGGTTATTTTTCTGTACAACAGGCGCCTGCCGCTTTCCGCCTCCTCCCGATCAACAGGCGGCATGAAATCCGTGATGATTGCACTTCCGGACCTGGTGTCAAAAGTCGTATTCAAGACATTGGTATTGCCGACGTAGTTCTGATGTGATTCAAAATATTCAGTCGGAGCTATTTTAAAGCAACCGCCTTTTTCAGGATCGAGCAGTGCTGCAAATACACCCGGGGAGTCCATGTAAGGCAGGCAGAGCCAGTCAATCGATCCATCTTTTCCGATCAGTGCAACCGTTCCCAGGTTTCCGACCACCCCGTAATCTTCTATTTTCTTGAATTTCGGCACCTTGTGCTCCAAGAAGTCTAATGGCCTGCCGGCCGTTGCGGGTTATTCGAATCGCCACCCCGAAAACATTCCGAAACGAATTTTTCTATCTCAAGGACAACAGACGATGTCGGGCGTCTATCTCTTTTGCAGAATGCCAACACTCCTGAAGCCGAATGTTTATTATTAAAAGAAAAACGATCTCAAGTTGAATCGTCATACAAACGTAACCATCATGGCATTGTGCGAAAAGACTCGCAGCCAGCGCCCGGAGACAGGAAATGCCGGAAAAGGACCTTACGGAACTGATATTCATAATAAGCCGTGTCGGACCGATGGAGGTAGTGTGGAACGACGCGGTTGCGGGTTTCAATGAGCTTGTCGACCATCAGCGAAAAGCACCCGGCAAAGCCCTGCTCACCCTGGTGCTGTTCGACAGGGATCACGAACTCCTGTACGACGGGACTCCGCTCGACCAGGTGAAGCCGCTGCGCAATGCACCCTATACATTGGGCGGCGACAGCGCCGAACTGGATGCAATCGGCCGTACGATACAATATGTGACGGAGCGCCTCGGCAAATCACACGGCGGAAGCAGCCCGTCCAGGGTCACTACAGTGATAATCACCGAAGGGTACGACCGAATAAGCATGGAATTCACATACAAGCAAATAGCGAAGATGATTCGATACCAGGAAGAAGCGCACGGATGGAAATTCATTCTGGCCACGGTTCGGGAAGATCCGCTCGGTATGGCGTCCGCGATTTCAATAGGCCCTGAGGACGCGTACCATTTCGAACCAACCGGAGTGGGAATCCGAAAAATGTTCAAGGACCTGGATTTGCGGATTAGCGAGTTGCGCAACGGGGACAGTGCATGACCGGCTTCGATTCAGACGTGCAATCCGGCAGCGCGCCCGGGACCCTGCCCTGCTCGAACATGCCTCCTCCTCCCGCTTTTCCGTATCCCTTCTTTGCATTGTCAAAAAAGTCATTCTATTTTACATTCTTCAATCATAAGAGGCGCAGGGACTCGAAAAGTGCGAACTGTCCCTTCCTGCAGCGCCGATGTGGGATTGCTTAGGTCCGGTCTTGAGCAAGGAGATCTTATGGCCCTCTATCTCGTTCAACACGGAAAGAGCTTTTCAAAGGAAGAAGACCCGGAGCAGGGAATCTCGCCGGAAGGAATCGCGGACGTCAACCGAATAGCGGAGGTCGCGAAGGGCTATTCCGTTTCACCCGCGGCCATACGGCACAGCGGGAAGAAAAGGGCGCGACAGACAGCCGAAATCTTCGCTGGGGCCCTTTTGCGGGAAGGAAGAGCCGAAGAGGCCCCCGGGCTCAACCCGCTCGACGACGTAACCGCGATTGCCGGGAAACTCCGTAACGAGGATAATCTTATGCTCGTCGGGCATCTGCCCTTTATGGAGAGGCTGACAAATTACCTGGTCGCGGGCTCTGTCGAAACGCTCGTCTTCAAATTTCAGAACGGCGGGATCGTCTGCCTGGACAAGGGTTCCGAAAGCACGAAGTGGTTCATAAAATGGACCCTCATGCCCAGAATCGGATGACTCGAACCGTTCAACGGAAAGGGTGTTTATGGCAGCCGAAAAAATCCGGGAATCCGTCATTGCAGGGACCTGGTACCCGGCAGATCCAGCGGCGCTGAAGGGGCAGATATCCAGGTATCTCGACAGGGCGGTCCCGCCGGCGGTAGAAGGCGGTCTTATCGGCCTGATCGCTCCTCATGCCGGCTACATGTATTCCGGACCTGTCGCCGCCTACGCCTACAAGCTTCTCCTCCAGGACCCATTCGACCGCGTCCTGATACTCGCTCCAAGCCATCAGGAAAGTTTCCCCGGATCGAGCATCTACAATCTCGGCGGATACCGAACTCCGTTCGGGGTGGTTCCCCTCGACCGTGAAATCATCGACGATCTGTACAAACACACTTCCCTGATACAGTATGTCCCCCAAGCCGATCAGGCGGAACATTCACTCGAGATACAACTGCCTTTCCTTCAAACCGTGCTGCCCCAATTCACGCTGATACCGATAGTGATGGGCACCCAGCGCCTCGATTACTGTGTCCAACTGGCGGAGGCGATCGCGTCGGTTTGTGAAGGTAAAAGGGTGCTGCTTGTCGCAAGCACCGACCTTTCTCACTACTTCCCTTATGCAGAAGCAAAGCGCCTGGACAGGACCTTTCTCGACAGACTCAGTGCATTCGATCCCGAAGGGCTTGCTTCGGAATTGCAGTCTCAGAAATGCCAGGCATGCGGAGCCGGCCCTGTTTTGACCCTCATGCTGGCAGCACGCAAACTCGGAGCCGACTCCGCAAAAGTGCTCCATTACGCCAATTCCGGCGATGTGACCGGCGACAAAAATTCCGGAGTCGTAGGCTATGCGGCGGCGGCGCTGTGCCGGAAATCCGGAAGCCGGGCAGCCGGACTGGATAATCCGAAAAAGGCCGGTGCGAATCTCGGCTATACCGATGAAGAAAAGAAGCAGCTGAAGGACCTCGCGTTCCGGGTGATCAGGAGCCGCTGCATGGGCGAAAAGATGCCCGATCTCCCGATTCCGGATGAACGCCTCGCGGAACCCGGGGCCGCATTCGTATGTATTCACAAAGGCGCCGATCTGCGCGGATGCATCGGAATGATCGAAGCGCGCACCCCTCTTTGGGAGACGATCAAAAAGATGGCCGTGGAAGCCGCGTTCGGCGACCCGCGGTTCTGCGCCCTGGAGCCTGAGGAACTGGAGGAAATCAACATCGAGATTTCAGTCCTGACCCCTTTGCAACGCATCGGCGACCCTTCTGAAATAGAAATCGGGAAACACGGGCTGCTCGTTCGGAAGGGTTTCCAGTCGGGCCTGCTCCTCCCCCAGGTTGCCGTCGAACACAGATGGGACCGAAAGGAATTTCTCGAGTGGACCTGCCGAAAAGCCGGACTTTCCAAAAATGCCTGGCAAGGGCATGATGCCGAAATATTTGTTTTCTCAGCCGACGTTTTCTAGTACGCTTCGCACAGGTTTCTCGACGCGGGCAAAGACAAGCTCCCGTCACAGGGCGGCACGACCTGCCCCCATTGGTTCCCACCCGACATTGAGGTTCCGAATGGCCAAGATACTCGATATGTATGAGTGCAGGCGCCATCTCGCTGCGAAGAAGGGATTGGACCCCTGGTCCCGGCGTTTTGGAATGGCTTTTGACGACAATACCAGCGTCCGCGACCTGGACAACTCCACTGTAAAATACCTCATTCGAGGCGGCGAAGAATCGGCACTCGCACTCTATGAACTCATAATGGGCATCAAAGGGCTCGGCCCCGGCAACCGCTTTCACTATCTCGAAAGCGAAAGCAAGATGGGTGTGACCGACATCACCCTGTTCCTGCTGGACCTCCTGCGATTCGAAGCGATGTACCGGCTTGGCTGGCTCGATGATTACAATTTTCTGCAAGTACCCCTTCTCGACCTGATCCAGGGCTTTGGTAATCAGTTCTCGGCCGCGCGCCACAGGTCCCCTTCCCTCTCCGCCGCACATCCGCGATACCCGGAATACCTGGCGGAATTCGAAGGAGATCGAAATTCCTTTGTCAGAAAGCTGATTCCGGAAGCGATTCAAGTTTTTTGCCAAGATCAAGGCGATGTAAAATAGGAGCGCAATGCCGAGGTTTTCAACGGAGAAGTCTCCGGGAGCCGTGAGGGTGGGCACAAAGCTTCAGCGTGCCCACCGCCCGGCCCTAGGACCAACCATTGTGGGAAACGACGCTTATTGGGTTGGCCGTAGGGTGGGCACCCGAAAAACGGGTGCCCACCCTACGCGGCTCTCCGTTCACTTGTTTCATACGAAGGCACTGAACTGATTGGAGCATAATGCCGAAAGAAGGCTTTCATATATCTCTAGCAGAGAACTACCTAACAAGCTTCCCGGGCAATCTGCCCGCGGCTGTCCGCAACCAGCAACTGGCATTCCTCATTGGCGCCCTCTCCCCGGATATTTTCTTTTACGACCTTCCCACTTTTTCGCAGTCGCGTTTCGGCAATGCGCTCCATAGCCTGATGGAGCGGGAGGGAATCGCTCCCATACTGAACTGGCTGGAATCCGATCGGTCTGCTTTATCTGAAACCTGCCAGGCTTGGGCGCTCGGCTTTGCCGGGCACTTCCTGGCGGACGCGATATGGCATCCGGTTATCAATAGTCTGAGCTTATCTAATGAGGTTTGCTGCGGCGGGAAGCTGTCGCCCTTGAACTGCCATCGTTTTCTGGAATGTGAAATGGAGGCTTACCGGCTGACCCGGACGGGCAGCGCGGCAGGGTATGTCTACTTTCTGGATGCGTTCAGGAGAGACCGCGGCCGGCTTGACGGAATCGCAACCTGCTACCGCCGGTTTCTTCAGCACGCAAGCCTGAGCCCGGTACCTCTGGAGAAGAAAATCCTGGAGTGCTATCTCCGCCAGAATTTTCTCCTCCGTATTTTTGTCAGCAGCCTCCTGGGCAGGCAAAGGGACCGGTTGCTCGCTTTCGGTCCGACACGCTATCTTGGGGCGCTGGTCGTTCCGGCGAGGCCTGTCCTACCTCCGCAGTTCTTTCGAAAATTTCCGGAAGAACAAAATCCCTTCAGCGATCGATTCGTTGAGAGGTGGATCACCTCTTTATCGTCTCTTTTTTCCGAGCTTCCAGGACGGCATTAACGATACCCTCCCAGTCGATCCCTTCTTCCCGGTAGAGGTCCTCCGGCTTTCCGGATGTACCGTACTTATTCGCGCCAAGCCGCACCAGTCTGCACGGCAGGGCCTGCCCGGCAAGGACCGAGGCAACGCGGGCCCCTAGGCCGGTATCCACATGGTGGTCTTCCGAAGTCACTATAAGACCCGTATTGGCTGCTTCGAGAATCGCTTCGGTATCCAGCGGCTTTATGGATGCGAAATTAACGACGGCCGCATCGATCCCATGCTCTGCGGCCAGCACTTCATGCGCCTTGACAGCATGGTGAACCATCGGGCCGTGGGCGAGAATGGCAGCCTTCGATCCCTTGCGGAGCCAGTCGGCTTTTCCCGGTTCGAACCGGTACGAGCCTGCAAAAGCCGGTTCTCCGGATTCGTTCGAAATGGGCGTCATCTTGGACCGGCCCATTCCGACAAAATAGTTTCCGGGCCTCTCCGCGATATAGCGGACGATCCTGTCCGTCTGGTTCGGATCGGCCGGAATGAATATCGAGAAGCCAAACAAATTCTGGAGAAGGCCGATGTAATCGATGCACTGGTGAGTCTGGCCGTCTTCACCGACGTCCAGCCCCAGGTGGGTGCAGACGAGCTTGAGATTGGTGCAGTTGATGTCGTTCAATCTCATCTGGTTGAAGACTTCCGTAACACCGAAAATCCCGAAGGTGCTGAAGAACGTCGCGAACCCTTCCCGACTCAAAGCCCCTGAAGCGGTCGCGGTGTGGTGCTCCTGAATTCCGGATTCGACAAATGCATTCCCGGAAATCTTATGGAACGCCTCCATTTTGACCGAGCCTTCGAGGTCGCAGCTGAAACCGACCACTTTGGGGATCTCTTCGCCGTTGTTCAGCTTTGCCAGATCTTCGAGCGCGCCGCCGTAAGCCGACCGGTTGTCCGTCGAAGTCCCGGGAGCATACGTCCGGGGCTCGCCCGAGTCGATCCGGGGATATTGCTGAGGCCGGCAGAAGTGTCCCTGGAATGAAACGCAGGCCCGGCGCTTTTCCTTGAAATCCGGAATCGGGTTGTCCAACCCGAGTTCATCCAGCGCTTTGGCGGCATCTGCCTCGTTCAGGGTGCTGCCGTGGTACTTCGCCTTGTTGGACATGAAGGAGACGCCGTTGCCCATGATGGTCCTGGCAATAACGGCTGTGGGATATCTGGGATCTCCCGCTTCATAGCGGTAGACTTTTCGCAGTGCGCTGAAAACCTGATCGAAATCGTTTCCGTTTTCGATGTAGACCACATTCCAGTGCGCCGCTGCATATTCGGCGCGGACTTCCTGCGGCATGACGGTGTTGGTGCTTCCGCAGATCTGCAGGTAATTGCGGTCGATCAGGCAGGCCATATTGTTCAGGCCGAACTTGACGGCAAAGCGGCGCGCCTCGGAAATCTGGCCCTTCTGCTGCTCACCGTCTCCCATCAGGACGAAAACCCGGTTTTTCTTCTCCCGGAACTTCAGGCCAAGCGCCATACCGGATCCGGCCGAAAGTCCCTGGCCCAGCACGCCCGTATTCCACTCGACGCCGGGAATGCAGGATTCGACATGACCCGTAAACGGCGAACCCGCCCGCCGGAATTCCATGAACAGGTTTTCCTCGGCCAAGTAGCCGAATTCACAGAGAACGCTATAGACACCCGGACTTATGTGCCCCATGCTGACTACCAGCCGGTCCCTGTCATCCCAGCACGGATCCTGGGGGTTGTGGTCCATCAGGCTGTAGAGAGTGAGGAGAAGATGCAGCGAGGACATGGAACCGCCGGGATGCCCGCTGCCGGCAAGGGTGGTGCTTACGATTATCCGGCGCATGCACCGGAGCCACATTTCATTCAGGGTCCGTTTCTGGTCCTCTGTAAGGGAGGTCTGGTCCAGGGATATTTTGAACATTTCCGGGCTTTCCTCTATAGATGGTTACTACTGGTTTGAAGCTTCCAGTCTTCCGTTTTCGCCAAGTTTACCGAGCACGTTTCCGACAAATTCTCCGACCGCCCTGGCGAAAGGCGAATCGTCCCCGTTCTCCAGAACCGGGACACCGCGGTCCCCGCCTTCGACTACTTTCGGATCGAAGGGAAGTTCCCCGAGGAAGTCTATTTTCATTAAATCCGAAGTCTTCATGCCTCCACCGGTGCGGAAGATAGGAATGAACTCATTGCAGTGGGGGCAGAAAAGGCCGGACATGTTCTCGACCAGTCCGAGCATGCTCAGATTCACCTTACGGCAGAAATTGATGGATTTTCTCACGTCCGCTAGGGCAACTTCCTGCGGGGTCGTAACGATAATGGCTTTTGCATCCGGAATGAGCTTGGACACCGTAAGCGGTTCGTCGCCCGTTCCCGGCGGGGAGTCGATGACCAGGAAATCCAGATCGTCCCACCTGCAGTCCGCCAGAAACTGCTGAATCACTCCGTGCTTGAGGGGCCCGCGCCAGATTATGGGCGAGTCGGTATCTTCGAGCAGGGACTCTATTGAAACGATCTTCAGATTCGGCCTGTATTCGTGAGGCACTATCTCGCGTTCCGCGGTGATATTGAGAATTCCGTGCAACCCGAACATCTTCGGAATGCTCGGCCCGTGCAGGTCGACATCAAGAAGTCCGACCTGATACCCTTTTTGTGCCAGTGCGAGGGCCAGGTAGGAAGAGACGCTGCTTTTTCCCACTCCGCCTTTGCCGCTCATGACTATCAGCTTATGCTTTATCCGCGACAGCTTACAGCCGACCAGTTCCTCCCTGGATTTCTTTTCGCCCGCGCAACCGGCGCACGATTTCTTATCGCATTTCATGAGAGTATCGCTCCTGTGTTTTCCGACATTCGGGGATTTTTAAAAATGTGTAAGATTAAAAGGTATCTTCCCCGATGTCAACTCAATGGGATGTCCCAAATAAGAACGCCGGCAATAATGCCGAAATTTGTTCTTTTTCTTCAAATTATTGATTATATTCTCTTTCACTTTCGGGAAACAGCCCGATCCCGCACCCTTTCTGTCCGAACACAAAAAAGCGAGGAGTTCCATCCAGGAAATGGAATGATTAAACTCTATGGAATCGCGCTACCCAGTCTTTCCGAGACGGTAAGTTTACTTTTTCAGCACAATTTGTTAATCCTTTTGGGCATCAGGTGCTCGGGTTTGACGGGCTGAAAGGTATCACAGCCGCTCCGGATCATCACCATACAACTTTGCCGGATCCTTTCAGGGGACTTTCCTGAAATGACGGGAGGCCGGCCTCCTTAAACTTGAACGCTCTTCAGGACATATATGGAAGAACAGATTTCTCTGCTTCAGGCTTTCCAGCAGGAGTTCAACCTGCATGACGAGCAGGTAAGACAGCTCCAGATTTCTTTCTTTATCGAGGGTATTCCATTGATGGATGCCTTCGAAAATATTGCGATTACAGACGAGGGCCGTATCTTGCGCGTCCTGGCAAAGAATCTGCAAATCCCGCTGCTCGAGCGTGAAGATTACCCGGAAAAACCCGTCCTCCTTGAAGGGGTCTCGATGTTTTTCCTCCGCAAGCACGCGGTCCTGCCCATTCAGGTCGATAGCGGCAAGGTTCGGGTCGTAGTGAGCAATCCGCTCAACCTGCCGGTCATAAATATTCTCGGCGGTTATTTTTCCGGGATGAAGCTGAGCCTGTGCGTGGGGCAGCGCGAAGAAATCCGCACCGCCATCGACAGGCTGTACGGAACGGCGGCCCGGGAAGCCGAGGCACTTTCGAAGGACGGTATTTCCATCAACTCCGACGGGTTCGAGGAAGACCTCGAACACCTCAAGGGTCTGGCCCAGGAAGCCCCAATCGTACGGCTGGTGAACGTTCTTATTTCGCGCGCCCTGGATATGCGGGCATCCGACATTCACTTCGAGCCCTTCGAGCGGACTTTCCAGGTACGTGCACGCGTGGACGGCGTGTTGTTCGACCTGGACCAGCCACAAAAAACCATGCAGTCCGCAATCGTAAGCCGCCTGAAGCTCATGGCGAATTTGAACATAGCGGAACGGCGCCTTCCTCAGGACGGAAAAATAAAAATACGCTTCGGAAACCGCGAGGTGGACATCCGCGTATCGACGGTTCCGACGATCTACGGCGAGAGCGTCGTACTCAGACTCCTTTCCCAGGAAGGGGTCGATTACAACCTCGCAAACCTCGGCATGGATCCGAAGGACCTCGACTATATCGAAGCGCTTATCGAACGTCCTTACGGCATGATCCTCGTAACCGGCCCTACCGGTTCCGGTAAAACGACAACTCTCTATGGGGTCCTCAAGAAACTCAACTCCGTTACCCGCAAGATTCTGACCGTCGAAGATCCGGTCGAGTATCAGATAAGCGGGATCAACCAGATACAGGTAAAGCCCCAGATCGACCTCACCTTTGCCAATGCCCTTCGGTCCCTTGTCCGCCAGGACCCCGACGTCCTGCTGATCGGTGAAATCCGCGACAAGGAAACCGCCGACATCGCCATCGAATCGGCACTGACCGGTCACCTTGTTCTTTCCACCCTTCACACAAACGATGCACCCGGCGCAATTACGCGTCTTCGCGATATCGGGATAGAATCCTTCCTGATGGCCGACTCGCTTCTTGCGATTCTCGCACAGCGGCTTGTCAGGCTGCTCTGCCCGCACTGCAAGACGGAATATGAAGCCCGCGACGTCGATCGCCAACGGATAAGCGAAGTCATTCCCGACCTTCCGCCGCACCTTTCCCTCTACCAGAACAAAGGATGCGACCGGTGCGGATACACGGGTTTCAAGGGAAGACAGGCGATCTTCGAGGTGCTGCCCATCAGCGATGCGATCCGCTCCGCGATCGTGGCCGGAAAAGATGCCGGAAGCATCTCCCATACGGCCTATCAAACGGGATATCGGCCCCTGGTCCACCATGGCTTCATAAAGGTGGTCAACGGCATGACGACTCTGTCTGAAGTTCTGAGAGTTACCAGCCTGTCCTGACATTTGAGCTGAAAAGTCCGAATTATGAGCTATTTCCAATACCAGGCACGCGATGCAGGCGGAGACATACACAAGGGGGTCCTGGAAGCCCTGTCCGAAGTGGATGCCGCCAGAAAACTGAAGTCGAGCAGGCTCTTTCCCGTAAAGATCAAAGCGGTAAAGAGCCAGAAGAGGCGGCGGATTCCGGAAGAACATATCATCCGCTTCTTCTACGACCTGTCCGATCTGCTTCTCGCAGGCCTTCCGGTCGATCGGGCGCTGGGGCTCATCAGCAGCAACCAGACCCATAAGGGTTTTCAGCGCATAGTCAAAGACCTGCTCGAAAGCGTGCAGGGCGGCCACGACCTCTCCAACGCCCTGGGACAGTATCGGGACGTCTTCGGAGCGCTTTCCGACCACATGGTGCGGGCAGGTGAAGCCAGCGCGACGCTCGGGCCGATCCTGAAACGCCTGGCCCAGTACATGGAACAAAGACGCGCTTTCCGGCAGACCCTGATCTCTTCGATGATCTATCCGGTCATTTTGCTGGGAACGAGCACCGTTTCAATGGTGATTCTACTCGTCTACGTCATTCCGAAATTCGCCCAAATTTTCCATGACCTCAATCAGAAGGTGCCTTTCGTCACCCAGATCATGCTCAATATCGGTGTCTGGCTGAAGGACTACGGATGGGTATTCCCCCTTCTGCTTGCCGTGGTCTTCTGGGGCGGGAAATACGTGCTCCGTCAGCCCCAGATAAGGAAATCCCTCGACAAGTTGCTCTTCTGGTTTCCATTTTCGCGCTTCATCATTCTGCACAGCGAGCTTACACGGTTCTGCCGGATGATGGGGACGATGCTGGAAGCCGGGGTCCCTCTGCTTCGCGCACTCACGCTCGGGCAGGAACTCATCATGAACGTGGTCCTGCGGGAGTCCCTGGCCCCCCTTCACCAGGAGATAAAGGTGGGGCGGTCGATGAGCAACTATTTCCGCGGCAACGAATCGTTTCCCGCACGTTTGGGAACGATGCTGCGAATATCGGAGGAACAGGGAAACATCGGAGCGGGCCTGCTCGCCCTTTCGGATTACTTCGAAAAAGAATTGCAGCGAACGCTCCAAAGAATCATGACCCTTATGGAACCTGCGGTGATCATCCTGACGGGTGGAATAATCGCCCTGATGGTCATGAGCATGTTTACTGCGATATTCGGAATCAATGACATCAAATTCTAGGCATAACGGCTGGAATGCCGGATTTACGCTCATCGAACTGGTCGCGGTCCTGCTGATCATCTCGATCACTATTGCCGTCACCATACCCAGGGTGGGCGCAAGCTGGAAGAGAATCGAAGACAGCGACTTCCTCCAGGAATTTTCGGAAACACTCAAGAGGGCGCGCCTGTCCGCGATGAATTCCGGTCACCCGGTCGCATTCAGGATAAACGGGGCGGAGCGGGTATACGATTTCGCGAATCCTCCCCAGAAACCCATTCCCCTGAATGTGGAAGTGTTTTCGGACCACCTTGAAAAGGACCCGGAGACGGGCGATTTTCTGATCATTTTTTATCCGGACGGCAGTCTCGTGGGCGACGACGTCGATGTTACGTTCGACCATCAGCGAACCTACCGCGTCACGATCCATCCGCTTTTCGGGACGGTGGGACTGGCGCGGTTGCAGCAGTGATAGAGGCAGTGAACAGTGGACGGTGAGCAGTGAACTGACAAATTCACGGGTTGGCTTTACTGCCGGGGTTCCCAAGCCGGAGCTTGGGAACCAGCGAATAGGCTGTAAATAAGTGAACGGCGAGCGGCGTAGGGTGGGTACGGGGTTATCGTGCCCACCGACCAGCCAATTGAACAAGAGGTTGGGTTGCCCGGATTCTTGAATCCGGACGCGGAGCGCAAGAGGCGGGTGCCTACCCGGGTCCCGGTACTCTTGAGGAAAAAACGACCAGGTGAGAATGGCTAATCTTCTCAGAAAAATAAGAGCACGCAGGGCGATCGGGTCCCAACCCGGATTTACGCTCCTGGAAATGCTCGTTGGCCTGATCATCGGCACGATAATCGTGGGCGGAGTGATGGGGCTTATTTCCGTCTCCCTGCGCCACTCTTTTCAGATACGAGAAAAAAGCGAGATCCAGCCCATACTGGAATCCGCCGCGCAGATGATTTTTGCGGATCCGCAGAGAGCGGCCGACGGAAGCATCAGCCTGACGGAACTGCCGGGAAATCCGATTGTGGCCGTTTCGCTCGCTCCGGTCGAACTCGGCGAAAAGACCGCCGGGACGCAATCCGGCGGCCTCTATCGGGTAATGCTCAGTTATAGAACCGGGCGCCTGGAATTCAGTCTCATCGTTCCAGACAAAACATAGCTATCCCGGAAATGGACAGGATATGAATTTTTCCATGCGGACGCGTGACAAATCCCGTTCACAGAATGCGGAATCCGGATTCACTCTGATAGAGTTGATCCTGGCGACGGCTATCTCCGCGATCGTGATCGGCATTCTGTCCGCTTGCCTCTCATTTTCGCTCAGGGCATGGGAAAGCAGCCAGAACCGCAGACCGGACCAGACTATATTGCTGGTCGATCTGCTGAAGAAACAGCTGGCCGAAGTCGATCCTACTCCGATCAAGTTCGAGGACGGGATGCGCCCTCTATTTTCCGGGAACTCCACATCCGTCGTTTTCGCGACCTCCCATTCCGTCAAGGCGATTTCGCAGGGAATTCCCGTGGTCGTCCGTTATTCGTATGATGCCGGTTCGAAAACCCTCTTCTACGCCGAAAGGCCTCTTGATCCGTATCATTCGAAGCTGATCCTGGATTTTGCCCAGCCGAAAGCTTCCCGCGACGAAAACGTGCGCTCTTTCACGGTCGATCTGGGCGGGTTCTCGCTGGCTTACGCCGGAAAAGATGCAAAAGAATTCTCGGAAGGCTGGAATAAAACAAACGAGATACCGATCGAGATCCTGTTGACATGGAACGGACAGGACTCAAAATCCTATTCGCAGACCTTGATGCTCAATTGTCCGTTCACGATCGAAATCGACAAGTCTCAAGCCCCCGCGCTCCAGACGGGAGGAGGGGTATTTCTGGAATGAGCCGCCCGGCGCTCCTCACTATCGCAGGCCGCCTGCGCCTCCTCGCTTCACGGCCGCTCTCCTGCCAGAAGGGCGTCGTGCTCATTGCGGTTTTGTGGATTTGTGCCCTCATCATGTGGTTTGCTTTCCAGATCAGCGCGGAAACCCGTCTTCAAGGCGAAGACACAATCCACACGATCCGGAGGTCGCAGGCTCTCCATCTTGCAATTGGAGGCTGCTACGAAGCTCTTGCCCGAATCGGGCAGCAACCGCCGATGCGGCTGGACTCTCCGCTGGACCAGAACTGGCAGCCCGACGGAAAACCTCGCGTAGTTCAGTATGAGACGGGCAGCGCCCTTGTGATTATCGAGCCCGAAGATACAAAGGTCAATGTAAACAGGACCGGGCAAGTCCAACTCAAGCGCATGTTGGAAAAGACCATCCCGGAGGAAGTGATCTGCGAGCAGATTGCAGACCGTATTCTCGACTTTATCGATCGTGACGATTCGCCGCGCCTTCACGGAATGGAAAAAGACGACTATAAGCGGTCCGGGCGCAACTACATCCCTTTTAACGGCCCTCTCACAAGCCTGGACCAGTTGTTGCTCGTGCCGGGAGTGACCCAGCAACTCTTTTTTGGGTATGGAGACGACAGGCGGCCGAAGGACCTTCCCGAAGGCTATCAGGATTTTTTGCTTCCCGGTAAGTATTCCCTTTTCAGCATGTTAACGATATATGGTAATAATTCCAATTTACCTCGTGATTTCGATGAGGAACAGGATACCGAAACCGTCCCCGTCTTTTGGAAAACGGGCGGCACATATCGCATTCTTTCCTTCGGGAAAAGCGCAAACGGCCCTCCAACAGTCGGAATCTGGTTAACCGTTCGCTTCAGCCCCGATGGCCACAACCAATACAAAATATTGAGCAGGAAAGTCCTGTAGCGGTCGGAGAAGGGAAAGCAATGCTGAAAGGCATCATGAAGTACAGACCAACCAATCTCTATGCAGTCTACGTGGAAAATCGCCGAATCGAAGTGTTGCGCGCCCACCGGCGATGGCGGTCTTGGGAACTCGAGGCGGCCGAACAATACCCGGTGCCCGCAGGGGAATCCGCCCTGGATCACCTGCAGTATCTGAACCTTCGACCGAAGAGCAGGAAGGGAAGCGCCCTGCTGCTTATACTCCCGAGCAACTTCTACTCGGTACACCGGGAACATTACCCCGTTTCCCTGAAAGACCAGCTTGACGAGGCAGTCAACTTCGACTGGCAGGAAAACATCTTCCACGAAGAAGACAGGACGATTCACTTTTTCGGCCCGTCGCTTCCGATAAACCAGTATGTTTCGGTCCCGATTTTCTCCATTCAGCGCGAGATCTACGACAAGCTCCACCAGGCGCTGAACGGCTCGCTCTTCCACACCTTTACGGTGATGCCCAGTTCCCTCCTTTACGGCTCATTTCTGCCTTCTCTGACTACGGCCGAGGAAGGGGATTCCCTCGAACTCATCGCACGGTCCCTGGACGACGCCCACCTGGAAGTCCATCGTTTCTACAAGGGCTCTTTCATGGATACCCTGGTGATCGGCAAATCCCTTCACAGCCTCAGGCTGTTCCGGGAGAACCTGCGCTGCATCAGCAACGGGGACAGCCTGTGCGAAATAGAACCCCATATTCACCTTCTCTGCCTGGACGAGGAATGCGGCGAGGCGGAGGACTATGGGAAAGACTGGGTGACGGAGGGATTTCCCATTCAGGTCCATAAGCTCGAGGAGAGCTTCGTTTCCAACTGGGTCCGGCATCTGCTCGGGCAGGAGACGATCTTTACTTTCGATACGGAACTCCTGCTGAAACCCTGGGAGGTGCCCCGCGTTATCTGGCCCCTGCTGTTCCTTGTGCTGGTTTTTGCGGCCTACGGGCTGTACCAGGTCCGGTCGGTCGAACAGCTGACACAGACGAACAAGCGGCTGAGGATCCAGGTTAACCAGCTGGAAACCAAGTGGAAGCCCATAGAGGAACTTCAGACGCGAATTTCCAAATTCCGTGAAGATCAGAAGACACTCTCCGAGTTCAACCGGGAAGGTTATCCCCTTCTTGAGCTTCTGACCTTCCTGACGCAAATCACACCGGATGATACATGGCTCAACTATCTCTCGTTGCGCAAGAGCCAGCTGATCATCCGAGGGGAAAGCAAATCGGCTATAAAGTACCTGTCCGAACTTTCGAAAACCGAGGGACTCAGCGACGTGAAATTTGCTTCCCCGGTTACGCGAAATCCTTCGTCGGACCAGGAGCGCTTCAACGTCCAGCTCAATCTGGATATCGAAAAGCTTCATAAGGGTTTCGAGGCCCTCCCGGCCGAAACGGTCGAGGACGCCGCGACTCCTGCTGCAATTCCCGCGAGCATAAATGCATCTCAGGCACCCGTGCGCGCGGCACCTGAAGTCAACAGCGGCGATGAGCAGCCCGCAGAGGAAGAAGTCTATTCAGACGATTTGCAGAGCCAGGAGGAGGCACAATGAAAATGCAAAAACCGACCTTTGCCGACCTGAAGAAACACAGGTCCTCGATCATTGCCTCGGTCCTGGTCGTTGCTGCATTAGTTGTCGGAAATTTCCTCTGGGTCGAGCCCGTAATCGGCCAGAAAGATCTGCTCGAGGCCAAGGTAAAGCAGCAGCAGGACCTTATTCGCAAATACGAGCAGAAACTCGAACAGGCTCAGGGGATCCGCGAAAACCTGGTGAAACAGGAAGATGAACTCAAGGAAATGCACAAGAGATTGTTTCGCGGAACGGATCCCTACCAGCTCGCAGCCTCACTTGGAGACCTGCTTTCCTCAAAGGGCGGCGGCGGCGGCCAGAAGCTCGACATCAAGACCTACCAGGTGCTTGCCAGCAAGGAATATGGCCTTTATCAGGAGGTTCACCTTCGTTTCAACCTCATGACGACGGTTGACGGATTGCAGTATTTCCTGGCCCGTGTAAAGAATACCGAATTCGCCATACTCGTTCAGGAGATCAATATCCAAAAGATCCAGCGTAACAAAGGGCCTGACCTGGTGGTAAACGTTATCCTGGCCGCTCTTATGGAAAAGGGAGAAAAATCTTAATGTGCGCCTTCATTTCCTCCCTGCCGTGTCTTATATAGGGAACCATGAATCATGGAGTATACCCCTTTCGACCCGGATTTATTTGATTTGTGAGGTCCTTTATACTAATGTCCCGAAACCCGGAGAGAGTCATGCCCTCTGGAACCCTGTAGGAAGCGGTTCTGCTGCTCCATACCGGGATCGAATACGGCCCGTGGAGCCGCAGGGATCCCAGGGCGTCCGGTGTGAAGCGCGAGCCGCCTCATTATGTTATTTTCCTGAGATTCCGCATCATAAAATGCCGTGGCATGCCGGCTGCAATCGAGCCTGTATGCGCTTACGGAAGCAATAGTTCTCACGTAATTAGGAGGGGTCCTTTAATGAGAACATGCCAGTCCGTTGTTACTGTTTTGCTGGCAATATTCCTTATTTCCTGTCAGTCTTCTCCGCGAGTTCCGGTGAGGCCCTCGGACGGACAAAAATCCGTTCCGTTGAGTCAGTCGCCGCGGCCTTTTCCCTCGACATCGGAAAGTCAGACGAGTTCGACCGCTCCAACCGCTCAGAGTTCTTCACAGGCATCGGCCCAGTACGGTTCGCAGGACGCGAACTCCCCGATGATTTTCGGCAACACCCCGGAACCGGCAGCATCGGACCAGTCATCCGCCACCACAACGCGCATCGAACTGGGCGATTCCAAATCTGCTGCGGCAAAAGCTCTGGAAGAGAGCAAAAAAAAGCCGCCGATTCCGCCCGTGATCGGGTCGCTTCAAACCGGACTAATGACCCCACCCTCGCAGGAAGTTCCAACAGGCGCTCCCCTGCCCCCACAAAAAGAACGGCAGCGAATAGTCCTGAACTTCGATAAGGCTGATATCGCCGAGGTAACAAGCCAGATTTTCGGAGATCAGCTGAAGGTCAACTACGTGATGGATCAGACCCTGCAGGGACGGATCAGCATGTATATCGAGGGAGATTTCGACTCCCGCGAGCTTCTGCAGATGGTGACTAGGGCGTATGAATCGAATGGTGTGAGCGTAATACCGAAAAAGGGCTTTTTTTCTATTCAGGCATCCCAGAAGACGGGAGGCAGCGGACTTCCGATAGCCACTCCGTCACTGTTGAAAGGCGAAGGAGAAGGCACCCGGCCGATTATAGTAATTTATCGACTTCGGTATATGGACCCCAAACAGGCATCGACCCTGGTGACGCCGTTCCTTTCACCGGGAAAGAAAATAATAGCCGACCCCCTTACGAACAGCCTCATTTTCGTTGAAGATACCGATAACGCACGCTCGCTGATCAATCTGCTCAAGACTATCGACATAAATATCCTGCAGGAAATCAGCATGGAAATCGTCCCCCTCCGTTCTATCGCGCCTCAGGACGCAGTCCAGGGGATGGAATCTCTCATGGGGAAACTGGGGGGCTTCAAGGACAGCGCACTCAAAAGCAGCCTGGCATTCATTCCGCTCCAGAGCTTCGGGGGCGTGCTCGTAATGGCCCAGAACCCCGATCTTCTCAAATCTGCAAAACAGTGGCTACAGGCCCTCGATGCACAGGGAGTGGGCAGCACCGAGGAGATCTATGTTTATTTCGTCCAGAACGGACTGGCAAAAGATATATCGGATATCCTCAATTCAGTTTTCGGTCTTTCGACCGGAGGGGTCTCGCGTAAGGAACAGCAGATAGTCCCATCCGGCCGGACGAGCACCCGGAGCGCTTTTGGCGGAACCGGGTTCGGCGGGACCGGCAGTTCGAGCGGCGGCGGGCTCTTCGGCAGCAGTTACTCGTCCAGGTCCTCCTCGTCCGGCATGGGATCGACCGGAACCGGAACCACCGGGACCGGCACGACGAGCGGGACCGCTGCTCGAACAGGCGCGGGTACGGCAGCAGCCAGACCCGGCGCCGGCGCGGGCGCGGGCGCAGCCGGAGGCAAAACGGTCCCGAGCATCTTCTCGGGCGAGGTCATGATAATTGCCGACGAAGTCAATAATGCGATTGTCATTCGCGCCAATGCGATTGACTACTCAAAGATCAAGAAGACGCTGGAGACCCTCGACATCCTGCCCCGAGCCGTTCTGATCGAGGTAATGATTGCCGAGGTGCAGCTGACGAAAGAATTCGCGTACGGACTCCAGTACTGGTTCCAGACCCATCCCAACAACCAGACCGGATTCGGAATCTCTTTCGGAGGATTGTCCAACAATACTTCCGGTTCATCAACTACCGTACTC
>JAEZHY010000147.1 GCA_023416335.1 Pseudomonadota bacterium | reverse complement strand
GCCTCCCCCCTCATGCCGATGTGCCCCGCAACTGCTCGCCCGAGGTCCGTCAATTTTTGCATTATTTTGGCATCTCGGTCGATTTGAGGCCGTATTTCCGGCTCTTCGCTTTCCTTGACACGAGAAGGTTAATCTACTAGAATCTTTTTCAGAATTTTTCAGTCTTCAAGCAACAGCCGATCCGCCTATCAGACTGCTCGAAATCCCCGTCCACACCCGCTCCCTTCCATACTTCCGGCTGAAAGATTCAGACGAGTTCCACTGTTGGGCCTTGAGTCTTACCAGACAATTTCATGGCACCAGGAAGGAGGTACTCTGATGAAAGCTGCAATGATTTTCACTGGAAGTGGGCCCATTCTCGTACTAACCACCTTCGAGTCTCTGGACTCTCCCGACTTCATTAAGCGCCTCGCGGCAACGGGAATCTCCAGGTTCATCGCTCATGAGGTTTCGGTGGAGAAGGTCAAAAAGCAGTACGGTACCCGCTTTTCCGATCATGGGCGACCTGTCCCAAACAGATGACCTGAGAGTGATGGACATCGACGGGCACCATGTATTCAACAGTTTATCGTTCGATGAACTCGGTCCTGCTTTTTATTACCCTTCCACACAAAAGGTTATCAGGAAATAGGGCAGACGAAATCCCTGACTCCCGCACCCGGCACGCACCCGGGTGCGGACGTGAACCCTGTCTTTGTGAAAATGCTTGCCGGATTGCCGAACTCTTGCGCACACTGCCGGAAAGGAGCTTTTCCTATGTACAGCCATGACGAGATAGCCTTGAAGAAGAATCTGCCGCGAGTGGGCGACTTTGTCAGGAGCAAGAAACATGGGACCTTGTGGAAGGTATTGGAAAAACGGGAACTCTGGTCGGCTACCGGAGACGATCCAAGAACCGGCAACCCCCGCCTGGTGCCGGCAATTTATCTGAGTTACTGGAAATCGGTTCCCAGGCAGATGCCCGGAGTCGGGAAGATGATGGGATTTGTCTATACCGCTCTGGACAACACATTCGAGACGAACTGGGAAATTGTCAAAGAGGACGAAAGCCAAATCGCTTCGGGTCGCTGAACGAAAAAGTCCCCTTTGGCCGAGCGCCTCCCGGCGACCATTGAACGAAAATGAAACTATATTCCCACCATTTTGAGCACGGTTTCCCGACCGCGCCGGCCGGGAACTGGAGGTGTAGGCCCGGGCAGCACCTTTTTGCTGCCCGGGCCGAAGGCCAGCAAGGTCGGAGCTGAGTCCGGCGAAGAATTGCAGGGGCTAAATCGATACTGTTATTATCGGCATCTGCATTGAGCCGTTCCCATCGATCACCTCTTTCGTTTCTTTCTTTCATAGAATCCATTCAATTCGAGGTTTGAGTCTTCGAGCTTTCCCCCTCCATTTTTCCGGCAGCGTTATGTCGTAATTGACATATTGCGATATCGACATCTATAATGTGCAAAAGCTCGCATAATCTTCCTCTCTGCGGTTGCGGAGGAGTGAAGCAGCCCGCTGTGCCGGTATATTTTGTTCTTACTGCTTTTTTCGTAACGTAATGCAACCAGTACATTTCTTGTGAAGAGGCCGCGAGGAGGATCCAATGCAAACAGCTCCAGTCAAGAATGCCGTGGCGACACACAGTTCCCGCATTTTTCCGGTGCCGCGTGCCTGTCGGCTTGTCCGGATAGTACGTTCCAGCCCGGCCTCCCGGGGATGTGAAATACATAAGAGTCCAAGTTCTTTGAAGCTGTTTTTTCCAGGCAGCTTGCGGTGAGCAAACCGCTTGCAGGGATATCGTCGGATCGGCGCACGATGGAGCGTGCCCTGTTCCGGGAGTACGGGTACCATATGCGGCTTTGCCGAGGGTACCTGAGTGGAGGTTCGTCTTTCACCTCAGACCTGGGAGAAACGAATGGAGAAGAAGGTCCTCAACATCAACGGGATAAACCGTACGGTCATTGCAGACCCCGAGGCTACGTTGGCGGACGTGCTTCGCAGCCAACTCGGCCTGACAGGCACCAAGGTCGGTTGCGGCACGGCCCAGTGCGGCGCCTGTTCGGTCATCATGGACGGGAAAGTGGTCCGTTCGTGCGTGACCAGGATGAGCAAAATCGAGGCAGGAGCCGCAATCACCACCATCGAAGGCATTGGGACTCCTGAGAACCTGCACCCCCTCCAGGTCGCATGGATGGTTCACGGCGGAGCACAATGCGGTTTTTGCAGCCCCGGGTTTATCGTCTCAGCAAAGGCCTTCCTGGATCAGAACTCCAAGCCTACCCGTGAAGAAGTGCGGGACTGGTTTCAGAAGCATCGCAATGCCTGCCGGTGCACCGGGTACAAACCCCTGGTTGACGCCGTTATGGATGCGGCCCGGATCCTGAGAGGCGAGACCACCGCCGAACAACTTGCTTTCAAAAGCCCCGCAGACGGAAAGATCCGGGGCTCAACATACCCCCGCCCCTCCGCACTTGCCAAGGTAACCGGAACCTGCGACTACGGCGCGGACCTGGGTCTCAAGCTCCCTCCCGAGACCCTGCAGATGGCCCTCGTCCAGGCCAAAGTTTCCCATGCAAATATTCTTTCCATCGACACTTCCGAAGCGGAAAAGATGCCCGGCGTCCATAAAGTGGTCACACATAAGGACGTCAAAGGCAAAAACCGCATTACAGGCCTTATCACCTTCCCGACGAACAAAGGTGACGGCTGGGACCGGCCGATTCTCTGCGATTCGAAAGTCTTCCAGTACGGAGACGCCATTGCAATCGTCTGCGCGGACACCTTCGAGAACGCAAAAGCGGCTGCAGATAAGGTGGTGGTGAAGCTCGAAGAACTGCCTGCGTACATGAGCGCGCCTGCCGCCATGGAAGATGGAGCCATCGAAATCCATCCCGGAACTCCAAACGTCTATTTCGAGCAGAAGATAGCGAAGGGCGGCGAAACCAAGCCTCTCATGGATTCGGCGGCTTTTGTCGTGGAAGATGATTTCTACCTCCAGAGGCAACCCCATCTGACCATCGAACCCGATGTGGGTTTTGAATACTACGACGAGGAAGGCCGGCTAACCATTCATTCGAAGAGCATAGGCATTTACCTTCATGCAGCCATGATCGCGCCGGGGCTCGGAGTCGAACTCGATAAGCTTCGCCTGATTCAAAACCCCTCGGGAGGCACCTTCGGGTACAAATTCAGCCCGACAATGGAGGCCCTTGTCGGAGTCGCGGCCATGGCTACCGGTCGTCCGGTCTTCCTCATGTACGATTACCATCAGCACATCACCTATACCGGCAAACGTTCGCCCTTCTTCGTCAAACTCAAATACGGAGCGGACAGGAGCGGAAAGCTCGTCGCCATGGAATCCGACTGGGTGGTCGATCACGGCCCCTATTCGGAATTTGGCGATCTTCTGACCGTCCGAGGCGCACAGTTCATTGGCTCCGGCTACGGAATTCCCAATATCCGTGGGGTTGGGAAGACCGTATGCACCAACCACGCCTGGGGATCCGCCTTCCGCGCCTACGGTTCGCCGCAGAGTTTCCTCGCAAGCGAGGTCCTGATGGACGAACTGGCGGAAAAGATAGGCATGGACCCGCTGGAACTGCGCGCGTTGAACGTCTACAAACCGGGCGACACGACTCCGACCGGCCAGGAGCCCGAAGTATTCAGCTTCCAGGAGATGATCGACAAGCTGCGTCCGCTTTACCGCAAAGCAAAAGAGAAGGTGAAAGCCGAATCGACGGCTGACGTTAAAAAAGGCGTCGGCGTATCGATCGGGATCTATGGCTGCGGACTCGACGGACCTGACGGCTCGGAGATTGCCGTTGAACTCACCAAAGAAGGCGTCACGGTGTTTTCAAGCTGGGAAGACCACGGCCAGGGGGCGGATATGGGATGCCTCGGTACGGCGCAGGAAGCGTTGCGGCCGCTTGGCATCGCACCCGAAAAGATCCAACTGGTCATGAACGATACCGCGTTCACCCCGAACAGCGGCCCTGCCGGCGGAAGCCGCTCCGCAAAACCCTTTTGGAGGGAGATTACCGGCGCCGATTCCTCGGAAGGGTTGGAATTCGGGCATACCCTCTCCCGGGCTGAGTTCGGATATTTTCTCCTCATTGCGGAAAAACACTTAGGTGCCGCAGGGTGTGAGCCATGACCGGGGCAAACGGAAAAATGGTGAAGGCAGGAATTCTTCGAATCACTCCCCTGGACGACTGGATCTCCGGGAAGATCGGCGGGGAAAGCCGGGAACTCACCAGGGAGCGAATCGATTCCTGCCGAATCGAAAGACTCCGGAGACGATCGACTGGGCACAAGCACGCAGTCCATTTTACCGAAAGCATCTGGCAGGCTTTTCGGCAAAGGATATTGTTTCTCCGGAGGACCTCGCAAAGCTGCCTTTCACGACGGCAGACGAGATCGGGCGCCAGCCGCTAAGCTTTCTTTGCGTTTCCCAAAGCGAAATCGATCGGGTCGTAACGCTCCAGACATCCGGGACGACGGGCAATCCAAAGCGTGTTTTCTTCACCTCCGGCGACCACGAAGGAACCATCGACTTCTTCCATCACGGCATGGCAACACTTGCCGGTCCCGGCGACAAAGTCCTGATCCTGATGCCCGGCACTCTCCCGGGCAGCGTGGGGGACCTCCTGGCGAAGGGGCTTCAACGTCTGGGCGCAACCGGTATTCCTCATGGATTTGTCCGGAATGCTTCCGAGACTCTGGCGATCATGGAGAAAGAACGCGTCGACTGCCTGGTGGGGCTTCCAACACAAGTGCTCCGACTGGCAAGGTCGAGCGGCGGCATGGCAGCTCCCAAAGCTGTGCTGCTCAGTGCGGATAATGTTCCGGAGGCCGTATCGAACGCGCTCCGTTACACCTGGGGTTGCGAGGTCTACACCCACTACGGCATGACGGAGATGGGCTTCGGCGGCGGTGTGGAATGCGATGCAAGGAAAGGCTATCACCTGAGAGAGGCCGATCTCTATGTCGAAATTGTCGAGCCCCGTACGGGAGGTCCTCTCCCGGAAGGTGAGCCCGGTGAGGTGGTTTTTACCACAATCACTCGGAAAGCGATGCCTCTCATCCGATATCGCACGGGTGACCTCAGCCGTTTTCTGCCGGTCCCCTGCCCCTGTGGATCCGCACTCAAACTGCTGGAACCGGTACGCGGCCGGGTGACTCGCTCTGCCGCCTGGCAACCGGCGGGACCATCAGCATGGCAGACCTGGACGAGGCCATCTTTCCCGTTGAAAAGGTGCTGGATTTCAGTGCGGCCCTGGTTCGAGAGCGTGGCCGAGATCGATTGCGTATTGAAGTCGAGGTCACGGACCCCGAAAATCGGCATATTTCGGCCGAAATAGTAGACCCCCTTAATACCCTCCCGGTGTTAGAATTCGAACTTCGGGAGAAAGCGCTCGCCTTAGATATAACAGTTCTGCCCAGAGGGCGGGAGTTAGGTCGGAACAGTCCCAAGCGTGTCCTTCTGGATTTGCGGGGCCGAAATTCATCGGAATAGATCGATAGAGGTTTGTTCATGAGTGTGTCTCGAGATATAGCCGGATTTCCATTGGATGCTGCGAACTTCGGCTCAGTCATTTTCGATCGGTCCGGGTCCTCATCCGGCGCCTCCGAACCAGTTAGAAGAGACCGATGAGCGTTCCTCCTCGCATCGCTGCACTAGTACTTGCGGCCGGCTATTCGTCCAGGATGGGTTATCTCAAGCTGCTCGCATCGCTTGGAGCCTCCACCCTGATCGAGGAGGCCGTCTCACGGTTCATCGAGGCAGGTATTACCGACGTAAGAGTGGTGGTTGGGCACAGGGCCGACGAAATCATTCCCGTTCTGGACCGGCTGGGCGTTCGTTGGATAAAGAACGATCGATACGAACTGGGAATGTTTTCCTCCATTCTGGCCGGGGTAAAAAGCCTTGAAACTGAAATAGACGGCATCTTCCTCCTTCCGGCCGATATTCCTCTCGTTAAACCCGGTACTATCCGGGCGCTGCGTGATGCTTTCAATCGCCACGACCCCAGGATTGTTTACCCGCGGTTCGACGGCCAACGCGGACATCCTCCTCTCATCCCGGCAGCTTATCTCAGACAAGACCTGCCCTCCGACTATCCGGGCGGACTTCGCTCATTCCTGGAGCGCTACGAGAAGGACGCTATCGACCTGGACATCATTGACGAAAATATTCTCCTGGATTGCGACACGCAGTCCGACTACCGGGCGCTCGTGCAGCGCCGGACCAACGAGGACATCCCGACAGAGGCTGAGTGCGAGTCCATCTGGCGGCATCTGAACGTACCGGAAAAAGTTGTCGCCCACTCCGCCATGGTGGCCGAGGTTGCCAGGTTGCTTGCCGTGCACCTGAACCTAGCGGGACTATCCCTGAACATTCCCCTTATCCTTGCCGCCGGAAAACTTCACGATATCGCCAGGGACCGGCCGAACCACGCGGAGGCGGGAGCACGCATTCTCTCCGAAATGGGTTGCCCGAGAGTGGGGGAAATTGTCGCAAAGCACATGGACATTCATTCACGCGGACCATCGGTGGATGAAGCCGATCTGATCTATCTCGCCGACAAGTACGTTGAGGAAAACAGCCCGGTTTCCCTGGAAGAACGTTTCGGAAAAGCACTCAGCCGCTACGCAGACCGACCGGAAGTCAAAGCGAAAATCGGAAGGCGCCTGGAGAACGCGAAGAGCATCGCATCGCGAATCGAAGCGATTGTTTGTCGTTCTCCGGAAGATCTGATAAAGCGGCACGAAAGAAACCTGCGGGCCGCATCGGCCGGATTTGGCAGATCGATCTATATCGTCAGGCACGGAGCCATCCAGTCTTCGAGCGAATCGAAACGCTTTATAGGACAAACCGATCTTCCCTTGAATGCGGAAGGGGTCCAACAGGCGGTGGAACTGGCGGAAGCATTGCAGCATGTACCTCTTTCGGCGGTTTTCTGCAGCAATCTGAAAAGATCGGTATCCACGGCCCAAATCATTGCTGGCCCTCACGGCTTGCCCTTTATCCAGGAACCCGAGTTGCGGGAGATCGCTCTTGGCGACTGGGAAGGACTCACATTCGATGAAGTCCGGACGGAACACCCCGAGGATTTTCGACAAAGAGGGATCGATATCGTCAACTTCCGGCCGCCCGGCGGGGAGAGCTTTCTCGATTGTACCCTGCGAATCCTTCCGGCCTTTTACCGAATTTTGAACTCCACACGGGGACCAATTCTCATCGTGGGACATGCGGGCGTCAACCGGATCATTCTGACCCAGGCGCTCGGCCGCCCGCTTGAGGCCCTTTTTGAAATCGGCCAGGAGTACGGCTGCATCAATGTGGTTTCATACCGGTTCCCTGAACTGGGAGTAAAACTCTTGAACCGGTCGCCATCCGGGGTGGTGCTCCCGGACGAAGCGGCAACCGGAATCAGAAATCCACGAAGATGAGTGATGGAAAAAGTGGTTGATCTCGCCGGGTTCAGAGCCGACAAAGAGGGACATCCCCGAGACGCTGTTCAAATCGAGCTCGAACCTCCTGAGATGGTTGTCAGACATTACCGAGACGGAGTCCTCGTCCGTGAAGAACGAACACTATCCGAGTGCTTTCTGAGAGACCTCCTCGACAGAGGGCAAAGCTGAACGCCTCATAATTCGCGCAAATCCTGATAATGACGATCCCGGGATTTATCCGGCCGATCTCGATTTGCTTCCTCTTGACTCCACCCTGTCCCCGATCCAACTTACATCTTAAATCCCGGATGTGACGAATTGCCTGCAATGCACCTTGCGGCGGGAAACCGCCGACCAACATCAGTGAGGACCTCATGGTCGAATATCCTCTTGAGCCTTTCCGGATCAAAATGGTCGAACCGATTCGCAGCATATCCAGAAGCGAGAGGGAAGCCGCGATCCGAAAGGCGGGCTTCAATGTATTCGGACTCAGATCGGAAGAGGTCCTCATCGATCTGCTGACGGACTCCGGCACCGGCGCAATGAGCCAGGCCCAGTGGGGAGCGCTACTCCAGGGTGATGAATCCTATGCGGGAGCAGGTTCTTTTTTCCGCCTCTCGGAAGCAATCCGGACGATTTTCGGATTCAGCAGGTTCGTTCCGACTCACCAGGGACGGGCAGCGGAGAATATTCTCGCAACTCTCCTCGTCAAACCGGGCATGTTCGTCCCGTCGAACATGCACTTCGATACGACGGACGCCAATATACGCGCGTGCGGCGGCACTCCGGTAAACCTGGTTGTAGATGAGGCGTTCGATCCCACAATCCGCCACCCTTTCAAAGGAAACATCGATATCGGCAAGCTGAAGAAATTCATCGAACAGGTCGGTCCTGAAAACATTCCTTTTGGCATGATCACGATCACGAACAATGCCGGAGGCGGCCAGCCTGTTTCACTGGAGAATATCGAGGCAACCGCTGCCGTCTACCGTGAATTCGGCCTGCCGTTCTTCATCGATGCATGCAGGTACGCGGAGAACGCATATTTCATCAAACTGAGGGAACCGGGGTACGAAAACAGGAGTACTCTCGAAATAGCGAGGCGGATCTTTTCTCTCGCCGACGGTGCGACCATGAGCGGTAAAAAGGATGCAATGGTGAACATCGGAGGCTTTCTCGCAATGAATGATGAGGAACTATACCAGGCAGCATGCAATGAGCTGATCCTTCGGGAAGGCTTTCCCACCTACGGCGGTCTGGCCGGAAGGGACCTTGACGCGATGGCTGTAGGCTTACTGGAAGGATTGGAAGAGCCATACCTGGCGTATCAACTCGGTCAGACTGCCTACCTGGCGGAAAAACTCCTCGATGCCGGAATCCCGATCATCGAGCCTCCGGGCGGTCACGCAGTCTACATCGATGCCGGACGCCTACTCGCGCATATTCCCCGGACGGAGTTTCCGGCTCACGCCCTTGTCGTCGAACTCTATCTCGAGGGCGGAGTGCGCGGCGTGGAAATCGGTTCCGTGATGTTCGCCCATGAGGACGAAGCTGGAAAAACCGTTTATCCGAGGCTCGAACTCGTTCGACTGGCCATTCCCCGCAGGGTCTACACGCAAACGCACCTGGATCATGTTGCGGATACAATGAAAAATATCCATGGGCACCGCGAGAATATTCGCGGTTATCGCATGATATATTCTCCCCCACTTCTCCGCCATTTCACCGCTCGGTTCGAACAGTTGTAAGCGGCCCGCCACATTTACAAAAAGCATGGAGAAACCCGTTCTTTCAATGCAAAAGAGAATTACATTATTCCTAAACCTGATCGAGCGATTCACAGCGTTCACAAGGGAGGAGATCTCGACAGAGTTTGGGTTCTGTCCCGCACGGTAGCCTCCGACCGCTCATTTCGGGTGCAGGTAATCCCAATTGAAAGGGGAAGATGATGAATTTCGGCAAAATTCTTTCAACAGCCGTTTTGGCCTTGGTGCTGATATCCGGCACAGCGTTTGCCGGGGGATATTCCGATCGGGATAGGGGAATAAATCGAGACAGGGACACTTTTAACCGGAGCGATAACTACGCTCCGCTGCCAAGCGGAGAAGGTCCCGCTTTCAGTTCGCCGCCGGTTCAAATGGCCCCCAATGGCGACAGGACGAGCCAATACCCGCCTTACTATCGACCATCGCCCAGTTGATGCCGGGCTGATTCCGGAACGAACACGAGCGTAAAGCGCTCAAAACTGCACGATAATGGCATGGGGAGCTGATGCTCCCCGCGCCTTCCCGGCACGTTACCTGCCCTCCCTCCAAGTTCTATTTACAACCCGAAAGAACTGTTCATCCATAAGAATTCATGAGGATCATCCTCGAATGTAAAATTTTGTGAAGCCGACAGATCTCATGATGTCATCCCCGCCCTTTCCCGCTCTCCAACGATTGACGAACCGGAATTCCTGCCGCGATTGAAGTGGAACACCTTCTGATTAGCTGTTAAGATATTTCGTTAAGCCAGTTGAGCGGCCTTTTAGATTGGCGGCCGAGCAGGGCTTTTAGCCGCGAATAACAAACCTGGTATCCATAAACCGGAATAAAATGGAGAGATCATGGGAAAAATTCTGTTCATTTGTCTGGCTGCTTCGCTGCTTCTTGCTCCCATTTCCCCGTCCCGGGCAGCGAGTGAGGACGCCATGAAGCTGCGCTCTCAAAACGGCCTGTCGGCATTTGCTCCCCCCGATGCCTTCCTGAACGGCAACTACGTCGCGGATGAGATCGACCCGCAGCACGTGTTCGGAAAAATCTCGGATTTTGCAAAATCACGCTCCTGCCCGACCGCCTGGCTGATTGACGAGGGCGAACGGCAAAGGATCGAGAAGCAGGATAAGTCTGCTCCGCTTGAATATTCCCTTTTCCTCGAGGAAGACTGTCCGGACAAGGTTGTTTACTATGTCTTCGTAGACCGATCCCAGGCCCAATCGGAAAAATGGCTGGAGTGGCGCAAGCAGTTTCACAAGAATAAAGCCGAACCACAATACGCAGCAGTGGTTTCTTCCCTGGAAGCGGCAGCTCAGAAAGGCTTTCCCGTTGTTGGAGAATTGCGTTTCATCGAAATCGGCGGGGATTTGATTCTGAAGAAAACCGAGGAGTATCTGACCTCGGATTTGAAGGTGCGCCCCGTATTCGACCTGAAACAGGGCAAACCTGTCCAATAGATTCCGGGACGGGCGCCCTGGATAGTGTGACATCGGACAATTTGGAAAAGAAGCTTCTACTCTTTGGAGGCAGCCGTTATGGCAACAAATAAGGGAAAAGATGGTTTGACACGCCGCGATTTTCTGAAAACCGTGGGTATTGCAGGAATCGCCTCGACCGGACTTGACGTCGGTAAAGCCGTCGCCGCCCAGGAAGGCACGGAAAAGCCCCCTGCACTTCCGAAACGCAAGCTTGGGAAAACCGGTGTGGAAGTATCGGTGCTTGCACTCGGCGGAATGTTCGATACGCTCAACAACCAGCTTCTTCTCAGGCAGGCCAGGAATTGGGGCGTGACCTACTGGGATACCGCCGAAGGCTACGGAAACGGCATGAGCGAGGATGGTTTCGGGCGATTCTTCCAGCGCAACCCCGATGCGAGGAAGGAAGTCTTCCTGGTGACCAAGTTTCGTCCCGGCGAACCGCAGGCGATGACGGAGAAGATCGATGCAGCTCTGAAGAGGCTCTCGACGGACTACATCGACCTGTTTCTGGTTCACGGCATCAACGATTTTGCGGAAATCGCCGAACCCAAGCCCGTGAAAGAGTGGGCGGCCCAGATGAAAAAGGCCGGAAAATTCAAATTCTTCGGCTACAGCGCCCACGCGAACATGGAAGATACCTTGATGGCCGCAGCGAAGACCGACTGGATCGACGCGGTCATGTTTTCGTACAATTTCCGGCTCATGCACACGGATAAGATGAAAGAAGCCATGGCAGCAGCCGTGAAAGCCGGGATAGGGCTCGTTGCGATGAAAACACAGGGGGGCGGCCCGGTCAAGACGGACAGCGAAGCCGAACTGAAAATGGCCGGAAGATTTCTCGATCGTGGATTCACCGACAAGCAGGCCAAGATAAAAGCCGTACTCGAAGATCCCAATATCGCCTGCATCTGTTCCCAGATGCCCAGCCTGACAATTCTTTCATCAAACGTTGCCGCGGCCCGCGACCAAACGAGCCTCGCAGCATCCGAATTCCAACTGCTCAAACAATACGCCGAGGAAACCAGCAGCGGTTACTGTGCAGGATGCGGGCGAATTTGCTGCGAAGCGGTGGCAGGCACCGTACCGGTAAACGAAATCATGCGTTGCCTCATGTATTACAAAGATTACGGCGAACGGGACCTGGCTCGGGATGTTTTCGCAGCCCTGCCCGAAAAGGTCAGAGGACAGCTGGCGGAGATCGATTATTCGCATGCCGAAAAAGCATGCCCGCAGAAGCTGGCCATTGCCGCTCTCATGAGGGAGGCATCGGAGATACTGGTCTAGCATGACCGCGCTTATATTGCCATTCGGGTTCCCGATTAACATTAACTTTAGCGAGGTGCACCCTTGGCGGAACAGTCGAGCCGTCCGATCGTTGAAGAGGTCGTCGCCGCCCTGAACAGGATCAGGCAGAATCATCCTCTGGTCCACAACATAACCAACTTCGTGGTCATGAACTTTACCGCGAACGCGCTGCTCGCTCTGGGCGCGTCTCCCGTAATGGCTCATGCGCCCGAAGAGGTGGAAGAGATGGTCGAGCTTGCGGGCGCCCTGGTAGTCAACATCGGAACGCTCTCATCCGCCTGGGTGGAATCCATGCTCAAGGCGGCGAAGGCTGCGGACCGTTCCGTTCCCGTAGTGCTCGATCCCGTCGGGGCAGGCGCCACAAAATTCCGCACAGACTCAGCCCGCAGAATCCTGGATTCGGCGCACGTTGCCGTCGTGCGCGGAAACGCGTCGGAAATTCTCGCTCTGGCGGGAAGCAGAGGAACAACAAAAGGCGTGGACTCCGTCCTGGGCTCGGGTGAAGCAAAGCAGGCCGCTTTCGAACTTGCGAAGAAATACGCGACGGTTGTTGCCGTTACCGGCGCAGAGGATTTCGTCACCAATGGCTACCGCGAAGTCCACATCGGGAATGGGCATCCCTTGATGGGGCGGATCACGGGGACCGGCTGCGCGGCCAGCTCGATAACCGGCGCTTTCTGCGCGGTGTCAAAAGACCCCTTAGCTGCTGCAATTGGAGCACTGGTGGCCTTTGGGATCGCCGGAGAGCTCGCCGCCCAATCGAATCCGGGACCGGGCAGTTTCCAGCCGCTCCTGCTCGATGCCCTCGATTCCATCGATCCGGTAGCAATCAGGAAAATGGCGCGGGTAAGCATATGATGTTGGATCGTCGAAAGATCGACTACGGTCTGTACCTCGTTACGGACCGTTTTCTCACCGGAGGACGGAGCCTCGAAGAGATCGTCCGCAAAGCGGCAGGTGGTGGAGTAACGATCCTCCAGCACCGGGAAAAGAATGCAGGAACGAGGGAATTCCTGCGTGAAGCCGTCGCATTGAAAGAGGCGGCTGCTGAATTCGGGATCCCCTTCATCATCAACGACCGCGTCGATATCGCTCTGGCATGCGGGGCCGACGGCGTACACCTCGGCCAGGATGATATGCCGTGCACAGTCGCGCGCGGGCTCGTCGGGCAGGAAATGATAATCGGGGTCTCGGTCAGTTCTCCTGAGGAGGCGCTCGAAGCCGAATCCGAGGGAGCGGATTACCTGGGCGTCGGCCCCCTTTTTTCCACCCTTACCAAGACCGACACTGTACCCCCCATCGGAATCGAAACACTCGTCCGGATCCGCAGGACCGTCCGCATTCCGCTGATCGCCATCGGAGGGATTAAGGCTGAGAACACCGCACCGGTCATCCAGGGAGGCGCCGACGGCGTTGCCGTGGTCTCGGCGATAATATCCAGCCCGGATCCGGAAATCGCAGCGGCTGAACTCAGGTCTGTTGTCGATATGACTCGGAACAGCAGCCGGAACGTATCCCGGGATTAGCCCCGGGCATTTAACGCAACCAAGCAGAATATTGCTCTCTTTTGCCCACGGCACTGATGCCGACGGGGCCGGCGCTTTTCAAAGGCGGGCAGTCGGCACCGTGAAGCATGCGCCCACCGCTCGCCGTCTGCCTTCCTCATTGTTCCTCTTCTCCGTTCTTTCACTACGCAGAATCGGCATAGAGTGTGCCGCCCCTTTGACACAGTTCAAATCCTGATTAAAAGTTTATGTTCGCACATTATCGTTGTTTCCTTAATGTAATAGATAATGGGAGAGATATATGGACGACAACTTTCAGGAATTCGCCCGGCGCTTTTTCCAGGAAAACTTCGAGTCCCTTTCGGAGTGCGAAAAGCAGATAGTAAAACATCTCGCGTTGGGCACGAGCATCAGCCGGGACACCAACGTCGAGTTCGAAGAAAGGACCACGCTCGGCCAGCGGCTTGCCGACTCCGTCACGGTATTTGGCGGATCGTGGACTTTTCTTTTGCTTTTCGGATTATTAATGTTGGGATGGGTTCTTTTGAACTCGTGGCTCCTCACACAGGATAAATCTTTCGACCCATATCCGTACATTTTTTTGAACCTCGTGCTTTCCATGATGGCTGCCGTCCAGGCGCCCGTGATCATGATGTCGCAGAATCGGCAGGACGAAAAAGACCGCATCGCCGCAAAAAACGATTACGAGGTAAACCTGAAAACGGAACTCGAAATTCGCGAACTGCACAGGAAACTCGACCGTCTGACTGCGCTGTACGAGGATAAGACAAGAAGCCTTTGAACGAGATCGTGAAGCTGACCAGGAATAATATGGGTCGAAGACCGGCCTGAGTAGAAGGCGGTTGGGACGGGTTCCCAAGGCGGACCTTGGGAAC
>JAEZHY010000046.1 GCA_023416335.1 Pseudomonadota bacterium | reverse complement strand
TTTCAGGGTAACGCAATTCCGGATGTTCCGACATACCCAGGGTGATTACCCTGGGCTCTAATTATTCAGCGCCTTCAGCGCAGGTCGGTTGAAGCTGTTAAGTTGACGGCTATGAGGTCAGCCTTGGGAACCCCGTCTCGGCAGGCCGGATAGTACCGGTACGTTCTGTGCCGCTCAGGCCACTCTATCGCAGCCTTTGCGCTTCGCACCCTGAAACAATTAAGGCCACCCAAGCTGATACGCACAGCCGTCAAATTTGTGCTATTTGTCCGCCGGTCTACCGGGTTCGCTTTTGTACCGGACTGCCTGAAAACAGAAAGACCGGCACGGACTGGTGTCCGTGCGCGTGAGCGCAAAAGGCAAAACGGCGAAATCTCCGGGACAGACAGTATACGTCTAAAATACTTGGCCTACAGGGACGGGGGCATTAAAGCTACAGCATTTGCCCCTGAGTCTGCCCCCCCACTCTCCTGGTCCTGAGTATCCAAAACCCTCTCCGGTGCAGTCTGCGCAGGAGAGGGTGGCTGTTTTGCAGTAAGACCCTCGAAGCAGTTTTTTCTGCTTTTGAGGGAAGGGATACTTCTCTCGAAATGCAATTTTCAGTATATTGACTGATTACATCGTGGTGCAATCGGAACTTATGCGCATCCTGATCTTGAACCTCATCTAATCAGCCTTACTGTTCCCTATCTGTCGATTGCAGCTGAACGTCAATTCCTGTTAGATTGGGTACGGAGCGCAGAGTGCAATTCAAACTGCCTTTTTATTTGAATATACGGCAAAAAGTCATTGCCGCCTTTACTGTCCTGGTAATTGTGACGGGCTCCATAGGAGGCGTTTCCTACCACTATCTTCGTGAGATCGAGCGTAAACAGCACTTCGTCGAAACGGCCGACGACCTCAGCAATTATATACTCGAGGCAAGAAGGTACGAGAAGAATATCCTTTTGTACAATTCAAAAGAGGATATGGATGAAAACCGGCGGTATACTCAACTCGGAATGGAATTGCTCGAAAAGATTTTTCCGGAAGTGAAAGATTTTCAGGGACGTCCTCTGCTCGATGAGCTTCAGGGGAAACTCTCCGGCTATCAATCGCTCATGGATCGGGTGCGATCGGCCAAACCGGCGGATTCCACGGTGCTTGCCGAGGTTGAGGACCATCTGCGCGAAAATGGAAAATCTCTTGTCGATTTGTCTCAAAGGCTCGTGTCGTTCGAACGCGAGCGTATCCTCAATATAGTCGAGAGCCTCAAGACTCAGCTTCTCACGTCTCTGGGGCTGACCATTCTTGTCGGCGGCCTGCTGGTTCCCATTGTTTCCCGCAAGATTATCCGTCCTCTTCGCGTCATAGAAAAGACCACGTACCGCATTGCGGAAGGCGATTTCAGGCCCATAAACGTTTCCGAGACGCACGACGAAACCCAGAGCGTCGTGGAAGGCTTCAACCGCATGGTGTCCGAACTTGAGAAGCGGCAGGACCAGTTGCTGCAGGCCAAGAAACTGAGTTCGCTGGGGACGTTGACGTCGGGAATTGCGCATCAGTTGAACAACCCGCTCAACAACATTTCCACCTCGTGTCAGATACTTCTGGAAGAGTTGGGCCAGTGTGAAATTGAATTCTCGCGGAAGATGCTCGGCAACATCGAGGGAGAGGTACGGCGTGCGCGTGACATTGTGCGGGGGCTGCTGGAATTCTCCCGTATAAAGGAATTCTGCCTTGCGCCGGTGTCTCTGTCCCATGTCGTCGACCGCTCCATTACTCTTATTTCGAGCCAGATCCCGCCCGGGATCGAAATCGTGAAGGAAGTCCCGGAAGACTTGTCGCTCAACCTCGATGCGCAACGGATGCAGCAGGTTTTTCTGAACCTCATGGAGAATGCCGTACACGCAACGCCGGCTCCCGGCCGGATCAGGATCGCGGCAAAGGCGGATTCCGAGAACCGTCTGGTGGTTGTGACTGTTGAAGATACCGGGTCCGGCATCTCACAGGCGGATATCGGGAGGATTTTCGATCCGTTCTTTACGACGAAGGAAGTCGGCGTCGGGACCGGCCTTGGATTGTCCATTGTCTTCGGAATCATCCAGAAACACCAGGGGACGATTACTGTGGATAGCAGGGAGCAGGAAGGCACGAGATTCATTATTCGCCTTCCTCTCGAAATGATGTGCTGAAGAGAGTATTTCGATGTCCGCATACCGCATCCTGATTGCCGATGACGAACAGATTGCCCGTGAAAATCTCGAGCACGTACTAAGGAAGGAAGGCTATGAAATCGTAACCGCTCATAACGGCGCGGCGGCAATAGGCGAGATTGAAAAAGGGGAATTCGATCTTGTCCTGACCGATATCCGGATGCAGCCCGTGGACGGAATGCAGGTGCTTGAGCGCGCTCAACAGATTCAACCCGGCATCGAGGTCATTGTAATAACCGGCTTTGCATCGGTCTTGTCGGCCGTCGAAGCGATGCAAAAGGGTGCGTACTACTACATACCCAAGCCCTATAAACTTGACGATGTGAAGGTGCTGGTGCGTCGTGCGCTGGACAAAAGGGCACTGCGAAAGGAAGTGAACGAGCTGCGCCGAAAGGTGCGCGACAGCGGTCGCAGTACGCTTCTCATCGGCCACAGTCCGGAGATGGAACACCTACGGAAGATGATCGACCAGGTGGCGCCCTCCGATTCCAGTGTCTTGATTCTGGGAGACACCGGGACGGGAAAAGAACTCGTTGCGAGGACTATCCACAATCTCAGCGGGCGAGCCGACAAACGTTTCATGGCCATAAACTGCGGAGCGTTCACTGAAGAACTCCTCGCAAATGAACTCTTCGGGCACGAGCGGGAGGCTTTCACTGGCGCAAAAGGAGTCAAGAGAGGTCTGCTGGAAGCCGCACAGGGAGGGACGGTTTTTCTCGACGAAATTGGCGACATGCCTCTTCCGATGCAGGTAAAACTCCTGCGCGTACTGCAGGAGAGAACTGTAATGCGGGTTGGAGGCACGGATGAGATCCCTGTGGACATCAGGGTGATCGCAGCGACCAATAAAGACCTGAAACACGAGGTGGAAGAGGGAGCATTTCGGCAGGACTTTTATTATCGATTGGACGTGATTACTCTTCACGTTCCCAGGCTGGCCGAACGGAAAGACGATGTCCTGCTGCTGAGCCTGCATTTCATGCAAAAAGTTGCCGGCGCCCAGGGGAAACCGATCCGTAGCATATCCGAAGAAGCGGCCAATATTCTTCTTTCGTACGAATATCCCGGAAATGTGCGGGAGCTTGAAAACATAATGGAGAGAGCGGTGACCCTTGCAAACGGCGAGATTATCGGGACGGAGCATCTGCCGATGGATCTGCAGCAGCTCGCGTTGCGGGTCAGGCGCCAGCCCAGGGGATTTATGACACTTGATGAGAATGAGCGGGAATACATATCCTGGGTCCTCAATCAGGTAAACGACAATAAGACCAAAGCCGCGGAAATTCTCGGGATCGACCGCGTTTCGCTATGGCGGAAGATAAAGAGGTTCAATATTCAGTGACATCCCGGGAAACGACCGCGTAACGATAGCGGAAATAGCTGATCACGCAAAAGGAGGTTTTTCTTAGAATGGCAATAATTACGATTTCCAGAGGTTCTTACAGCAAGGGCAAAGAGATTGCCGAAAAAGTTGCCGACCGGCTTGATTATAAATGCGTCGCCCGCGAAGTTTTTATTGACGCTTCAAAAGAATTCAATATTCCCGAACTCAAGCTTGTGCGCGCCATCCACGACGCTCCCTCCATTCTCGACCAGTTCACCTACGGAAAGGAAAAGTTTATCGCCATCTTTCAGGCCGCACTCCTGAAATGCCTTCAGAGGGATAATGTCGTCTATCACGGTCTGGCGGGGCATTTCTTCCTGAAAGGAATCAGTCACGTACTCAAAATCCGGATCATTTCCGACATGGAGGACCGGGTTCGGCTCGAAATGGCCAGAGAGAAAATTTCACGGGAAGAGGCACAATCCGTTCTGGAAAAAGACGATTCTGAGAGGCGCAAATGGAGTATGAACCTGTATGGAATCGATACGGTGGATCCCATTCTGTACGACCTCGTAATCCATATACGAAAAATCAGCGTCGATGATGCGGTGGACCTGATTTGCCACACGGCTGGGCTCAAGACATTCGAGACCACGTTCGAATCGCAGAAGGCCATGGACGACCTGGTGCTGGCGTCTGAGATCAAGACGACTTTGCTGGATATCAAGCCGGATGTTCAGGTTTTCGTGCGCGATGGGAACGTTTCGCTCGGGGCGAGCGCGCTTATGATCAAGGACCCGGACCTGGTAAGGGAAATGGAAAGAATCGCCCGGCAGATTCCGGGGGTGAAGAGCGTGAGCATTAAATCGACCCATCTGGTGGACTGGGC
Organism: Pseudomonadota bacterium; assembly: GCA_023416335.1. Next base: position 24,268 of record JAEZHY010000046.1, on the reverse strand, counting down.
CGACTAGGGCACGCAGTCTCCGAAACGGGATAGCCCGACAGGATGCGGCATGGTCAACCGACCATGCCGCAATTGTTTCAGGGATGTGCAACGTGCCGGAATAACGAAAATCCGCTGGAGACTAAATCTGGCCCCATTTGAGCTTGGTTCTCAGAATTTCAAAATGATCCACGTCAGGGGCTTTGATAAGGCGAAGGGGGGGAGATGCTTCCGTAATGCAGAGCTGGTCGGAGGGATGGATCAGGCATCCTACCTGCCCGTCACAGGTCAGGGTTACATCCGAAGCCGGTTCCGCCAACTCTACGTTGATGGTGAAATGAGAAGGAAGAACGATCGGCCTGTTCGTAAGAGTGAACGGGCAAATGGGTGTTATGAGAATCGCCTGTGCCGTCGGGAAGACAATCGGACCTCCTGCCGAAATATTGTATGCAGTCGAGCCGGTCGGCGTGGAGATAATCAGACCGTCGCCTCTGTAATGTGTCAGAAAGTGACCGTCTATCGTCGTCTGCAGGTCGATGATGCGTGCCAGGGCACCTTTGTTGATAACGGCGTCGTTCAGGACCCTGTGACTGAACACTTCCTTTCCCGAACGCATTACGGAAACCCTGAGTCGCATACGTTCTTCGATGTCAAAGTCTCCGCCCAGGATCTTTTCAAGTTCTTTGAAACAGGAATCGGCGCTGATTTCGGTAAGGAAGCCAAGGCCTCCAAGGTTTATTCCTATAATTGGAGTCGAGCGGTTTTCGATAAATCGGGCAACACTCAAGAAAGTACCGTCACCTCCAACGACAATTACGGCCTCAACGGTTTTCGGTATATCTATTTTCTGATACAGGCAGCTGACGCCCGAGTTGTCTATGTTTTCTTCACAAAATACCGCAATTTTACGCTTCTCAAACCATTGCTTGAGTTCCTGGGCAAGTTTGGCGGCTTCCGGCCGCATGCGCTTGAAGATGATTGCGACGTGGCGCATTGGGATCCTCCCGGAAATAATAGTAAGACCCGGATGGTTCGAATGTAAAAACAATTGTCAAAATCTCTCGCTTGAACTAACTTTGCGTTTTCTGAACCGTCCTGAGTCGGTAATCGCTATAGGCTCTATTCACCGGTGAGTCAAGGCGCTTTTGTGTTCGCCTTGAAATATAGATCCTCTGATCCCTTTATCCGTCACAGAGAAGATAATGAACTCTGACAATCAGTCGGCAGCTCCCCCGTCCCAATCGATCCTGGTCGTGGATGATGAGCCGCAGGTATGTGAGATTTTATCGGATGCTCTGGCTGCTTACGGGCATAAAGTCGAAACTGCTGCGGACGGGCTCGATGCGGTCGAGAAATTGAAGGCAGGGAAGTACAGCATCGTGATCACGGATATGGACATGCCGCGAATGGACGGAATGGCCCTGATGGAGCATATAGCTGCCAATTATAAGGGCATCGACATAGTTGCCATAACCGGCCACATAATGCGGTACAAGTATACGGATGTGGTTTCGGCCGGCGCGGCTGATTTTATTGCAAAACCGTTCACCTTGAATGAGCTGGAAGCCAAGTTGAACAGAATTATCCGGGAGCGTTTGTTGAGGGAGCAGCTTGAAAAACTTGCCGTACTCGATCCTCTGACCGGCTTGTCCAATCGGCGCTCCTTCGAGGAAAACGTTCGCAAGGAGGCCATCAGATCGATTCGATATCGGCATCCGCTGTTTCTATTTTTTCTGGATGTAGATCATTTTAAAGAATACAACGACCTTTACGGGCATCAAATGGGGGACAAACTGCTCGTGGAAGCGGCGGGAGTCCTCGAAAATTCGATCCGGGAAGAAGTCGATGGCGCATACCGATACGGAGGCGATGAGTTCGTGATATTGCTTCCATACCTGCCGGCCACCAAAGCTTTTCTGGTTGCGGAACGTATACGAACCAAATATAAAGAGCGCAAATTGGATCCGACGACTCTTTCCATTGGAATCGCACGATTCCTGGAAAGGTTGGGTACGATCGAACTGGACATCGAAGACATGATAAAACGGTCCGATGAAGCTCTCTATTTTGCAAAAAAAAAGTGCGGGCGAAATGCAGTTTTCATGGACGCATTGTCGCAGTGAGAGCGGCTTGGGAAAAAATCCCGGAGCGCGTGGACAGGTGGTTCGAAATAATTAAAATTAATCTTGACACCGTTTTAAGGGTACTTTATATAGGGCTCACCGTTGGAACAAAGGAGTTCCGCGGTTAACCAGCGAAAATTGTTGAATTTTGGTAAAGGCGTCACCTGATAATCTGTTATGATAATGGATTGACATGGTGATATTTTTTTAGGTTAACCCGTTCGCGAGTCCACTTATGATGTGGCATTAGCTCCGCCCTGAAGTTCCGGCAGTGAGTCCATCCCAGGATGGCTAAAAACGTAACGGCCCCGGATCGTTTTTAGAAACATGCTCACGGTATCATCTCCGAAATCGGGCGGCGATAAATTTTCAGGGTATTATCAGGGGACCTTAGGTTCTCAGGACAGGAGGTGACTGCCATGGGCAAGCCTGAATTCGGTTTTGGGGTCCATTTGATTCTGGATGGCTACGGCTGTGACCGTGCGGCGCTGCAAGATATAAATTTGATTTATAATTTTCTTGATCGTTATCCTCCTCAAATGGACATGACAAAAATAATGCCTCCTTACGTGTTCCGTTATTCGGGCGCGGTTCCGGAAGACTGGGGGGTATCCGGATTTGTGCTGATCGCTGAAAGTCATATCAGCATTCATACTTTTCCGGATAAGCAGTACCTGAGTATCGATATGTTTTCATGCAAGCCTTTCGATACCGACATGGCGGTGGAAACAATCAAGCAGTACTTTAAGATTCAGAAGCATGAGATCAAAGTACTCGATCGCGGACAGGAATTTCCGAATACGATCCGTGAATCCGCTCAGGTCGTGCGGATGGACCGGATGCTAAAGCAGCGTTCGAGGTAGAAAGAATTTCGGTACACGCGGTATCAGAAGTGGGGTCCAGGCTCTCCGAGACTGGGACCCCACTTCATTTTGGGGCTTTCCTCTACGGAAGTGTGCATGAACGCACAAACATGCCCCCCGGAGCTGCTTTCCTACATTTTCATGGACAAGGCGCAACCGACTTGTTAAACTCAACACGTGAACACTTCAACTGACGGTACTCATTTTTGCTCCTAAATACGGTAACTTACACGAAGAAAGTGATTGATAAATTGGAAGAGCAGTCAGCCAAAGGAATCCAGAATTGGCTCCGAATGTGCTTCCGACGGCTCGCTCGTGTCGAAGAAGCTGACGACATTGAAAAAGAAATACAGCAGATCATTGACGAAGGAGAGCAGCGGGGGCTGATCTCCGAAGATGAAGGGGAAATGATCCAGGGGATCTTTTCCTTTCGCGACACGATAGCAAGGGAAATTATGGTTCCGCGGACGGATACGGTGTATGCCGATGCCGGGACCAGGATTTCAGAGATGATTCAGCTCATTATCCAGAGCGGGCATTCACGGATTCCCATTTTTCAGGACAATATCGACAATATTGTCGGCACGCTTCATGCCAAGGATCTGCTGCCTTTCTGGGGGACGAACGACATCGCCATCCGGGAAATCATGCGCTCGCCCTATTTCATTCCCGAGACCAAAAAAATAAGTGAAGTTCTCAAAGATCTCAGAGACAACAAGTCTCACATGGCCATCGTTATTGACGAATATGGCGGGACTGCAGGCATACTCACGCTGGAAGATATTATCGAGGAAATTATCGGCGAGGTCATGGACGAGTATGATGCCGAACAAAAGCTGATCCTTGAGCACGAAGACGGCTCTATAACTGTTAACGCGCGGCTGGATATCGAAAAGCTCGAAGACTTCCTCGATGTGGAATTCCCGGAGGGCGACTTTGAATCCGTGGGTGGATTCATTATCAGTCTGCTTGGGAAAGTGCCCGAAGTAAACGAGAAGGTTGTTTACGAAAATCTCGAAATAACAATTGAAACTGCGACAAGCAGGAAAATTGACCGGGTGCGAATCCGCAAACTTGAACCTGAATTGCCGGGAAAGCCTTCAGGAGAGTCGCCGCAAGAATAGAGTGCAATGCAAAGAAGCATTTGCACATCCATTGCTGACTTTTCCACCTTTTCTTACCGCGTATAATTTACTTTCAGACACTTCCTTCAAAGTTGAACGATATGGATGCGGTGTTGCTTTCTATTGCGAGCGGACTGCTGCTTACAGCAGGGTTTCCCAAGCCGGGGCTGTTTTACCTTTCGTGGGTGGCGCTCGTGCCTTTGCTGTATGCCGTTTGGGGAAAATCAGGAAAACAGGCGTTTCGGCTGGGGTACGTCTGCGGCCTGGTCCATTTCTTTACGGTGCTGTTCTGGATCCGGCACGCTGTATTTCACTACGGCGGCTTTTCGCAGATGACCGCCCTTTTGATCCTTTTTCTGCTCTGCTGCCTCATGGCCTTGTACCCGGCCGTTTTTGCCCTGATTGCGAATAAATTTCAGAGTATTCCGCTCCTCTATGTATTCGCTCTTCCATTCGTCTGGGTTACGCTGGAGTGGATTCGCGCCTACGCGCTCAGCGGATTCCCCTGGGCAAACCTCGGGTATACCCAGACGCCCTGGAATCGGCTTATACAGGTCGCCGACATAACCGGGGTCTATGGCATCAGCTGGCTCATAGTCCTGGGCAATACAGTCATTGCCGGTTTTATCAGAAACTGCTTTAGGAGAACCGGAATCGCCGTCTTTGCCGCGTGTGTCGTTGCCGTGCTCTTCTACGGCTTCTGGCGAGTCGATGACATCAATGCGCTGCAGAGCCGGACGGCAACGTTCAATGTCTCCGTAATTCAGGGCAATATAAAGCAGAATGAAAAGTGGGATCCTGCGTTCCAGAGTGAGACGATCAGCCGATACTCGTTTTTTTCGCGCGAAGCGGTAAAAGAAAATCCGAATCCCGATATCCTGGTGTGGCCCGAATCCGCCATGCCTTTTTTATACGGTCTCGATGAGAACCTGAGCCCGGAGGTAAACAAGATAGTTGAAGAGACGGGCAAGCCGCTTTTGTTTGGCAGCCTCGGCGTCACGCGGTCGGAGGGTAAAGCGCGCCTGCTTAACAGGGCTTATCTTTTAGATCACGATGCCGTGCTTAAAGGTGCTTACGCCAAGCAACATCTGGTTCCCTTCGGAGAATATGTGCCCTTTTCGAATCTTCTCTTCTTCGTCCACCACATAGCTGTCGGCGATATCGATTTTATCCCGGGGAAGGAATCCGGGCCGTTGCTTTTAAACGGTTTCCCCATGGGCATTCTTGTCTGCTACGAAGTCATTTTTCCGGACATCTCGCGGGAAACGGTGCGGAGGGGCGCTCAAGTATTGGTCAATATAACCAACGACGCCTGGTATGGAGATACCGGCGGGCCCTATCAGCACCTTGATATAGCGCGCTGGCGGGCGGTAGAATTCCGTGTTCCGCTGGTACGTTCGGCCAATACCGGAATAAGCGCAATGTATGATGCTACCGGTGCGGAACTGGGAAGACTGGCCCTGGACACCGGAGGTTTTCTTACCCATGGTGTTCACCCCATGCCCTATTTATCTTTTTACGCGCGATACGGCGATGTTTTTGCCTGGCTCGCGGTAGTTGCAGCCCTTTGTTCACTCATAGGCTGGATGGCCTATTACAGAATTCGGAGGAGGATTTCCTGATGAATGTAGATGTTTCGGAATTGAGGAACTCACTTAAAGATCTGTCGCAACGTTTCAAGACGCTCGGAGGATATCTTTGACATTGCGGGTAAAGAACAGCGCTCGGCAGAACTTGAGAAGATCATGTCGAAGCAGGATTTCTGGGAGAATCCCGAGGCCGGCCGAGATGTATTGAAGGAGCGCTCCGAGCTGAATGAAGTAATCGATACCTGGCGCGGTCTTGCCGGAGAAATGGAAGATAACGAACTGCTCTTCGAAATGGCGCTTGAGGAGGAGGACGAACAAAATCTGAATGAAGTAAAGCGCAAGCTCGGTGAGTTGCAGAAAAAATACCGAGAACTCGAATTGCGCCAGATGCTGAGCGATGAAAACGACAATAAGAACGCCATAGTGAGCATCAATGCTGGAGCGGGAGGTACCGAGGCCCAGGACTGGACCGAGATGCTCCTGCGAATGTACCTCAGGTGGTGCGAAAGAAAGAATTTCAAGGTCGAAATGATCGACCTGCTCGAAGGGGAAGAAGCCGGCATCAAGAATGTCACCTTCACGGTATCGGGCCCTTACGCGCACGGCATGCTCAAAGCCGAATCCGGCGTACATCGGTTGGTCAGAATATCTCCTTTTGATGCGAGCGGCCGCAGGCACACCTCATTTGCTGCGGTTCTGGTCTTTCCTGAAATCGACGACAAGATCGAGGTCGAAGTCAAGCAGTCCGATCTGCGAATAGACACTTACAGGGCAAGCGGCGCCGGTGGGCAGCACGTTAACAAGACGAGTTCCGCCGTGCGAATAACGCATCTCCCGACAGGTATTGTCGTGCAGTGTCAGAACGAAAAATCGCAGCACCGCAACCGCGATATCGCCCTGAAGATCCTGCGGGCCAGGCTCTACGAACGTGAAAGGCGCGCCCAGAAGGCTAAAATCCAGGAAACGCATGACAACCTGGATGAAATTGCCTGGGGCAATCAGATCAGATCGTATGTCCTGCAGCCTTATCGCCTCGTAAAAGATCACAGGACCGGTACGGAAAAGGGGAACGTTGAAAGCGTTCTGGACGGTGAACTGGACGACTTTATAGAAGCTTACCTGCTCAGTTCGATTACCAGCGCGGCCGGGGCAGCTTAATCCGGCCTGTGCTCGAGATGCACAACCGGGATTGGCACAAATCTTAGGCCAGTCCCGGTTTTTTTGTGTTCAAATTAACATGATCATGTTCCTTGCCGGCTGGCATAAAATAGATTGCACCTACCTTACTGACCGCAATTATAGAAAAATGTCCCCGTGCTCTTTCGCATAGACATTGGCATGTCTATGTTGCATGTAATTGTGTTCTATGTCATATTGAATTGTATTCCGCTCAATCTCGGCCTCCCATGGAGACTTCGCAAATGAGGATCTGTTTTGCTATCGAAAATTTCGATGGACTCGAGAGCATAGTATCGGAAAATGTCAGGACCGCTAAAGGAATTGTCATTGCCGATACTTTTGCCAAGAGCATTGACGAGATTCCCGGTACCATTCACGATAACGGCAACTGGGAGATTTGGCCGCAATTGAAGAATCTGGGTGTTCCCTTGATCGATGCATTCGTGGTGGGGGATATCGGTGCGGTTGCCCTGATCAAGTTGGTGAGGGAAAGCGTCAGGGTATACTGCGGGGTCCATGACACGGTCGGTCAGAACATCGTCCTTATGCTGCAAAAGAAGCTGCCGGAATTCAGAGCCGATTTTGTCGATTCGTCTTTTCTGGGGAAAACGGCCTGAGGACGGACGACTCCGGCATGAAATGAAAAAGCCCCTGACGGATGCGAATCCACAGGGGCTCATACGCAAAGGGCGACCTCGGAACGAATTCGCCCGGTTTATCAGATGCTGTACCCGACTTCTCCGTGAAGTTCCTTGTCGAGCCCCATGAATTCCTCATCGTCGCTTACGCGAAGTCCCATGGTCTTTTCCAGCAGGAAAGCAATTACGAACGTCAATACGAGGCAGTACAGACCCACCGAGACAACGGCAACGGCCTGAACCGCAAACTGGGATGCATTCCCGGCGAGAAGCCCGGTCCCGCCTGCGGAAGCAAAAAGGCCGGTCGCCAAAGTTCCCCAGACTCCTCCCACGCCGTGGACTCCGACAACGTCAAGGGAATCGTCGTAATCGAAGCGGAATTTCATTCTAACACCATAGAAGCAGATCACGCCGGCTACAAGGCCGATAACGAGGGCCCAAACGGGGGTTACGAACCCGGAAGCCGGTGTTACCGAGCCGAGTCCGGCGACGATGCCGGATGCAAAACCAAGGGCGCTCGGCCTTTTTACCAGAAACCATTCCATGAGCATCCATGAACACGATCCCGCAGCTGCTGCGACCATGCTTGTAGTAAATGCGAGGGCAGCGGTGCTGTTGGCAGCAAGTGCGCTTCCGGCATTGAATCCGAACCAGCCGAACCACAGGAGGCCGACGCCGAGTATCGTCATTGTAAGGTTATGTGGAACGAACATTTCGCTGGGAAAGCCTCTGCGTTTTCCAAGCAAGAAAGCCATGGCAAGCGCGGATACCCCGGCTGACAGATGGACGACGAGGCCTCCCGCAAAATCCAGGGCTCCGAGCTGCTGCAGCCATCCGCCGCCCCAGACCCAATGCGCAAGCGGATAGTAGACGAGCAGGGACCACAGGAGCAGGAATGCGACATATGTGCTGAATTTCATGCGCTCGGCAACTGCTCCGCTGATGAGTGCCGGAGTGATTATTGCGAACATGCCCTGGAACATAACGAATGCGTATGTCGGAATGGTGCCGGTCAGAGAGTCGATATTCGTCCCCATGAGCATGAACTGATCGAGTCCGCCAATAATGCCGTTGCCGGGACTGAACGAAAGGGAATAACCGAATGCTATCCATTCGAGTGCAAGGATTCCAAGCGCCACGAATGAATGCATGAGAGAATTGAGAACATTTTTGCGCTGGACCATGCCGCCGTAAAATAGTGCGAGTCCGGGAAGCATGAGCATCACGAAGGCGGACGAAGCCAGGACCCAGGCGGTATCGGCACCATTCATAACGGAGTCGGCAGCATGTGCGCTTTCGAGCCCCAGAAACGATGAAAAAAACTGCAATAAAGAAGCGGTGACAAAAATTCTAAATGCATTTCCGGTCATACATGAACGCCTTTCGGGGTCGGGAATTGATTCTTCATGAACGATTTACATTGATCAGCCTCCATAGAGCAATCTGCGTACCAGAACGAGCTGAATGTCAAGTATGCGGAACAACTAGTGATTCTATAAGCATGGGCAGAAACTTAATGAAAAAAGGACACATTTTTGTTTGTTTCGGCCTATTCGCGTGCCCGTCGGAAACAATAATGTTCCTTCATGTTGCTTTTTGTGCTGCAAAATGTCGGAAGTAAGTGAGGGAACATTACACTTTTGGCAGATCTCGGCGTCATTGAGTTTTCAATTCGGGGCAGATGTCGGGAACCCGGGATTTTTGGCCGGAATTGATGGAACATTATTGATTCAGGGCGAACAGCACGAAAATGAATCGCGGGTGGAAGGCTCTCGATGTGAGGTCGGAAAAATTTACTTATCGCGTCAATCTCTGCGAAAATTGACCTGAATCTGCCCCAAATGACGATACAGATTAGGTCCTTTAAGACTCAAATTGGGATTGAATTGTGGATCGGGTCATTGTATTAATCCTCGAAATCGGGAACCGAGCCGATTCTTTTGGAATTCCTCTGTGCATGTTCATTTCTTTTCGTCCGGAGCGTCGTCTCCGTTTAGGATTAAAATTCCGATCATCAGATGAATAGGAAGACAGAATGAATGTAATTGAAGCCGTGTTTTTGGGGATTCTGCAGGGCCTTACCGAATTTTTGCCTATAAGCAGCACTGCTCACCTCACAATTGCAGGCAAGTTTCTCGGCCTGATTGAACCACAACATCCGGAGCATTGGACAGCATTCATCGCCGTTATTCAGCTTGGTACCTTGCTTGCGGTATTGCTCTTCTTTTTCAGGGACGTGCTCAATATCACGGCGGCCTTCGTCAGCGAAAATCTCGTTTCGAGGACAGGATTCAGGAGACAAAGCGTCGAATCGCGGATCGGATGGTTCGTGATTGTGGGTTCGATTCCGATTGCCGTGATCGGCCTGGCATTCAAGGATGTCATAGAGGGACATCTCACAAAGAGCATGGGTGTCATTTCTACGAGCCTCATCGTATTGGCGCTTTTCCTCGGACTCGCTGAGTTGACCGGTCGCTTTTCAAAAGACCTCAGAAAGATTTCGTGGCTGGACGCAATCCTGATAGGATTTGCTCAGGCAATCGCCGTTATTCCGGGTTGCTCGCGCTCGGGATCCACGATTACCGCGGGGCTGTTCCTCGGGATGACCCGTGAAAGCGCAGCGCGTTTCTCATTTCTGCTTAGCATGCCGGCAGTATTTGCCAGCGGTCTGCTCGAATTCAAACACAGCCTCAAGTTCATGGGCTCGCACGATTTGACCCTCCTGTTTATCGGCACCATTGCCGCTGCCGTAAGCGGTTATGCGGCAATAGCTTTTCTGCTGAAGTTTTTGCGGACCCACACGACTTACGTTTTTGTCTGCTACAGGATACTCCTGGGTATAGGAGTCATCCTGTCCTTGAACTACTTCATGTAGGCGAAGCGCTCCCGGGCCGTGTTCCCGGCCCGGGAGAACCGCCACAACATCGTTCCGGCCTCTCCGGCTCCGATCAGCCCCTTCATTTTGCTTTCCCCGGTTCTACACCTGCCCGTCATTCCCGGGTACCTGAGCTTATCATTTTCCATGGATCGTGCGTCATCTTCTCTCATGGCTGGATGACGAAAATGTTTCAAATTTGTTACCTCCCCTGATGCGGTTACAAATTTGTTTATTTTTCAGCCGCCTAATCAGACTCAGATTCTCTCTTATGAGAATTACTACGTGGAAAAACGGCTACTTAAACGTAATACTCTTCGGTTGGCACATGCTTTGGATTATCGGGTTCATCCCACCGGTTCTGTCGAAAACGCATTGAGGGGGATTGGAGAAGATACGTCAATTTCTAATAGATCAAACGAGGCGGAGGTACAGGAAATGATCAAAATCGAAGCAATAATAAAACCTTTCAGGCTCACTGAAGTTCAGGAGGCTCTCACCGGGCTCGGAATCCAGGGGATGACCGTCAGCGAGGTAAAAGGATTCGGGCGTCAGAAAGGACATGTGGAACTCTACCGGGGAGCGGAATACACGGTTAATTTCGTCCCGAAGCTCCTTATCGTGACCGTTGTACCTGACGAGTTGGCGGAAAAAGCGGTTGATGCGATTCAAAAGGCTGCTTTCACCGGTAAGATTGGCGACGGCAAGATATTCCTGTCGAAGATCGATGAGGCCATTCGAATTCGAACAAAAGAAACCGGAAGTGATGCCCTTTAGTAGGAACCGGATCACATACTTAAGAGAGGAGGCTGCAATGCCGCCGGCGAAAAATTGTCTCATGAAAGTTGGAACCCTGAAAATTGTTCATCTAGTGGAAGTATTTTCGGCCTTTGTTTTTTCTCTGTTTATTACGGGTATTGCCTTTGCTGCCGAAAATCCTCCACCGACTCTCAATACGGGCGACTCGGCCTGGGTATTGGCTTCAACCGCACTCGTCATGATAATGACTCCCGGGCTTGCATTTTTTTATGCGGGCATGGTCCGCAAAAAGAACGTTCTCAGTTCGTGCATGCACTCATTTGTTGCTCTTGCAGTCATCGGCGTGCAATGGATGGTTTATGGTTACACGCTTTCGTTTGGAACGGGCAATTCCTTTATCGGTGACCTGAGCCAGTTCATGCTCATGGGTATGAACACCGAAACGCTGAACCAGACTATTCCAGCTTATGTCTACATGTGGTTTCAGGGGATGTTCGCGATAATTACACCTGCTCTGATCAGCGGCGCCATTGCAGAAAGAATGAAGTTCAGCGCGTATGTGCTTTTCCTCATAATCTGGGCGACAGTAGTGTACGATCCCATCGCGCACTGGGTGTGGGGTGGAGGCTGGCTGCAGACAATGGGGGCCCTCGACTTCGCAGGGGGAACGGTTGTTCACCTTTCGTCGGGAGTATCCGCCCTGGCAATGGCTATCGTACTCGGGAAAAGACTGGGGTGGCCGGGCGAACCGTTCATACCGCATAATCTGACTATGACTCTTCTCGGCGCGGCACTGCTCTGGTTCGGGTGGTTTGGATTCAACTCAGGAAGCGCGCTGGCGGCCAACGGAATCGCGGGACTTGCGTTCTGCACGACGATGACGGCATCCGCGGCCGCGGCATTTTCCTGGATGATGATGGAGTGGACCTTCAATAAGAAGCCGAGCGCCCTGGGTATCGCATCGGGTTGTGTAGCCGGTCTGGTAGTGATCACTCCGGCGGCGGGATTTGTAACTCCTGCATGGTCCCTGGTCATGGGCCTGGCAGGTGGAGTGGTCTGTTACTACGGCGTACGTATCAAGATGAAAATGGGTTTTGACGACGCACTCGACGCAGTCGGAGTTCACGGAGTTGGAGGAGCATTCGGCGCAATCTGTACCGGTATCTTCGCCTCCGTCGGCGGTAACGGGCTTCTTTACGGCGATGCGGCCCAGTTTGGGAAGCAGATTCTGGCGGTCGTCGTTTCAGGCGCCTACGCCTTTATTCTCACCTATATCATTGCAATAATACTGGACAAGACGATCGGTCTGCGAATCGATCCGGAAGAGGAAACAATCGGCCTCGACAGGGAAGTTCACGGAGAAGTGGGGTATACGCTCTAGCCCCATATTGAGAACCGGATGTAAAGGGCGCCCGGTGTACAATACGTACAGCGGGCGCCTTTCTTTTGCAGAGCTTCCATCAGGGACGGGGAGGCGCTTCCAGAATCTGGATCTTCAGCAGCTCTTCCCTTGGGATTACCTTCTCGATATGGATCCGGACCTTGTCACCCTGGCGAAATTTTGCATTCTCAGGGACGGGTGCATTTGTTTCGAGCAGAAAATCCGGGATGAGCAGGTGGGCAAATCGCGAGTTCTTGTCGAGAACGAGTGCGCTGAGGTTTTCGATATCTTCCTGTTCGAGGTATTTCATGAGCCAGTACTTTGTCCACTTGCGCTGGACGGTGAAAATTCGTGACTGGACGGCCGATATGCGCGTGATGAGGTCTTCGAGTTCCTTCTTTGAATACTGTGCGGAGTCGGTAAGAAGAGCATGCTTGAGTTGGCGTTGCACCGCCAGGTCGGCATAGCGTCGGATGGGAGAAGTCACCGTGGTATAATAAGGGATCGCAAGGCTGCAGTGAGGCTTGGGCTCAGTCGATAGTTCGGCCCGCGCAAAGAGTCGTCTCCTCCGATAAATGTGAAACAACTCGTGCTCGCTTTGAACCATCTCGGTCTCCGGCCGGCACTCGGCCTGATTCCTGAAAACAGCCGGAATATCGCGCTCTGCCAGGAAGTTTGCGGCCGCTGCATTGGCTTCGATCATCCATTCCGATACGAGTATCTGACTCGGGGTCTCCTTTTCGTAACGGGATATCTGAATCATTCCCGCACTATTCACATATACTTGAATCTCAGGCAGGGGAAGGATGACGGCTCCGCGTTCCAGGCGTTTTTCCCGAAGTTTGAGGGCAAGTTCGTGCAGGATCCGGAGGCCCTTGCTTTCATCGATGCGCGAGTTGACGTCCTGGTATGTCAATTGCTCGCGAATTCTGATAATGCTCGGGACAATGCGACTTCCCAATCTCTGTCCCGATGCATCGAAGGTTATGAGGAAACTCAGTGCAAGACGATCACATCCTGCCTTAAGACTGGATATTCCCTCGGATACCGAGGGAGGCAGCATGGAGATTCGGCCGTCCGGAAGGTAGATGGAACTGGCCCGCTGTTCGGCTTCACGGTCGAGCGGGCTGCCGGCGGGGATAAGCTCCGCTGCATCAGCAATATGTATCCCAACCTCGAATACATCGCCGCCCAAGTCGCGAAGACTCAGGGCATCATCATAGTCGCGGGTAAGGATACTGTCGACGGTGAATACATCAAGGTCCCTGAGATCTTCTCTGCCGCCCCCCAGCGACTTTACGGGTTCGGATTTGACGATCTCTTCGGCCTGCGCCTCCGCTTCGGACGAGAAGTCCTGGGAAAGGCCGAATTCATGAAGAAGAAGATTTTCGTCGTCGCGCCAGATCCCCAGGCGGACGAGCAGGCGAAACGCGGACTGGGGATGCGGAGGAATGCTGCCAAGCTTGAAGAGGTCTTTGATAAAAGCTGCTTCCGGTGCTTCCTGACCGAACAGGGCGTAGCTCCTGAGAGTCTCGACGAGTTCCTCATGGTAATGCGACGGCGGGACGCCGGCCCGCTTGTTCCAGACCGCAGAGATCCATCTGGCGCATTCCGAGAGCTTCCTCTCTTTTTCGGCCTCTTTTTCGAGTTCGATTTGACGCGTTTCGACGTTGTCAGGAGAGCGGGGAATGAATTTGCCGTCTTTCGACTGGAAATAGAGTCTGTCGTTCAATAGGAGTTGATGGACTGCAGCGGTCTGATCGTCCGAAAGAGGCTTACTGAACACGAATTCGGCTATTTCTTCCGCGTAGAAACCTTCCCCCTCTTCCTGCAGCAGAGACCAGACTTCCCGGATATCGACCTGTTGCATCAACTCCTTTCGGCGTTGCGCAATCGAGGCGAGTCGTTTGAGCATCTCGTCCCGGCTCAGCTTCAGGTCAAGCGAGAGCCTTCCGTGATGGAGGACACGCGTAGACGTTACATTGATTTCCCGATTGCGTTCCGAAAGCACGTTGAAGCGGCTGTCTTTTACAGCCAGTACAACACCGCAGAGGATTTCTTTTGATTCGTAAAATTGGAGCACGGTGCCGGGCATTACTTCAGGTCCCTCAAGCCGGCTCATGAACAAATCTCCATGGATTCCCGATTCTCGATTCTAACTATCGCCTGGGGCGGGCTGCTTCCCATTGCGAAAGGAATTTAATCTACCAATAGATACTTACAACGAATACCCAATAAAAAATAAACAGATATCGCCCCCGTACGAGTGAGGACGGGATTATTTCAGACAGTTCCGCGGATTATTTCCTCCTTCCGGCCGGTGGCCTGCGGCCGGGTGCCGGTTCGGGGACGTTTTGCCTGCGCATCGCTTCTTCTTTGAGCGTATGGAGAATCTGCAGCGCGGAAAGGGGTGTCATGCTGTCCGGATCAAGAGCGAGCAGTTTTTCCTGGAGTGGATCCGGTTTGTGGAAGAGAGATAATTGGATGCCGGGCTCGGACCCTGCGAAGCGATACTGTTTTGCCTTCGGACCGGGTGCCTGGAGCGCGCCCGTACTGTTGGCGCTCTCCAGCTGGGAAAGGATCTCCCGTGCGCGGTCCGTTACGGCTTCGGGCAAGCCGGCGAGTCTGGCTACCTGAATGCCGTAGCTCTTGTTGGAACTGCCTGCCGTGAGTTTGTGAAAGAAAAGGATTTCCTGCTGCCATTCGCGTATGGCAACATTGAAGTTCTTGACGCGGGGCCGGCTTCGAGCCAGTTCAGTCAACTCATGGTAGTGGGTGGCGAACAGCGTCTTGACTCCCATTCCTTCGAAGTCGTGCAGGAACTCGGCGACTGCCCAGGCTATGCTCATGCCGTCGAAAGTGCTCGTGCCCCTGCCGATCTCGTCGAGTATGATCAGGCTGCGGGGTGTTGCCTGGTGGAGAATGTTGGCACACTCCTGCATCTCGACCATGAAGGTGGATCTGCCGCGTGCCAGGTCGTCGGATGCCCCGACGCGCGTAAATATGCGATCGACAATCCCGATTCGCGCCTGGGAAGCCGGCACGAAACTGCCGATCTGGGCCATGAGAACAATCAGCGCAGCCTGCCTCAGGATAGTAGACTTCCCGGCCATGTTGGGACCGGTGATGATCATGACCTCCTGGTTTTCCTGGTCCAGATCGAGGTCGTTTGGAACAAAACTGCCGGCAGGCAGAAACTGTTCCACAACGGGATGCCGGCCGTCCCTGATGCTTATCGAGCTTTCCGTGTCGAGTGCAGGGCGGCAGTAATCGTATTTCGAGGCGACTTCCGCAAGGGATGCGATGCAATCGAGAATGGCGATCCTTTCGGCCATGTCCAGGATGCGGCTGCTTTGGAGGGAAACTGCCTCGCGGAGCCGCAGGAATAGCTGCTGCTCGAGATCAAGCCGCTTTTCGTCCGCTTCGAGTACCTGGACCTCGAAATTCTTGAGTTCCTCGGTTATGAATCGTTCGGCATTTACAAGGGTCTGTTTCCGGAAATAATGCTGCGGGACGGAGGAAAGATTTGAGCGCGAAATCTCGATATAGTAGCCAAAAACTTTGTTGAAGCGAACCTTCAGAGAGGAGATCCCCGTCTCCTGTCGCTGGAGGGCTTCATATTCCGCCATCCATCCCTTTGCATCACGGCTGAGGCGGATATAATGATCGAGTTCGGAATTGAAACCTGAATTGATTGCGCCGCCGTTTGCCAGAGTAGCCGGAGGCGGGTCCGTGAGGGCGGCTTCCAGGGTGGAGGCCAGATCCTCCATATTGTCCCAGCTCGAAAAAAGGCCTGCGAGCAGGGGGCTCTCACAGCAAGACAGAATCCGGCCCAGATCGGGAAGGATCTGAAAAGACTTTTTCAGGCCGATCAGGTCTCGCGGGGTGGAGACACCGGTACTGTTTCGGCCGTTGAGCCTTTCTATGTCGTTGATATTTTCGAGGGCGTTGAGGATTTCGGTCCTCAGGTCGGCTTTCGCCGTCAGTTCGGCAACCGCATCCTGTCTTTGGATGAGTGCTTCGAGCTGGAGCAGGGGATATCGGAGCCACTGCTGGAAAGTGCGCCCTCCCATTGCCGTCCGCGTATGGTCGACAATGGAAATCAGAGAGCCCTTTCTGCCCTGGAAGCCGGTGGAATAGAGGATTTCCAGGTTACGGACCGTGGCGTCGTCAAGGATCATATATTCGGAACGCCTGTAGGGGACTATCTTTTTGATGTGTTCGCACGAACCGAAAAGATTCTGTTCCGTATAGGCAAGTATTGCGCCGGCGGCCTGGATAGCCGGGTCCATTTTGGCTATTCCGAAGCCTTCGAGGGAGTGGACGCGAAAATGCGCGATGAGCCGCTCCTCGGACCGGCGCCTGTCGAAGTGAACGGGGTCGGTATGCGTCAGGGCGGCATCGAGCCGTGTGGGAATGGAAGCGGTCCAGGTGGAGTCGTCTTCTTCGGGCAATAGGATTTCTCTGGGATTTATTCGGAGCAGTTCTTCGAGCAGAACTTCATCCGTATCGACCTGGGTCAGTCTGAAATCGCCGGTTGAAATGTCCAGGTATGCCAGGCCAATCTGTTTGCCGTGATCCGGCGAACAGACCGCGGCGAGGTAGTTCGGCTGATTGGACGTCAGATTCTGGTTGTCTACAATGAGTCCCGGCGTCAGTACCCGCGTTACCTCGCGGCGTACGAGCCCCTTGGCTTTCTTGGGGTCTTCCACCTGGTCGCATATGGCGATTTTGAATCCCGCTTCGACCAGTTTGGCGATATATCCCTCTGCGGCGTGGTATGGTACCCCGCACATCGGGACCGGATTCTCGGCCTGCCTGTCCCGTGAGGTGAGTGCAATATCGAGCACGCGCGATGCGGTCACCGCATCGTCCAGAAACATTTCGTAGAAATCGCCCATGCGATAGAGCAGCAGAGATTCAGGGTATTTCGCCTTGATCTCGAGGTACTGCTGCATCATGGGAGTTACTGTGTTCATATATGGTCCTGACTATCCGGTTGCCCGATGAGGGGTGCCCAAACAAATACCGGCGGCGGCTCAAAGGGGGTTATAATAAGGTATATTCATTAAGAGGTGAATTCTGAATTATTGCGCTTGCAAGATCAAGCGTTTAAAAACGAAAAGCGTCCAAGCGCGGGTTGTGGCTCGAGTTGATGCGCTCTTGAAACCGGAAACAAAAGAGGGAAACGGCTCCCCCCTTCTTCTGATTGGAGTTTTTGCATTGCCTTCTCAGGATTTCATACGTCTACGGGGCGTTCGTCAGCATAACCTTAAGAACCTTGATCTGGATATTCCGCTGAACAAACTGATCGCACTCACGGGTGTGAGCGGATCGGGAAAGTCGAGTCTTGCCTTGCACACTCTGTATGCGGAAGGACAGCGACGCTATATCGAAACCTTCTCGCCATACGCGCGGCAGTTCCTGGAGCGCATGGACCCGCCCGAAGCCGATCTGATTGAGGGTATTCCTCCCAGCATCGCGATAGAATCGGGAACGGCCGTGCGAAGTTCGCGATCGACAGTTGGAACGATCACTGAAATAAACGATTACCTCAAGTTGTTGTTTGCAAGGCTTTCCGTTCCTTATTGCCCTTCCTGCGGACGCCCTGTTACATGCGACACGCCCGAAACAATCTGCGAAAAGCTTTCCGATTTGCAGCAGGGCGACCGAGTACTGATAGCATTTCCCTTCAAGGTCGGAGCTGAAGATTCCTGGAAGCAGCAACTCATCTCCCAGGGATTTCTCCGTATTTTTCATCACGGCGAGATCCTCGACCTGGACGGCCTTTCACAATCGCACGCTGCAGGACTGCGGGATGAAGAGGTCCTCGTGGTGGTTGACCGGCTTATGTGGGGAAAAGCGGATGCCGGACGGATTGCCGATTCGGTCGGAACGGCTTACCTGACTGGAAAGGAACGCGTATCCATAGTGGTTATGCCGGACCGCATCCTGAACTTCAGTTCGGATCTGAGCTGCCCCCAATGCCGGGACGGCATTGTGATACCTCCCGCGAGCCCGAACCTCTTTTCGTTCAACAGTCCCATAGGAGCTTGTCCGGAATGCCGCGGTTTCGGCAGGACCATCGGCGTGGATATCGATCTCGTCATTCCCGACAGGTCGCTTTCGATCGAAGCCGGCGCAGTAAAGCCCTTTGGGACGGACCGCGAGGAATATTTCGACCTGGTCAACTTCTGCAAGAGGGAAAAGATCCCGGTGGATGTGCCTTTTGGGGAACTAGACGAGATTTCCCGCGGGAAAATAATCAACGGCACCAAAACATACTATGGGATCAAAGGCTTTTTCGAATGGCTCGAAACGAAGACTTACAAAATGCACGTTCGCGTCTTCCTTTCGCGGTTCCGGGCCTATGTTCCGTGTAAGTCATGCGGCGGAACACGGTTCCAGCCGTCCAGTCTCTTTTATCGCCTGAAAGGCTCCAGTATCGGTGAAATCGCTTCGTGGAGCATCGAAAGGTGTTGTCAATTTTTCGGGGGAGAATGGCCCGAAGCAAGTGGCGATCCGGCGGCGCTGCTGCTTTTGAGCGAGATCCGAAGCAGGCTTCAGTTCCTTATG
The DNA here is from genome assembly GCA_023416335.1 of Pseudomonadota bacterium. The sequence continues at coordinate 5,182 of JAEZHY010000046.1, read as the reverse complement.
GCGGTCGGCCTCCATTATCTCTCGCTGGACAGGCAGTCGAGAACGCTGTCCGGAGGCGAGGTCCAGCGGGTGCACCTGACGCGCGCGCTGGGGTCCGCGCTGGTGAATGTTCTGTATGTACTGGACGAGCCGAGTGTCGGTCTGCACGCGCGGGACCAGAAAAGACTCATGGACCAGCTCAATCGCCTGGTCGGAATGGGCAACAGTGTTGTTATGGTTGAGCACGACCCGGGGATGATCCGGTTCTGCGATGAAGTTGTCGACATGGGGCCGGGGGGAGGCGAACGAGGCGGAAACGTTATGTTTCAGGGGCCGCCGGAAGAATTGGGGCGGTCCGAAAAGAGTCTCACCGGGGCATATCTTTCAGGGCGAAAATCCGTACTGTCGAGCGAGTTCACCAGAAGAGAAGCCGATCCTTCCAAAAAACTGGTCATACGCGGTGCGAGAGAGAACAATCTCAAAGGAATCGATGTAGAAATTCCATTGGGATTGCTGGTCGGCATCAGCGGGGTGTCAGGATCGGGCAAAAGCACTTTCGTCGAGAAAACGCTCTATTACGGCTGGCTCCGAAGGAAGGGAAGGGCTACCGAAGCCCCTGGAATCCACGATGACATGACAGGGGCCGATCGAATCGGGGAAATGATCCTGGTTGACCAGCAGCCTGTCGGGCGAACGCCCAGGGCAAACCTGTTGACTTACACCCATGCGCTGGACCCGTTGCGAAAGATGCTTGCAGCAACTCCCGAAGCTGTCGCGAAGGGCTTTTCCACCAGGCACTTCTCTTTCAACGTTGCGGGTGGAAGATGCGATGCCTGCAACGGTGAGGGTTTCGAACGGGTCGAAATGCAGTTCCTCGCGGACGTTTTCCTGCGCTGCCCGCAGTGCGGCGGCAAGAGATTCAAGGAGGAAGTGCTCGATATCAAAGTCCGCGGACTCTCGATTGGCGATATGCTGGAGATGACGGCTCGGGAACTCCTGGAAAAATTTCCCGAGAACGCTCAACTCGCCGCGGCCCTCGAACCTGTCATAGCGATCGGCCTCGATTACATCCGCATGGGGCAGCCGTTGAGTACCATATCCGGGGGAGAGGCACAGAGGATAAAGCTTGTTCATCACCTTTACGGAAGCCGAAGTGCCGTGCAACACGGCCGGGACGGGAACAAATTCTTTATTCTCGACGAACCCACAACCGGGCTTCACCCGGACGACATCTCCAAACTGATCCGCGTCCTGCATAAATTGGTGGATATGGGGAACACGGTGTTGGTTGTCGAACACAACCTGGATTTTCTTGCCGGATGTGACTGGATCGTCGACTTGGGACCGGAAGGGGGAGAAAAAGGCGGAAGCCTCGTCTGTGAGGGCACTCCCGAGCAGGTAGCCGATTCGGAGGAGAGCATAACCGGGCAGTACCTGAAAGAACGCATCCGGGAAGCAGACCTCACCGGGGATAACGAACGTGAATGGGCGGAGGCCGCCGAGCCCCAGGCAGTGTTTTCAAAAGCGTCTGCCATGGCCGCCCGCACGCCTCTCCGGTTGGTGGGACGATGCGACGCCGCGGAATCGACCGGACGCAGCGGGAAAAGGAATGCAGCTTCCGGAAAGGATGAGATCGTAATCCGCGGAGCACGCGAACACAATCTCAAGCTGGACGAAATCCGGCTCAAACGCGGGAAAATGAGCGTGCTCACCGGACTGAGCGGATCCGGGAAATCGACCCTTGCCTTCGACGTCCTGTTTGCCGAAGGGCAGAGGCGATATCTTGAATGCCTGTCATCGTATGTCCGCCAATATTTCAAAATCATGGAAAAGCCCGCTGTGGACCAGATCATCGGGCTTCCGCCAACGATTGCAATAGAGCAGAGGACGAGTCAGTTCGGCAGGCGGTCGACGGTCGGAACCATTACGGAAATTTATCATTTCCTGCGGCTTCTTTTTGCAAAACTGGGAAAACAGCACTGCCCCGACTGCGGTAGAACTCTTGAAACTCTTACCTTTGACAACATACTTTCACGCGTTGTCGAAGAATCTTCAACAGGCCCCGTCAAGCTCCTGGCTCCGCTCGTTCACGGACGCAAAGGCATCTACAAAGACCTGTTTGCCCGCCTGTCGAAAATGGGATTCGAATCCGTTCGTGTGGACGGGAAGATCCTCAAGCTCAACCCGATACCGGGGCTTGCGCGCCACAAGGAGCACGACATAGAGGTTGTGCTTCCCGGAACGAACGCGGATCAGCTTGCCGAGTCCGTTCGAAAGGGCCTTGCAATGGGCGGGGGTATCCTGCACCTTGAGCACGATGACGGAGGTGAGAAGAGGGTTTTCAGCAAGCATCTTTATTGCCCTGCATGCGACAAGGGACTGGCCCCGCTCGATCCGCGCCTCTTCTCTTTCAATAGCCGGCAGGGGCTCTGCCCGGCCTGCATGGGCCTCGGCACAGTCAAGCAGATAAATTCCGATCGACTCGCGGGTGACCCTGAGCTGGCCCTTAAAGACGGACTCTTTGTCTTCCTCCGGTCGGCCGTATCAAAAGATGCAGCAAAAGAGCTGGAGCGCCGGTGGATAAGAGAGCTTGGCATCGACCCGGAAAAACCGGCATCGGAAATGGACCGGTCCGCCCGGGAATCGATTCTGCATGGGATAAGGGGAAAGTTTGACGGGCTGCTCAAAATCCTCACGGACATAACCGAAGAGGAGGAAGCCTGGAAATTCGTGCAGCCGCTCTACGATGAACTCCCCTGTCCCGATTGTGGAGGAAGCCGCCTTAACGCTCAGGCAAGGTCCGTTTACTTCAGGGATTTTACAATCAGCGATTTTAGCCGGCTGAGCGTTTCGGAATTGCGGGACGCCTGGAACAGGTTCAAATTCACTGCGCAGGAAGAGCCGATCGCGGTACCGGTTGCTAAAGAAATCGGTGTCCGACTTTCATTTCTCGAAAAAGTCGGACTCGAGTACCTGTCGCTCGACAGGTCGGGAGACACGCTTTCCGGCGGAGAGACCCAGCGGATAAGACTCGCGGCGCAGCTCGGATCAAACCTCCGCGGGGTCTGCTACATTCTCGATGAACCTACGATAGGCCTCCATCCTGCCGACAATATCAAGCTGCTTCAGAGCCTGGAAAAGCTCAGGAACAAGGGGAACTCGGTGGTGATAGTGGAACACGACGCCGAGACGATGCGAAAGGCCGATGTCCTGATAGAACTGGGTCCCGAAGCAGGTGCGGGAGGCGGCAACATTGTCGCAACCGGAAGTTTTGAGAAACTCTCCAGGAAAAAAGGCACATTGACCGGGCAATGGTTCGGAAAAAGCCTTGCAGAACTCTTCGCCATAGGCTCCCGAAAAGAGGCCGGGAAAAATGGGTGGCTTGAATTTTTCGGGGCAAAATCGAGAAATCTCAAAAACATCGACGTGCGGATTCCGCTTGGTCTCCTGGTCACCGTCACAGGCGTGTCCGGCGCGGGGAAGAGTACCCTGGTAAATGAGATAGTCTACCGTGGACTTTCGCAGTTGCTCCGAAGGCGTTACGGCGAAAAGGTGAGCCGTGATTTTGAGAGCATGTCCGGACACGAAAGGATTTCCAGGGTCCTGGAAGTTGACCATAACCCGATCGGTCGTACGCCGCGTTCTATCCCCGCCACCTACATCGGGGTCTGGGATGAAATCAGGAAGCTCTTTGCCATGCTTCCGGAATCGCGTGCGCGCGGGTACGGCCCCGGCCGATTTTCGTTCAACGTCAAAGGCGGGCGTTGCGAGGCCTGTAAAGGACAGGGCCAAACAAAGGTAGAAATGAATTTCCTGCCGGATGTTTTCGTCCCATGCGAATCCTGCGGAGGCAGAAGGTTTGCTCCGGAAACGCTTGGCATTACCTATAGAGCGAAAAACATTTCCGATGTTCTCGAAATGACTGTTGACGAGGCTGTGAAGGTTTTTTCCGCTATGACGCGCATCTCGCGCCCATTGCAGATCCTGAGCGATCTCGGACTCGGTTACGTGAAGCTTGGACAGTCGAGTCCGACTCTTTCCGGCGGAGAGGCCCAGCGCATAAAACTTGCCGGGGAACTCGGCAACAGTAAAAGCCCGACTCTTTACATTTTGGACGAGCCCACAACCGGTCTGCACCGTGCGGACATCAAACGTCTTGTGGATGTGCTCAGGCTGCTTACCGATCACGGACACACCGTGCTTGTAATCGAGCACAACTCGGATTTCGTCTGGGCAAGCGATTATGTGATCGATATCGGTCCCGGCAGCGGCGACAAAGGCGGTAATATCGTCGTCCAGGGCACACCGGAGGAAATCGTTAAAAAGGGAGCAGAAATGTCGCTCACTGCGAAGTCTCTGATGGGCTACGTTGAGGAGTCGGAGACGGGAGTCGATGAACCGGCAGGCAGAATGTAGCCGAAGCGGAACGTCGGATTGAAATTCGTATTTAATGAGCGCCGGCGCGGTTTCACGACCGCGCCGGTTTTCGTTTATGCCCCCGGTATTACGGCACCGTCGAGAGACAGTGCTTTTCGTTCATGGCCCCACTATGTTGCGGCGGTCTCCCGACCGTGCCGCATCCGCGGCTTGTTTCGACCTAAAATGAGGTCCTGAGGTTTTCGAGCATTTTGATCATCGAATCGTGAATAGCGGAGAAATTCTCCCCGTCGCTCAACATCTTTTCGGGCCGCTGGATATACTCTCCTTCGACAAGTTCGTCGGAACAATTTTGTATGAGCTTCCCGACGCTATCGGGCGACGATTCGAGGTGAAACTGAAGCCCGAGGACGCGTCCGCCATTGAAGGAAAATGCCTGAGCCGGACAGGCTTCGCTTTCGGCCAGCATTTCGGCGCCGGGAGGGAGTGAAAACGTATCGCCGTGCCAGTGGAAGGCCGGAAAAGAGTCGGAAAAATTCCGGAAAGGCACCGAACTTTGTGCTCTGGGTAGCGTCTTGACCGGAAACCAGCCGATTTCCTTATGCTTGTTTCGGGACACCTTCCCCCCGAGGACATCTGCCAGCAGTTGTGCTCCGAGGCAAATCCCGAGTACAATTTTGTTCTTCCGGATTGCTTCCAGGATGAATTTCTTCTCGGAAACGAGCCAGGGATACTCTTTTTCCTCGTAGATATTCATCGGGCCGCCCATTACAACAAGCCAGTCAAACGAGTCCGGGTCGGGCAACTTTTCCATGCGATGCAGACC
>JAEZHY010000283.1 GCA_023416335.1 Pseudomonadota bacterium | reverse complement strand
GTCGATATCCGTGCGCGGGTGCAGGGATTCCTGCAAAGCGTGCATTTCAAAGACGGCGCTGTGGTGAAAAAGGGGGACCTTCTCTATATCATCGATCCGGCGACCTATCAGGCATCGGTGGATAAGGCCGAGGGAGACTTGGCGGCCAAGAAGGCCCAGTTTGACCGGGCCGAGGTCGAATACCAGAGGAATTTGCGCCTGATCAAGGAAAATGCCACTTCCGAGCGTGACCTGAACAACTCGAAAGCCTCCCGCGATACTGCCAAGGCCGACGTTGCAGTAGCGACCGCAAATCTCGAAAACGCGAAGATAAATCTCGGGTACACGACCATTCGGGCGCCCTTGGACGGTAAAATCGGCCGGAGCCAGGTGGATGTCGGCAATCTGGTGGGCGCCGGGGAATACACCCTTCTGACGACAATCAAGAAATACAATCCGATCTATGCCTACTTTACGTTGAACGAGCACGACCTGCTGACGGTTATGAAGATGTCGAGGCGGGAAAACAACAAGACTCCCGAAACGGAGCACGTTCCCGTCTTTCTGGGATTGGCAAACGATACCGGATATCCACACCAGGGAGAGTTGGATTTTGCGGACCTCGGCGTGGATCAGTCCACAGGGACCATGCTGTTGCGCGGCGTCTTCAAAAATCCATATCCGCCCCCAATCATTCCCGGCCTCTTCGTCCGGCTGCGTGTGCCCCTGGGAATCCACTCGAATGCCCTTCTGGTCTCGGAACGTGCCATCGGAACCAGCCAGCAGGGGAAATACATCCTGGTGGTAAACGAGGAGAATACGGTTGAAGCCCGCCCGGTGCAGCTCGGCGCACTCGACGGCGGATTTCGGGAAATAGTCCAGGGTCTGAAAGCAGATGACCGGGTCATAGTAAACGGTATGCAACGTGCCCGGCCCGGGTCCAAAGTGAACCCGACATCGGCCGCGGCGGCACCTGCCGCAAGTTCAGACAAGCCGGCCCCCGCAGCCAAGCCCTGACCCGGAGAAAATCGATGTTTTCGCGCTTTTTTATAGAACGCCCCATATTCGCAAACGTATTGGCGATCGTGACCATTCTGTTCGGGCTGGTCACTTTGTTTGCTTTGCCGGTGGAGCAATTTCCGCAGATTACCCCTCCCACCGTCAAGGTCACCACCGTTTACCCGGGGGCCAACGCTCAGGTGGTGGCCGACACGGTCGCCGCCCCGATCGAGCAGCAGGTCAACGGCGTCGAACGGATGCTCTACATGTCTTCCACATCGGCCAACGACGGGTCCTATTCCCTCACCGTGACCTTCGATGTCGGGACCAACCTGGATATGGCCCAGGTCCTCGTCCAGAATCGGGTGGCAATCGCCGAACCACAGCTCCCCGATGACGTGAAGCGCCAGGGCGTTACCGTAAAGAAGCAATCGACGGCCATCATTCTTTTCGTCGCATTGAGCGCTCCTGACGGCGGGTATGACGACCTGTACCTGAGCAACTATGCCACGCTCAACGTCAGGGACGAGTTGAGCCGGATCGAGGGTGTGGGCGACGTCAACGTCGTTGGAAGCGCAGCCTACAGCATGCGGTTGTGGCTCGACCCCGAAAAGCTTAAAGCCCGGAGCCTGACGACCCAGGACGTGGTCAACGCCATTCAGGAACAAAACGTCCAGGTGGCCGCGGGCCAGATCGGCCAGCCCCCAGCACCCGGCGGGCAAAATTTTCAGTATACCGTCAGCACGCTCGGCAGGCTGAGCGATGTCGAACAATTCGAGAATATCATCGTCAAGACCGCCACGACCGACGGGCAGGCACGCATTACGCGCATCAGGGACGTTGCACGGGTGGAACTCGGCGGGCAGACCTACGACCAGTATTTCCAAAAAGGAGGGAAACCGGCCGCGGGCATCAGCGTCTACCAGCTTCCCGGCGCTAACGCCCTCGATGTAGCCACCAAGATCAAACAAAAGATGGAGGAACTCAGCAAGTCGTTTCCGAAAGGAATCCGCTACGACATTCCGTTCGACACGACCAAATTCGTGAAAGCCGCAATCGATGAAATCTATAAGACCCTGATCGAGGCGGGCATACTCGTCCTGATAGTCATCCTGCTTTTCCTTCAGGACTGGCGCGCGGTCCTGGTTCCGGCCACGACCGTCCCGGTAACGATAATTGGCGCTTTTGCGGCAATGGCCGGGCTCGGTTTTACGGTCAATATGCTGACCCTGTTCGGACTGGTCCTGGCAATCGGAATTGTAGTGGACGACGCCATCGTCATTGTCGAAAACGCGGCCCATCACATCGAGCAGGGCCTGCGTCCCAAAGAAGCCACGATAAAGGCCATGGCGGAGATCATAGGCCCGGTCATCGGCATCACCCTGGTGCTCATGGCGGTTTTCCTACCGACGGCGTTTATGGGCGGCATAACGGGACAGCTATACCGTCAGTTCGCCCTGACGATCGCCGCTACGGCCGTGATCAGTGCGATCAATGCGGTGACCCTCAAACCGGCCCAGTGCGCCGTCTATCTCCGGCCGTCTCCGGAGCGCCGCAATTGGTTCTTCCGCGGATTCAACGCGGTCTATGACCGCTGCGAAGCCGTTTATGCCCGCATCGTGGGCGGGATGGTCAGACACAGCGCCCTCTCGCTGATCGTTTTTGCCGGCTTGATCACCGTGACGGCATGGGGATTCGTTTCGCTTCCGACAGGGTTTCTTCCGACAGAAGACCAGGGGTATGTGATCGCAGCCATTCAGCTCCCCGACTCGTCTTCGCAGGAAAGGACCCGCGAGGCCGTCGCCAAAGTCAACCATATCATTCGACAAACCCCGGGGATTGATGACTGGATCAGCATCGGCGGCTTTTCGGTACTCGACGGAACGGTCATGTCCAACGCTGCGGCCTTTTACATCATCTTCAAGGACTGGTCCGAGCGCACCGACCCCAGCCTGAGCCAGGAAGCAATTGTGAAGAACCTGCGCAGGCAGTTCATGGGCGTTCAGGATGGGATCGTCTTTGCGTTCGTCCCACCGGCGATTCAGGGGCTGGGGGTTGCCGGCGGTTTCCAGATGCAGATTGAGGACCGCCGTGCTGCGGGCCTTGCCCAACTTCAGGCAGTCGCCCAGGAAATGGTTCACGACGGAGGGACTCAAACGGGACTCACAGCTTTGAATACGACATTCCGCGCGGCGATCCCGCAGCTTTACGCAAACGTAGACCGCGACAAAGTGAAGAGTCTAAACATTCCTTTAAACAGCGTCTTCAATACGCTGCAGGCATACCTCGGATCCGCATACACAAATGATTTCAACAAGTTCGGCCGCACCTACCAGGTCCGTGTGCAGGCCGACCAGAAATTCCGCGCCACTCGAGAGGACATCAAGCAGCTCGACGTCCGGACCGGAAACGGGAAAATGGTTCCCATCGGTACTTTCGTGGAGGTCGAGGAATCGCTCGGCCCGCAGGTGATAAACCGCTACAACCTCTACCCGTCTGCAGCCGTCAACGGGGAGGCAGCTCCGGGGTTCAGTTCGGGGGAAGCCCTGAAGCTGATGGAAGAGATGGCGGCAAGCAAGCTGCCCGACTCGATGGGGTTCGAGTGGACCGGCATGTCCTACCAGGAGAAAAAGGTCAGCGGGCAGGCGTTTATGATTTTCGGACTCGCCGTGCTGCTGGTCTACCTGGTGCTTTGCGCCCAGTATGAGAGCTGGTCGAATCCCGCGGCCGTCATTCTCGTCGTGCCGCTCGCCCTTTTGGGTTCGGTTATAGGCGTTGCCATGCGGGGACTCGACAACAACGTCTACACTCAGATCGGAATTGTTCTGTTGATCGCCCTGGCCAGCAAGAATGCCATCCTCATAGTCGAGTTCGCGCGCGAACTCCGGGCGCAGGGCATGGATACCGCGGAAGCGGCCGTCAAGGCGGCCCGGATGCGTTTTCGGCCGATTTTGATGACATCCTTTGCCTTCATCCTCGGCGTCTACCCGCTGGTGGTAGCGGAAGGAGCGGGAGCGGCAAGCAGGCGCGCCCTGGGCACGGCAGTTTTCGGAGGCATGCTGACTTCGACGTTTCTTGCTGTCCTTTTCGTTCCCGTGTTCTACACGACCCTTCAGCGCCTCAGCGACTTCAGGCGCAAGAAGTCGGAGGCCCCGGCAATCGAACCGTCCAGGCCGGCGTAGAAGGAGACGGACGGGAGTCGGCTCCTCGCATCAAATCTTGAATTCAAGGAAGGGACAATTGTTGCAGTTTGCCGTTCTTTTCGGATGAAATGGCCGGCAAGCCGGTCCCCGGATTAAACCCGGCGGTTCCATTTCCGCCCAACTTCCTGAAGGCCGTTGTTTTGCGGTCTGCGGGCGAATCTTTGTGCCGCTCGGAGTCTTTTTCTCCAAGTATGACCGTTGAAAGTTCAGAGGCCGATCCCATCAAGTCCCGAGCCTGCATTGCGATGTCCTCGGACGCTGAAGCGGATTGATCCGCTATGATTGCGTTTTGCTGGATAACCTGGTCCACGGCGTTTACAGCGGCGTGAATCTGTTCGATCCCCTTGGCCTGCTCTGTGGAGGCGGCCGCTATTTCTCCCACCAAATCACCTATTTTATTTACACTCACGGCTACCTTGGCAAATTCAGCCCCCGCAGTCTGCACGATTTCCGAACCTTCCCTTATTTTCGAAACGGTGCCTTCGATTAGATTTTCGGTGATTTTCGCCGCTTGAGCCGCTCTCACTGCGAGATTTCTTACCTCATCGGCAACGACGGCAAATCCCGCGCCGGCTTCGCCTGCACGCGCAGCTTCAACTGCCGCGTTGAGAGCCAGCAGGTTTGTCTGGAACGCGATCTCGTCAATGGTCCTGATGATCTTGGAGATGTCTTCGCTTGCCCGGGAAATCTCGGCCATGGACGTTGTAAGCTGAGTCATCGATTTGCCGGCCCTGCGCACCGTCTCTCCGGCATCCGTCATGAGTTCATTCGAACGGACTGCGTGGCCGGCGCTCTTTTTTGTCATCGCAGATATTTCCTCAAGGGCTGAAGAAGTCTCCTCGATTGAAGCCGCCTGTTCGGAAGTTCCGTTTGCCAGTCGTCGACATTCCTCGGAAATCCGGACCACTGCCGAGGTAATCCGGCCGGCTTTTCCTCTCAGGGACTTCACCACAGCTTTAACCGGCTTGACAGTGGAATGGGAAATCAAGGAAATCACTACGACCAGCAAAAGGCCCATACTCGCGAGGCACATTATACAGAGGAACTGCAGATGCCTGGCCGGTGCGAGCAGTTCAGCCTCATTTACGGAAATACACAGCATCCACCCAGTAGCTTTGTTCACCTTGAAAGCGGCTATTCGGCCGGCACCCTGGTCTGTAAAGTTGATCAATCCCTCGTTCTCTGCCGCCATGCGGCTCGAGAAATCCCTGTCCCCGGCCTTGACCTTGAGAATGAGGGATTTATCGGGATGGGCAATGAGTGAGCCGTTCCGGTCGAACATGAAGGCACATCCATCTTTTCCAACTTTTACCGTATCGATGAATGTTTCATTGAAGGAGGCCAGGTCGAGTGCGCCGTACAATACCCCCGATATTTTTCCTCCGACCTTAAACGGCACCGAAACTATAAACGACGGACGGCCGGTCGTCCTTCCCACCATAACCTCCGAGACCGCAGTCCCACCCTGGAGCGATTGCTTGAAATACTCACGGTCCCTGATGTTTATTTTCCCTACGGCGTCCTGATTGGAAGAGGCGATGATATCTCCGCCCGTATCGGCCACGGACAACAGTTCGAAGTAACCGGATTGCTTCTGCAGACGGGCAAGGCATTGTGATAAGGCGGCCGATACGCCGGCCTTGGAGAACCCTGAGCCCAGGACCGCATCTTCTATCTCTTGAGATTCGCTCCAGATCTGAACCTCTCTCCTGCGATCGCCCAGATAAACGCTGATCCTGTTATCCGTGATTTCAAGCACCTGTTTCAATTGCGAACTGCCGCTCTCAATCAGTGCTTTATTGGCTACCATCACACAAAGAACAGCCAGCCCCCCCATGCAAAGAAGGGTCAGTATCAGCGTTGGGAACAAGAACCTGTTTCTCAGACCGAGTCTCATGCAAATCCTTTCATCACAAATGCAGGCTGCGGCGATCAGGCCTCGGCCGCTTCCGTCGTATTTCGGAAAAATCAAAAAGAGGAGTACTCTATAGATTACTTGAGTTACAACCTGGTGACGGTTCCTGGTCAAAATAGCGAATTTCGTACAGAAAGAATAAATCCCCGCCTCCGCTTTCCCTCTCTCTCGTCATGACTCGGGCAAACGGCAAAAGTTGCGCTTAGAGTCGGAGGCATCTTTTCCATAAGCACATGGAGCCGACTGCCCAACGGCGGAAGCTCCGGAGGGCATCTCTGAAGAAGCTCGTGAATGATTGAGAACAGGTCATGGCGGGGCAAAAATTGAGGCAGGGGCAATTTCGGTTTGACATGCTGCCGTCTCCGGCTCTTCAGATCCCGCGGCGACGGCTTGGATCGGAGGGTTTGGCGAGCGGCCCGGAGCCGGCAAATCCACCCATGAATTTAACGGATTCGTAACACTCTGGACATTTATCCGTCACCTGAGTGTGGTCTTATCCCGGAGATTCGATCCAGGAGAAGACGATGTCAAAAGCTCTTGTACTTGTAATCGAAAATGACCCGGATATTGTCCGTTCCCTGAGCTGCAACATTCAAACCGGCGATTATGAATTTCTCACCTGCACCAGCGGCAACACCGTATTGGAACTGGTCAGGCAATGCCGGCCCCATCTCGTGGTGCTGGATATGACGGTTCCCGGGTTCAGTTGCTCAGAATTTTGCAGCGAGTTGAAGCGGGGTACTCAAACCAGATATATACCAATCATATTGATAACGGCGCTGGAAGACGAGCAAAACCCGGCCGCCTGGCTGGACTGGGCAGATGATTACATAGTCAAACCTTTCAGCCCCAAAGAGCTGGTATTGCGAATCGGGATCGTACTTCGGAGAATGCCTCCGAAAGAGGTGCCCGTCTGGCATTGCGAGGGACTTTGCGTCAATTTTGAAGCGCACAGAACTGAACTTGACGGCAGGGAAACATTTCTGACGCCCACAGAATTCAAACTCCTGACGGAATTGATACGAAATCCCGGGAAAGTGTGCTCAAGGAACCAATTGTTAACCAATGTCTGGGCATGCAAGCTCGGCGGTGATGCCCGAAGGGTGGACACTCACGTCAGGCGCCTGAGGCAGAAGCTTGGTCCATATGCAAACTGGATCGAAACGGTGCGGGGCGGAGGGTACCGATTCCGGGAGTGATACGGAATTGCGTTCAAGTTTGTGCCGCATTCCCGGATGCGGGTTTTAACGAAAATGAGACCCTCTCCTTAAGCAGAGAACCACCTGAAATGAGAACGGCAGCGGTGGTGGGCACCACTGCGTTTTGGGTGCCCACCGCCCGGCAATCCCGATGAGCCCTGATCCGAGGGGACGGATGGTGGGCACGATAGAACTTTGTGCCCACCCTACGCCGCTCACCGTTTACTCTTATTGAAGTTTCATACAAGTCTTTCAAGAGCATCTTAATCCCGGCTTTCGCCGGGATGACGGCTTTGGTTCTCTATAGTCTTGAACGCAATTCGGTGTAAAAGATCGAGCAGCCGTCCTTTTTATCTGCAAGCCGGTCGATGTTGAACTCCCCGGCATGAGGGCTGAATCAAGCGGGCGGATTAGCCAAACTTTCCCGTGACGTAGTCCTCGGTTTCCTTTCTGGAAGGTCGGGTGAATATCAACTCCGTTTCCGCAAATTCGACCAACTCCCCCAGATACATGTACGCCGTGTAGTCTGAAACGCGCCCCGCCTGTTGCATATTGTGGGTCACGATTGCGATCGTATATTCGTCTTTCAGCTCCGTGATGAGGTCCTCGATCCGCGACGTGGAAATGGGGTCCAGGGCCGAAGCGGGTTCATCCAACAACAGGACCTCGGGTTTCACGGCTATCGCCCGCGCTATGCACAGCCGCTGTTGCTGCCCCCCGGAAAGGCTGTTGCCGCTTCGGTGAAGAACGTCCTTAACCTCTTTCCACAACGCAGCCTTGCGAAGCGCCCATTGCACTCTTTCCTCCATCTCCATACGGCTGAGATTCTCATAGAGTTTCACGCCGAAGGCGATGTTGTCGTATATCGACATAGGGAAAGGCGTGGGCTGCTGGAAAACCATACCGACTCGGGCCCGAAGCCGGTTCAAGTCGTTTACGTCCTGCAGCAGATCCTGATCGTCAAGAAGGATTTCACCCGTCGCCCGCTGATTTGGATAGAGCTTGTATATCTGATTGAAGGTGCGAAGCAGGGTGGACTTGCCGCAGCCGGACGGGCCGATGAACGCCGTCACGCGGTATTCCGGGATCTCGAGGCTGATATCCTTGAGCGCGCGGGTTTCCCCGTAATAAAAATTAAGGTTGCGAACAACTATTTTGGGGTTGGGCCGATTAGTAATCATATCCTCACGTCACTGTTAAGAATTTAATGACCTCAACTCGTTACCGGGTAAGCCGAAGCATTTATCTGCCGGGCGCTTTCTGCCTGAAGCATGTTCTGGCCACTATATTCAAACCGAGAACACCCAGTGTGATCAGCAGCGCCCCGGCCCATGCCAGGTGGTGCCAGTCCTTATAGGGACTCATTGCATACTGGAAGATCGTTACGGGCAGATTTGCCATTGGCCGATCGATGTTATTGTTCCAGAACTGGTTATTCAACGCGGTAAACAGCAATGGAGCGGTTTCTCCGCTGATTCGGGCAACGGCAAGCAAAATGCCGGTTATGATTCCGGCCCGCGATGCCCTGAGTGTAATCATGGAGACAATTTTCCATCGCGGGGCCCCGAGTGCGGCGGCGGCTTCGCGCAAGCGGTTGGGCACAAGTCTGAGCATGTTCTCGGTCGTCCGGACAACAACGGGAATAACGAGCAATCCCAAAGCGAAAGACCCGGCGAGCCCGGAAAAATGCTTCACATTGACGACATATGCTTCGTACACGAACAACCCGATCACTATGGACGGCGCGCTTAACAGGATGTCGTTGATAAACCGTGTCACAGGCGAGAGCCAACCCGTCAGCCCGTACTCGGCCAGGTAAGTACCGGCAAGAATGCCGACAGGCGTCCCGATCAATGTCGCCAGCATTATCATGAAGAAGCTTCCGGCGATTGCATTCAACAGGCCGCCCTGACTCCCCGGAGGAGGGGTCATTTGTGTGAGGACGCTGAGGTTCATGCCCGGAATTCCATACTGCAGAAGAGTCAGCAGTATCCAGCCGAGCCAGAAGAGGCCGAAGCTGACGGCGGCAACAGCGCCTATCCGACTGAGAAGATCGGTCAGGCGCCGACGAACCGGGAGAGAAATCATCGCTCATTCTCCTTTGATCAAGATGCCTTGCCTTCGAGTCGTGAGAGGCGGATGAGAAGAAGTTTTGCAAAAGCGAGCACGACGAAGGTGATGGCGAAAAGGATCAACCCGAGTTCGATGAGCGAAGAGGTATAAAGCTCGCCAACGGCCTCCGTGAACTCGTTTGCCAGAGTCGAGGCGATGCTGTTTCCGGGCATTAAAAGCGAAGCATGCAATTCATGGGCGTTGCCGATAACGAATGTTACGGCCATGGTCTCCCCGAGTGCGCGCCCCAGGCCGAGCATTACGCCGCCCACAACGCCTGTTTTCGTATAAAGCAAAACAATATTCCAGACCACTTCCCAGGTTGTGGCCCCAAGCCCGTAAGCCGACTCTTTCAAAAGAGGAGGAACCACCTCGAACACATCCCGCATGACCGAAGCGATGAAAGGGATCACCATAATGGAAAGGATCAATCCCGCCGTCAGCATCCCTATACCCATGGGAGGCCCATGAAAAAGGTACCCGAGAAGGGGAAGCGCTCCAAGACGAGAAGTGAGCCACGGTTCGACATGGTCGCGAAACATGGGAGCAAAAACAAAGAGCCCCCACATGCCGTAAATAATGCTCGGAACACCGGCGAGAAGTTCTATCGCGGTGCCGAGCGGCCTTTTCATCCACGGGGGGCACAGTTCCGTAAGAAAAAGAGCGATACCGAAACTCACCGGCACCGCAATGAGGAGTGCGATGGCTGATGTCAGGATCGTTCCGAAGATCGGGACAAGGCCGCCGAACTCATCCGTTACCGGATTCCACTCGGCACTGAATATGAATCCGATGCCGAATTTCTTTATCGCGGGCAGGCTCCCGACCATAAGGGACGCGATAATTCCCACCAGAAGGAGCAAGACCAGAAATGCGAAGAACCGAGTAATATTCTCGAAAAGCAGATCTGCCATGAAGTGCGTCCTGAGATGCACGTCCGAGATCTGCCTTGGCATCGTGCCGCTCCGTGGCGCCAAGACATCGCTCCCGTTTGCCATAGCTCAAAACTTTCAATGAAAAAGGAGGGCCAGTTGGAAGCCCCCCAATATAAAGCGTAACAACCACGCGGATAAGTAACTCGCCCCTCATATTCCGGGAGGGGACAATCGGAGAATTGTTCCTCTATTTAGCGGCTTGAACCGCTTTCCAGACCGGCGTGCCGGTTGCCGCCTTGATTTGTCCCCATGAAGCCTCGATCAGTCTCACAACATTTTCGGGCATCGGCACATAATCAAGTTCCTGGGCCATCTTCCCGCCATTGCTGTAAGCCCAGTGGAAGAAATCCAGGACTTCCTTGGCCTTGGCAGGATCTGCCTGTTCTTTATGCATCAGGATGAAGGTAGCGCCGGCTATCGGCCAGCTCGTTTTTCCGGGCTCATCGGTCAGGATCTCATAAAAACCGGGAGCCTGTTCCCATTTTGCACCGGCCGCTGCGGCCTGAAAGGACTCGCTGCTGGGCTTCACAAACTCGCCTTCCCGATTCTGCAGAAGCGTATATGCCATTTTGTTTTGCAGAGCATAGGCATATTCCACGTAGCCTATGGAATTCTTGACCTGCTGAACATAACTCGCAACACCTTCATTGCCTTTGCCTCCAACGCCGATAGGCCAGGAGACGGACACATTGTTGCCGACCTTGTCCTTCCATGCGGGGCTCACCTTGGAGAGATAATTGGTGAAGATGAAAGTGGTCCCGGATCCGTCGGACCTGTGGACAACGGTGATGTCCTCGCTGGGGAGTTTCAGCCCGGGGTTCAGCCCGGCAATCGCAGGGTCGTTCCATTTCTTGATTTCGCCCAGGTAGATATCAGCCAGGACCCGGCCGTTCAGCTTCATCTGGGCGGCTTCGATTCCCTGGATATTTATGACCGGCACCACTCCCCCCATAACCGCGGGGAACTGGACAAGACCGCCTTTTTCAAGTTCATCGATCTTCAACGGCATGTCCGATGCGCCGAAATCGACGGTTTTCGCCGTTATCTGCTTGATGCCGCCGCCGGACCCGATAGACTGATAGTTCAGACCCACCCCGGCCTTGGCTTTATAGGCTTCGGCCCATTTGGCGTAGATGGGATAAGGAAAAGTCGCTCCCGCGCCGGTGATGTCAGCGGCAAGGACCGCTGTCCTCACACAAAGACAAAGCAGCAGTACGGCTGCAGAGAACAAATTACGAACAGAACACGCTTTCATGCTTGGATCCCTCCTGGTTGGTAAGATCGCAGAAATTTTTTCTGCACTCGATTGCAATTTCCTGCAGGCTGTCGGGAGGCAAGATAGATGGGAAACGTTACGATCATGTGACAAACCTGTAGCAATCGAATGAAAATCTCACCGAGGAGAATTATGCTCTATAGAACGAAGTTCATCAAATTTCAGGTCAACAGTTTTTTTTCGAGCCGGTAAGAATCCGCGTTCCAAGCTCGCGTGCGCAGTCTGCCACGGAAGCCCCATGCGGAATGGCCGGGTGTAGGATCGACGGGTGGGAATATATCGAACGATAATGTAGAGCGGGCACAAACTTTGCCGTCAATGTTGTTGCTTTAAGGAAAATACCGCTGGTTCCCAAGGTCCGCCTCATATGGGTCAACTTAAGCGAACCGAGTTGTTTTTTGCGCTGAAAGCGCTAAATAATTTCAGCCTGGGGGCAGCGGAGCGCCACCCTATGATCGCGCCGACCCATAGTTTCCCTTTACCCTGAGGAGGGTTACATAAAAACCGTCAATGCGTTGGATCTAGGATACATTCTTATTTAACCCCTTCAGGGTAACGCAATTCCGGATGTTCCGACATACCCAGGGTGATTACCCTGGGCTC
>JAEZHY010000269.1 GCA_023416335.1 Pseudomonadota bacterium | reverse complement strand
TGCGAGTACATACGGGTCATGCCCGCGGGGGAGTATGCCGTATCCAGGGTTCGTTTCTTCAACACTGCCAAAGATGCTTCAGAGTTGCTGGATTTATGCCTCAGAGAAATTGCCATGCAGGAGATTTTGCTGAGCAGGGTAAAGGGAATCACTTCGTTCTTTCCAGAAAAGTACCTGAGGATGCCGAGATATCGCATGATCAAAGCCGAAGTTGAAAAGGAATTCGAGGACATTCTCAGAAACAGGCCCGGTGTGGAGGAAAAGCTCGCGCTCCTGAGGTCTGGAGGTACAGATAGCGCGAGTACACCGGTCGGATCAAAGGAGTGAACCCCGGGAAGAGCCGACCCGGCAATACAAGGTTTGCTATTTCATCCTCCCTTATAACCCGCCACTTTGAAATGCTTCTCCCTGAGCGGCAGACGGCCCTTTGAGCCGGAATGTGGGATGGAAACACGGGCGAATCGTTTTCTCTATTCTCAAATTATTGGATGCTTATCTTCAAAAGATTGGAATGATCTAAACTTTCGCATGATTCGGATGAAACATCATGGCCAAAGCATCTATGCGACTGGAACGGATTTATGGCGTCCGAAGTGTGGATGAACTCATCGAAGAAAACAGAGTGCTGCGCAGAAGAATCGAGGAACTCGAACATGCCGGTCGGTGCGGATTTCCGGGGAAAATGCCGGAAGAAGAAAAAGACCCCTATTTGGAATGCAAGAGGAAGAATGCCGAGTTAATAGAATCGGAAAAAAGATGCCGGGCACTGATCGAAAGTTCTCCAGACGCCTTTCTCGTGATCGATGCCGAGAGGCGAATAGTAGCCGTAAACCGCACTTTTCAGGAAATGTTTGGGTATGAGCCCACGGTTATCGTTGGAAAGACGACGAGGGTCCTTCATCCGACGGAGCAATCTTATCGCGCGCTTGAATGGAAAATCGATGCAGCCTTGCGTGGTGAGAACGTTCGGATCGAATGGGAACTGATGCGCATGGACGGCACCCGTTTACCCGTCGAAGAAACGATTGCCTCGATTGGGGATGGCAGCGGGCCCGCCAAGTCTTTTGTCGCTGTCTTCAGAGATATTTCGAAGAGAAAGAGGGCGGAAAGGGAACTGGCTCTTTATCGAACCCGTCTTGAAGAGATGGTCGAAGAGAGGACCAGGGACCTGAAGGCCGCACAACGGGCATTGCTCCAGAAGGAGAAGCTGAAGACGCTCGGGTCCATATCCGCCAAAGTGGCCCACGAAATACGGAATCCGCTTACTTCGATAGGCGGTTTTGCAAAGAGGCTCCAGAACCGCTATCCTGAGGCAAAAGAGGCCAGGATAATATTGTACGAATCGGAGCGCCTGGAGGGATTGCTCAACCGAATAATCGAGTATCTCAAACCCGTTGAGATCAAGCCGCAGGCGTGTGATGTAAACGAGGTCATCAGAGAGACGCTGGAACTTTTTTCTCCCGAACTGGATGAGAGAAGCCTCAAGCGCAGGCTCGAGCTTGCCCCAGATCTGCCTCCCGCCTACGTCGATCCTGGGGTTCTGACACAATTCCTGGTGAACGTGATCAAAGGGATCGCTAATGTGATGGACAATAGGGGAATTCTGAAAATAAGGTCGTTTGAATGCGGCGGCAGGATCACGGTCGCATTTGAAAATCCGATCGGGGCAGGGCTAAAGGATCCGGAGACGATTTTCCTCCCCTTTGGAGAGGACAGCCAGCTGAGGATGTCGGTCTGTTCCCGGTTGCTTGAAGATATGGGAGGGCAGCTTTCATTCGCCCAGGAACAACGCTCGCTTACCTTGACCATTTCCCTGCCGAAGGTTACCGCCGAAGTCGTCTAAAAGCATGATTTCAACGCCGTGCCCAAGCGAGCTCCGAGATCCATGTGCCCGCATTGTCAGGCCTTCCTTCCTCTCACGTCGTGTACTCCGAGCCCTCCGTGTGAGAACTGCTGCAGGATGATGTCATAGAACCTTTGCTGCTGTTGCGGGTTGAGTATCTCTTTTTCCTCCAGTATATGTTCTATGACTTCATGCTCGAGTTCCGACTGGGACTTGAGGATATCCTGCGCTACGCTGTGGACTTTGGACCTGTCGGCGGCTTCGGCGAAAAGCTCCCTTGCCAGGAGTTCGCGTTTACGGCGGAGGTCCTGTCGGATTCTTTCGACCCTGGGGAGGAACGAGCGGCGAATATCCTGAACTTTTCTACGCTGCTCCCCGGTCAAGTCCGGAATCAGATCCAGGTATCCCTTGATGTTGGAGTATTTTCTCCGTGTGTGTTTTTGGAAATAATGGGCAGTGATAAATATTGCCGCTATGATGACCACCGCGGTTGTGAAACCGAAGAGGAAATATCCCGGATCCATAGCTGGTGACGTTCCTTTCACTGTTGTTCGATTAATTCGAAATAAGCATGACTCAGCAGGTAAGGCGGAAAATCGTCGAATTCGTCCAGAGCCGCCGTCTTGCGGTACTGACGCCCGGGGATCAGGTCGAGAATCGATTCGGCCAGACGCAGCAATGTTGACCGAAATCCGGTGGGGAGAGAAGGGGAAGCCGCGAGGGAAGAATCCTCTTGCATTACCGTGATGCCTGCCGCAACCCGTGAGGAGAATCCTTCGGGAACATCGTATTCCGGTATTCCCTGGATCATCATGTCTACTTTTTCAAGCGCGGCCAGTTCCTCTTGACACTCGGGGCAATTGTTGAGGTGTATCGAGATCGCCTCCCTGAGTTCGCTGTCCAACTCGCCGTCTTTGAATGCCGATAATGAGTTTCGAATTCTATCGTGTTTCATTTATCAATCCTCCAGCCGGCTCTTGAGCAGACGCTTCAGATTTGCACGTGCCCTGAAGAGCAGCGATTCCACGCTCGAAACGGAAACGGCCAGGACCTGACTGATTTCCATGTAGGAAAGTTCCTCGTTTACGCGCAGCAGCAGCGCTGCCCGCTGTTTTTCCGGAAGCTGCCTCACGGCCTCCATCAGTTCTTCTTTGAGGGCATCATGCCCGGCTTTTTCAATTTCGGCCGGCGGCGCAGGTTCGTTTTCACCGAAGTCGGCAGTAAAGTACACTCTGCGACGCCGTACTATCTCATTCAAACAGAGATTGTAGGCAATTCTAAAAATCCAGGTCGATACCTTCCCTCTCGGTTCAAATTCGGGCGACGCCCGGTAAACACGAAGGAAGACTTCCTGGGCGATGTCTTCAGAAGCGAATCGATCTCCCAGATACTTGTAAATAAAATTCAAAACCGGCCTCTGGTATTTCTTAATGAGTGCCTCAAATGCAGCGGAATCCCCGGATCCAACGGCTTTGATGAGCCGGTGTTCCGTATCGGAGTAGATAGACCCGCTGCCTTGAGCGCTTGAATCGTTCATCTTGATCCGTTTGGAAATGGGCCGGTCTGCGAATGCAGCAAAACACGGCAAAAGGATGCCCGGCAGAATGACCGCGGAAAAGCAGGTCGATCCGCTCTGCGGCTCCAGAGTAAAATCCAGCCGGTTGGCCGGAACCTCGCACGTTAGTTGGGGCTGTTCCCATTCAACCGATCGATTCTTCAGGCACTATAATACACCGGCCCTCGCGGAAGAGCACTTCCGATTATCGGAATCGTGCGATGCCCCCATATAATGCGCAGGACCCGCCGGTGCTTTCATCTTTACAACAGATGAAGTCGCTGAAACTTGCGGTTGCTCATCCATTAATTGTGAATCAGAAGTTTATTGGATGCACAAGATTTCACATTTTCGACTGTTATCTGTTATAGAGAATAGTAAATCCGGTCGGAGAACGTGATGCGATGTCGCTCAAGAATGGATCCCGGGCGGGACGCAATCGAGGGACTGGAGCTTCCGATAATCTTCCCGGAAAGGAGGCCGAAGTGGATCTGCGAAGGAAAGCCATCATACCGGCAAGCGGCATTGGCCTTCTTGCGGAACGGACAACTGCAGCATCGGGGAATGTTTCAGCGGGCCCTATGGTCGTGGTGGCCGACACCAGAAATCTCTCAGGCATATCGGCGTGGTGGGCCGCTTTGTACAACGACAGCCCCTTCGAATTCACTATCCTGACATTATTCGTGATTTCGCTGTTCGGATTCCTTATCGGCATCTTTTCCGATTTCGACATGGATTGGGGCGAATTTGCGCCCCAAAAAGCAGAACGGCGACGCACACGACGCTGAGAGAATTCCGGCCGCATTTCATGCTTGAGGCAATTGCAGCCCACGGCCGTGTTTACATCCTCGCGTCCGGCACCTCCGGCCTCTTGCGTTGCGCATCCGGAAATGATTCCGGGCCACCCACATTATCAGGCCGCGTGTCTTACCATGTGGAGGCCGGAGAAAATGATCGGGAAAGCCAGCTCTGCCTTGCGTCCGTGAATCCACTGCGGTATATCTTTCTCTCGATCAAGCTCCCGGAAACATTCAGTATCGGGACCGGCTTGGAACTTCTTGAGACTACATGGCAATGGAAGCCATGACCAATACACGGGTGTCCGGTCATATGCAGCAGCATAAAGGCTCATCCGGAAAGGCAGGGGCAACACAGGCGGATGAGCCGGCTCTTCACTGGGGGGCAAATGTCTGAATTCAATTTGACCGAGCACCGGATTACGGTTTTGCTGGTCGACGATCAGCCGATTGTGGCCGAAGCGGTGCGCCGCATGTTCGAAACGGAGCCGGGAATTGATTTCCATTACTGTTCCGATCCCACGGAGGCCATAAGGGAAGCCAACCGCATCCATCCTACTGTAATCCTCCAGGACCTCATGATGCCGCAAATGGACGGATTGATGCTGGTACGTTATTTGCGCGCGAACAGGAGCACGCGCGATGTGCCCCTGATCGTCCTTTCGAGCAAGGAAGAACCCCACACCAAGGCGGAAGCATTCTCACTGGGCGCTAACGATTACATGGTCAAGCTTCCCGACAAGCTCGAAGTGATCGCCCGTGTTCGCTATCACTCGGGCGCTTATATAAACCTGCTGCAAAGAAATGAGGCCTACGGCGCCCTTCTTGAAAACCAGAAGCAGCTCGAGGCGCGAAACAAGCTGATCCGAAAAGTGTGCGGCAGGTATCTCTCGGACGATGTCGTGCACGCCATCCTGCATTCGCCGGACGGCATGGAAATGGGTGGAGAAAAGCGCAAGGTCACCATGTTGATGAGCGACCTCCGGGGTTTTACCTCCATCAGCGAAAATCTGTCTGCCGAGAGTGTTCTCGAGATCCTCAACATCTACTTCGAGAAAATGACAGAGACCATCCTGAAGTACGAAGGAACGATCGACTTCATTGGGGACGGTATCCTGGTCATCTTCGGGGCCCCAATCACACGAGGCAACGATGCCCGAAGGGCTGTAGCCTGTGCGATCGAAATGCAGAGCGCAATGGAAGAGGTCAATTCCCGGCTGAAAAAATCCGGATACCCGAAACTGTCCATGGGCATCGGGATAAACACGGGTGAAGTGGTCGCAGGGAATATCGGATCGGATAAAAGAACAAAGTACACGGTGGTTGGGCGAAACGTAAACCTCACATCACGAATTGAATCCTATACGGTTGGAGGCCAGATCCTCGTTTCCGACAGGACTCTGGCGGAATGCGGGCCTGTTCTGAGAATCGACAACCGGATGCAGGTCATGCCCAAGGGTGTCAAGGAGCCCATTACCATCTATGAAGCAGGGGGAATTGACGGAGAGTTCAAAATTCAGCGCTCCGTACGCGGGAAGACGGAATTTCCTGAGCTGAAAAATCCCATCGCCATCAGTTTCACTATCCTGGAAGGAAAACATGCCGGGAAAGAATCTCATCCGGGAACCATTCAGAGAATGGTGGAAGATGAGGCCGAGGTTTTCTCGAACGTTTTGCCGGACCATCTCGCCAACCTGAAGATCCGGGTCCTCGACGGAGAGATGAAAGAGGTCGGCAGCCATCTCTACGCAAAGGTGGTTGAGTGCTTTGCAGGTAATCCGCATCTGTCCTTCAGGATTGCATTCACTTATGTGCCTTCTGAACTGGAGACTTTCTTCCGCAGGGTATTGAGCTGAAAGGAGTAGCTTTAATGAAGGCGTTTGCCGCTATTGGCATTCTTCTGCTTGTGATTTTTGGAGGGGCTTTTCATGTAAGTGCCGGAGAAATGGCAACCCCACAGGAAGTCATTGAAAAGGTAAAGGAAGCAAGAGGTCTATTGAGCGGAGGGCGCGGCGACCTGGAAGAGTTCAAGCGGGCGGACGGCAGGTGGGTTTTCAAGGATACCTACGTCTTCATCATCGACATGGATTCCGTCACCGTGGTTGCCCATCCCGTAAATCCCAAACAGGTGGGCAAAAACCTGATCGGCTTGAAGGACGTGAAGGGCAATTACTTCTTTATCCAGTTCTGCGAGAAAGCAAGGACGGATGGCGGCGGCTGGGTCGAATACTGGTGGCCCAAGCCGGGAGAGAAAACCCCGTCGCGCAAGTACGCATATGTAATGCCGGTGCCCGGCACATCCCTGATGCTCGGGGCCGGTGTATATGACGACAGCGTTACCGTGGATGAGCTGAACAAGCTGGTGAAGAAGTAGCCGGCAGATGTATCGAATTCCAATCCCGCGTATGAGGTGGAAATAGTGAAAATCTCCTCCAAACTGATTGTTCTTATCGGGTTGTCTGTCGTGATGATTGGCGCGCAGTTCGCCATCGGCGGATATATCAACTCGAGAATGTCCGAATCCCTCCGGACCGCCGCAAGCCTCGGCAGGACCAGCGACGGATTCCTTAATGCAATCATAGAAGAGAGAAACTTTGCCCAGACACTTGAGGACCAGGCCTTCGATGCCGTCATGCGATACTTGAAGGAAGCGGATGAGGAGATCAAGTACCTTGAGACCGGTTCCAGCATGAGCGCCGACAATGTCAACGGGCTCAAATCCATCGTGACCGGCTACCGGGAACGTTTCACTCGGCTCGCCCAGGTGACGCGGGAAATCAGCGACGCCGAGCGCGATTTCAGTAAAGCGGCCGAAGCGTTTAACGAAAGGGCGGAGTCGATCGGGAACAAGCTGTCCGACGACATCGGTTCCAGGTTGCTCAACGCGGAGGATGTCCCGGAACAGTTCCGGGCTTTTCAGGAAATATCCCAGCAGGCCACCATGCTGGTGAATTTGTCCCACCTTGCCCTCAGCCAGAACCTGATGCTGAAAAACGATCTGGGGGGGGTATGTCAATCGAAATGAACGCCTTGCCGAACCGCTCCAGATATGCAGAAAGAACGCCACGGCAATCTGCAGGTATCTGACGGGGCAGGAATACACGGATTTTGTTCAGCAGGCGCTGATCCCGATAATAGACCGGATTCCCGAGCAGGCCGCCAGGATACACACGCTCTGGAAGGACAAGCAGAACAAACAGTGGGAACTGGATGAGATCCGCAGGCGCGGCATTATGATAGAGAGGCAGATCTTCAAAGTATCGACCGATCAGACCAATCAGCTTGCGAACCGGTTTTTCTGGGCAAGCCTCATTGCTATCTGCATCACCGTACTGGCGGTTTTCCTGGTCGGGATAGGAATCATGCGCTCGATTTCCCGGCCGATTACGGGACTTACCAGGGTTGCCGGCCAGGTTGCGGCGGGCGACCTGCGGGATGCGGTCCGGCAACTTGGCACTCTGCAAACCAATGCCGGCCGTGACCGAGACCGGGCGGCGGAAGGCGATGAAATCGGCCGGCTTTCGACGGCTTTCGCAAGCATGGTCGAATCCCTGCACTCCCTGATAGGACATGTGAGAAGCTCCGGCATACAGGTGGTGAGTTCTGCCACAGAAATATCGGCTTCCGCCCGGGAACTGGAAGCCTCGGCGGCCCAGCAGGCCGCTTCGGTAAACCAGGTAAGCGTCACGTCCCGGGAAATATCTTCCGGTTCCCGCGAACTGGTGCAGACAATGGGCGGTGTGGTCACGGTGGCTTCGGAGACCGCCGCCCTGGCGCAGGAAGGCCAGACGGGGCTGCAGAGCATGGAAGCGATGATGCGCCGGCTGATGGAGGCAACCGGCTCGATTGCCTCGAAGCTCGAAACCATAAGCGAGAAGACCAACAATATCGGCAGCGTCGTTACGACCATAAACCGGGTGGCCGACCGGACGAACCTGCTCTCGCTCAATGCCGCCATCGAGGCGGAGAAGGCGGGAGAGTTCGGGATGGGCTTCTCCGTGGTGGCCAGGGAGATCCGCCGGCTGGCCGACCATTCCGCTGTTGCGACTCTGGATATCGAGCAGATGGTCAAGGAGATGCAGTCTGCCGTTTCATCCGGGGTCATGGAAGTGGACAAGTTCGTCCAGCAGGTACGCCACGGCGGTGAGGTCATTGAGAAAATCGGAGGCCGGCTCGCCGCCATCATCGACCAGGTGCAGGCACTGATTCCGCGGTTCGATGACGTCAACCGGGCCATGGAGGCTCAGAGCACGAGCGCGGAGGAGATCAGCGGAGCGATGCATCAGTTGAGCGAAGGCGCGGAACAGACGCGGCAGGTGGTCTCTGAGTTCAACCGCGTTGTGGAACAGCTCACCGATGCCGTTCGCGTTCTCCAGGAAGAGGTCTCGAAATTCCAGTTGGATTCGGCCAACCACTCGGAAGCATGATCCCTTGCGCCGGGCACGACGGACTGTCGGCCCGGCAGATCCGGAACCGGAATGCTTTTTCTTACCTTACAGATAGGCGGTGCTCCCTACGCCCTGGATTGTGCAAACGTGGTGGAAATTGTCCCTATGGTCCACCTGCGGGAAATTCCCAATGCCCCGCGTTTCGTTCGCGGCGTATTTCAATACCGCGGGCGGGTGGTGCCGGTTATTGACCTCTGCTCCCTGGCGGGGTTCGACAACGCAAGGGCGCTGCTGAGCACCCGCATCATCCTCGTCTGCCTAAGGGATTCCGAAGGCAGGGAGCGCGTGCTCGGCCTCCTGGCCGAGCAGGTAATGGAAACCGTCAGGGCCGAAGAGTCCACCCTGATCGACAGCGGCATCGCTATCGAGGATTCCCCCTACCTGGGGAAGATGCTTACCTGCCCGCAGGGACTCGTCCAGTGCATCCGGCCGGAAGCTCTCGTTTCGGCTTCCCTTGGGCATGCCCTGTTTCCTGTAGAGCAGTAGGGGATTTTTCCAGGATGAAAGATTTTCCGCATTCCTCAGCCGTCGAATCCATATTGCGCGAACGCATCGGCTTCGGCGCATATCCCGGCGGGACGGTTGACCGGTGTGTGAACCGGAGAATGCAGGTATGCGGGATAGAAGACGGTGACGCCTACCTGTCGTTCCTGTCCGCGAGCAGAGCCGAGCAGGACGAGCTTATCGAAGAGATCGTGGTTCCGGAAACCTGGTTTTTCAGGGACTGCGAACCGTTTGTTTACCTCCGGAAATACGCCGCGGAAAAGATCTTTTCCTGCAGCCCGCAAACACCGTTGCGTGCGCTTTCCGTCCCCGCATCCACCGGGGAGGAGGCTTACTCTATCGCAATAACGCTGCTGGAAGCGGGATTGTCTCCGGACCGATTCTGCGTGCATGCGGTGGACATAAGCAGGAGGGCGCTGCAGAAGGCCGGTGAAGCCCTCTACGGCGGTTCGTCTTTCAGGGAAAAAGACAACGATCTGCGCCGAAAGTATTTTGACGAGGCCGGCTCGATGTTCCTGGTTCGCCCGGAGGTACATGAGGCTGTGAGGTTTACGCAAGGGAACGTGCTCCAGGAGGCGGACCTGGGACCGGAAGAATCCTGCGACATAGTATTTTTCCGAAACCTGCTGATCTACCTGGACGAAGCGAGCAGGAAAACGGCGATCCGAAATGTCGGGCGAGTCCTCAGGAAAGGGGGACTGCTTGTCCTGGGCTATGCCGAGCCGCAGCATATTTTCTTCCCGGACTACATTCCGGCCGACCATCCTCGTGCCCATGCCTCGCGAAAGCCATCGGAAAAAGAACCTGATCGCCCGGAAAGCATCCTGCCGCTCCGGGGACATGCCCACGTCCGGAAAAAAACCTCGAAAGGCGTCGCGCATCTCCCAATGAACGGGCGAAGACCTGAAATTCTCTGCCGGGATCCGCAGCCGAATGAACAGTGCGGTCCGGCACTGCCGGAAGACATTTCCGGCATTCTCAGGCGGGCGCGCGAACTCGCCGATTCCGGTATGTACACGGAAGCCGAAAAACTGGTCGGGGAATGCCTCAAATCCGATTTGACCTGTACCGAGGCCCACTACCTTCTAGGAATCACAGCACTGGCCCGGGGAGATGACGACAAAGCGGCAACTCACCTGAACAGGGTGATCTATCTCGACCCGAACCATAATGACGCCCTGCTGCACTTGAGCCTTCTCATGGAACGATTCGGACTCAGGGAGCAGGCAACCAGGTATAGAAAAAGAATCGAGCGCATCGGCAAAGACGTATAACCTGAAATCGAAGCATGAAAGTGACTCTCGCTTCACACCCGAAGGACCGGTAGGATGCCTGTAAACACGCCGAATGTGGAAAATTGCTGGAAGAGCAAAGGAACGGCCGGCGACAGGACGTGCCCCGATCTTCTTGATTACATCGACTGTCGAAATTGTCCGACGTACTCGGCCATTGGCCGGTCCCTGCTGGACAGGCCGCCCCCGGAAGGCTACCTGGACGAATGGACTGCAGTGCTCGCATCGAGCAAGGAACTGGAAAGCGCCGACACAACTTCAATAGTCGCATTCCGCCTGGCCGACGAGTGGCTCGCGCTAAAGACCCGGGCACTCAAGGAAATTGTTCAACACCGCTCCATCCACAGGATTCCGCACCGTAGCGGCCCGATCCTGCTCGGCATTGCAAACGTCAGGGGAGAACTCCTTCTGTGCGCATCCCTTGCCAATATCCTGTGTGTTTCCGGGACTGAAACAGCACGTTCGAAGGGGCAGGCTGCAGCATCCATGAGGATGATCGTTATCGAGCACATCGGGGAACGATGGGCTTTTCCGGTGGACGAAGTGGACAGAACGTATCGGGTAAAAGATACGGAAATGGAACCCGTGCCGGTTACGATCTCGAAGGACGCATCCGCGTATTCCCGGGCAATAGTGACGGCAGGCGGGAGGCGCATCGCTCTGCTGGATGAGGACTTGTTGCTCGATGCGCTCAGGAGGACCTTACGTTGGCAAATGACGCCATGAACTTTTTTGCCGATGAAAGCATGCTGGACCTCTTCCGCATGGAAGTGGAGATGCAGTCCTCCGTCCTGGAGAACGGACTCATCGAACTCGAGACCGATCCGCAGTCCGCCGAGAAGACAAATCCGCTCATGCGCGCTGCCCATTCCATAAAGGGGGCCGCCCGGATTGTCGGCCTGGAGGAGGCGGTCCGCCTCGCCCATGCGATGGAGGACCTCCTTTGCGCCGCGATGGAAAAACGCGTGCTGCTCAATGCCTACGCCATCGACATTCTGCTGCGGGGAGGCGATGTCTTCAAACGCCTGGGCCGGGTGGGAGCGGCGGAATTGGACGCCTGGCTGAAGAACAATGAGCCGGAGCTTGCAGAAATCGAAGATAGACTGAACCTGTGCATGACGGGATCGCCGGATTCGTCCCGCGCGGCAGATTCGGATTTGGCGGAATCGGAGGACCAACCTTCCACATTCCCGCCGGCCGCGGCTGAGCCTGAACTTCCTGCCGCGAAAGTCCAGGCGCCGCTTGCGAAAGAAACACACGAACTTGTGCGGCAGGAACCCAAAGCAGCCGCTTCCACCATACATGCGTCTCCGGCAGATACCGTTCCGGTTTTGGCGGAAAATCTCAGCCGGCTAATGGGGCTTGCCGGTGAATGCCTTGTGGAATCGCGAAGACTCCTTTCGCGCGTAAAAGATCTTTATGAAATGAAATCGCTTCTGGGTCACTTCCCCCGGCTCCTGGAGGAGATAAGAAGCGCCGCGATGCAGTCGCGCAGCCCGGAGGAATCGAAGGAATTGATCGCCGGAGCCCTCAAGCTCTCGGCCAGGTGCAGAGAGACACTTCTGCAGCAGATCGAGTCTTTCGAGACCTACACTCTGCACTGGGAGAACCTTTCCACCCGGCTCTACAATGAAGCGCAGGCCACCAGGATGCGCCCGTTTTGGGACGGCGTGCATGGTTTTCCGAGGATGGTGCGCGATATTGCAAGGAATCTTGGCAAGAAGATCGTGCTGCGGGTCACGGGGGAAAATACCAAAGTCGACAGGGATATCCTGGCCAGGCTGGAAGCTCCTTTAACGCATTTGTTGCGCAATGCCTGCGATCACGGAATTGAGACGCCGGACGAGCGTACAGCGGCCGGGAAGCCGCAGGAGGGCGTCATAGAGCTTGGCGCCTATCACAGGGCCGGAATGCTGATCGTGACCGTGCACGATGACGGGTACGGTATAGACATCGGGAAAATCCGCCGCAAGGTGGTGGAAAAAGGGCTCGTTTCCGGTCAGATGGCCGAGAGTCTTACGGAGCCCGAGTTGATGGATTTCCTGTTCCTTCCCGGTTTCTCCACGGCAGGCAGAGTCACGGAGGTGTCGGGTCGGGGGGTGGGCCTGGATGTGGTTATGAGCATGGTCCAGGAGGTCCGGGGGGCCGTTAGCGCCAAGACGGTGCCGGGATGGGGGACCACGTTCAATCTGGAACTGCCGATTACGCTTTCCACAATACGGGCGCTCCTGGTGGAAATATCCGGAGAGCCATATGCGTTTCCACTCACGCGGCTGGACAGCGTGGTCATGGTTTCACGCGACCGTATCGAAATGATCGAAGGAAGGCAGTACTATTCTTTTGACGGGCGGAATATCGGCCTGGTTCCAGCCGGCCAGCCGCTGGAACTCGAACTGGTGAGCGGGGACAGCAATGAGCTACCTGTAGTCGTGATAAGCGACAGGCTGAACAGGTACGGGGTAGTGGTGGAACGGCTTATGGGAGAAGTGGAGCTTGTGGTCCAGCCTCTCGATCCGCGCCTCGGAAAAGTCCCCAACGCAAGCGCCGCCGCCGTGATGGAAGACGGCTCGCCCGTTCTGGTCATAGACGTCGACGACCTTGTGCGCTCGATCGACAATATGTTGTCCGGCGGCAGGGTTGCCATGATCGAGCGTGCGAAGCTGCAGGTCGAAGAAATCGCCCGCAGGCGCATCCTTGTAGTGGATGACTCGATAACCGTGCGTGAAGTGGAACGACGGCTGCTCGAGAACCAGGGATATCAGGTGGAAGTGGCCGTTGACGGTATGGACGGCTGGAATGCGGTGCGTGCGGGCAAGTATGACCTGGTGATCTCCGATATCGACATGCCGCGCATGGACGGGATCGAGATGGTGAAAAATATCAGGCAGGAGGCCGATACCAGGCACCTGCCGATAATAATATTGTCATACAAGGATCGTGAAGAGGACCGGGTAAAAGGGATGGAAGCGGGGGCAAACTACTATCTCACGAAAAGCAGCTTCTATGATGAGAGTTTCCTGAAGGCGGTGGCCGACCTCATTGGAGAGGCCGATGAACCATAATGGTTATTACCCCGGCACCGTTGGCGATTGAGGAATCCGAAACGTGCTCCGAATAGCAATTATAAACGATAACCCTGAGGTAGTCGAAACCCTGGAGCGGGTGCTGCTCGGTGGGCCCGGCTATCAGGTCGCCTGGGTTGCCCCGGATGGCCCATCGGCTGTTCGCAGGTGCTCCGGGGACCGTCCCGATTTGATATTGATGGATCTCGTGCCGGACGGGGTGCAGGCCACGTGCAGGATAATGCGGGAAACTCCGTGCGCGATACTGATCGTTACTTCCGATTTGAGCGGCAAAGCGGGCGAGGTGTTCGAAGCCATGGGCTGCGGCGCCCTGGATGTGGTTGCCACGCCTGTCCGGGGTCAGGAGCGGACCATAACGGGCGGAAAAGAGCTTCTCGATAAGATCGCAAGAATATCGCGCCTTGTAAGGAAGGCGGAAGAGTGCCCGGTCGGCCGGAGCCGGCCGCTGCTGGTCGCGATCGGCTCTTCCGCCGGAGGTCCCAAGGCGCTGGCGACGGTCCTGAGCGCGCTGCCGGCAGATTTCCCGGGAGCGGTGGTGATAGTGCAGCACATCGATGCCAGGTTTGCGCCCGGGCTTGCTCGATGGCTTGCCGGGCAGACCGTGCTGCCGGTGGATCTGGTAACCGGTTCGTGCCCCCTAACCGGTGGAACGATTTCGGTTGCCGGGGGCGGCAAACATTTGGTGCTGGATCCGGACTTACGCCTGGCGCACGCGGCGGAGCCCGTGGATGCTCCCTATATCCCTTCGATCGACGTCTTTTTCTCCAGCCTGGCGGAACATTGGCCGGAACCGGCGATTGCGATCCTCCTTACCGGCATGGGAAAGGACGGGGCAAACGGCCTGCTCAGACTGCGCAGGGCGGGCTGGCGCACAATAGCCCAGGATGAGTCGTCGAGCGTAGTCTATGGCATGCCCCGTGCGGCGGCGGACATCGGCGCAGCTTCCGAAGTGCTATCCCTTTCCGGGATTGCCGCCGCCATCTCGGAATATGCGAAAAAGAGTGTGTGCGCAAAAGGCAGCCCGGCCGATCCGGGCAACCGGCGATAAGGACTGACGAACATGACGGTACACGGGCAGTTGGGTGAACACAAGACGACAGTGTTGCTGATTGACGATCAGGCGATCGTCGGGGCGGCGGTGGGAAGAATGCTGAGCAACGAGCCGGACATTGATTTCCATTTCTGCCAGGACCCTTCCAAGGCCATCAAAACAGCCATTGAAGTCAGTCCCACCGTCATCCTTCAGGACCTGGTCATGCCTGATGTCGACGGGCTGATGCTGCTCAAGTTTTACAGATCGAACGAAAAGACCCGGGACATTCCCGTGATAGTCCTATCCTCCAAGGAAGAGCCGGTAATCAAGGCAAAAGCGTTCGAGCTGGGGGCGAGTGATTATCTGGTAAAGCTTCCCGACAAGATCGAACTCATCGCCAGGATTCGCCACCACTCAAAGGGCTATATCAGCCTGCTCGAACGAAATGAGGTGATGAAGCGGCTGGCGGCCGAACTGGCGGAAGCCGCCGATTATGTGAAGAAACTCCTGCCGGAAACGGTTTCCGGAGAACTGTTCGGCACCGACTGGAGATTCGTGCCTTCAACCTCCCTCGGAGGCGATTCCTTCGGCTATCACTGGCTGGATGAGGAGAACTTCTCGATCTACCTGCTCGATGTCTGCGGACACGGGATCGGCGCGGCTCTTTTGTCCGTTTCCGCAATGAACGTCATACGTTCTCAAACCCTTCCCGATACCGATTTCCGGAAGCCCGACCGGGTCCTCGCATCCTTGAACGAAGCCTTCCAGATGGACAGCCACAACGGCATGTACTTCACTATCTGGTACGGCGTCTACAGCAAATCTTCGCGCGAGCTGGTCTACGCAAGCGCCGGCCACCCCCCCGCACTCCTGGTGGGCCGGGACGGTGCGGCGAAAACCTTGGGAACACAAAACATGATGATAGGCGCCTTCCCGGGAGTGCAGTACGTTTCGGACAGCATCACCCTGGAAGGTCCTTCCAGGCTTTTCGTCTACAGCGACGGAACATACGAGATCCAAATACCGCCGAATAATGAGATGTGGCCTTTCGAGTCCTTTGTGGAACTGATGGCGAGCCCGCCCTCCGATGGGGCCTCGCGCCTCGACCGGCTCTGGGATTTTGTAGTCAAGGCACAGGGTTCGGCCGCGCTTGATGATGATTTTTCAATATTGGAAATAAACTTCAAGTAGGCCGGATTTGTGCAGGGACAGGAAAGTTTCGGGGCTTGCAGAGCATTTTTCGCTGACTTACATGGTTTGCCCTGCTACTGGAGTTCGCTTTGTCGGCGAGATTGCCGAAAGCTGCAACCTGAACCGATCGATCACGTCATCCGTAATGTTGATATTCATGGACTTAATTTCATGAGCAATCTTCAGCGCTTCTCGCGGAGAGAGCACGCAGAATTCAACCAACTGCAACATAGGCCTCAGGCCCCACATGGAGGGAACACCCTCTGCCTGGCATGCCTTATGAAGAGCCTTGTCGTTGGTAAGACATATCCCGTCTAATCTCTTTGATAAAACCAGACACATTGTATCTTCATCGGACAATCCTGGCGGTCTGTTCCTTGTGACCTCGAAATAATCCTCCAGGCTCGGCTCCAGAACCTCCAGACCCAAACCGGGACAATCCTCGGCACATAGTCCATTTACCTCAGCAAGGATGGGGCTTGAGATCAAAACGCGCCCCATATGCTCCGAGATCATCCACAACACTTCGATCTTCGTAAGCTGGTAGTCAATAATGACACTGGAATCGACGATATATATTCGCCTGTCCAACCGTCAGCCCTCGGCAACAAGAGAAGTTCCCACGCCCACTTTCCAGTCTCGGGCAAGCTCACGTACCCCTTTGATATCGGAGCTCAATATCTTGGCAGCCTTACTCATGGTTATCTTGCCTTGCCCCAGTGCTTCGAGCACAAGCGAACCCAATTGAAGCTGGTGGGCAGGGAAATCGGAACGCTTAAGATTTTCGGGCTCAACTTTATCGTCGACATAGAGAGATGCTGCTGCAGGGAATGGTTCTTTGCAGAATTCTACTTTATGACCATAACGGTATTGCAACTGGGATTGAAATCTCGCCCAGGCAGAATTATCAAGCACGCCCTTATCCTGAAGCCGTCTTATTACAGTTTTCCAGCTCACTTTAAAGATTCTTTTCAAGGCGAGAACGGCATCCACCCAGCCGATCCCCCGCAGTGCTCTTAACTCCTTTTCAAAAGCCTTGTCAGGCATCAGGAAATAAGCTGCAAAAGTGTCGGCTTCCTTTTCCTCCGATTGATTTTCTTCGATCTGTTCGGCATCAAACGCATTCTGGTGAAGAATCAGGTGGCCCAGTTCATGGCTTGCGCTAAAAATCCAACGTTCTACGGTTATCCGTTCCCACGTATTAACGATGATGGCAGGTCCGCCATCAGAAGGCCCAACCGACAGGCCAAAGAATTCCCTGCTTTCCTTCGGAAGCGAAAATATTTTGAGTCCATGGCTCGCAAACAGACCGCAAATGTTCATGATTGGCTCATCATCGAGCCCCCATGCTCTGCGAATCAGGGCTGCGGCCTGTCTTGCCCTCTCGATCGGTTCTGCTATTCCTTCTATTTCACGTTTAACAGCTTCGATTCGCGAATCTTTGCGCTTGCCCCCGATCAATTCTTCCAGCTCGAGCATATTCTCAAGCCAATTCGAGACCTCTGAGAGAATCTCGTTCCGGGTTCTTAATTTCTTTTTGGCTCTAAACCGAACGTCCTTGAGTACCCGCACAGGACGAAGCAGAGCAAAAATGGCCTCTCCCAGCGCAGATGCAACCGACTGCAGGGAATCGATGCGCGGCATCGCTTTGCCGGACTC
This sequence comes from Pseudomonadota bacterium, assembly GCA_023416335.1. Next base: position 6,473 of record JAEZHY010000269.1, on the reverse strand, counting down.
TATGCTCTTTAGAGTCGGCAGCGATATTTTAGCTCTTGCTGCTAGTTCAATCTGGCTCAATCCTTTTGCCTGCCGTAATCGTCGCACGCTTTCGCCAAGAACCTGCGTCTCAATGGGACTATTGCTCATGACGTCTCCCTTTCTCTTCCCCTCCTTGTTCTCACTTAGCCTGCTACCCCGAAGCACAATGCTTCCAACTTGGAAAGTATATTAATTATCATAAATTGTCAATTGATCTACTAGAAGGGACTTCTACTAAATAATGTAGACTTAGTCGAATACGATTGAAAATCACAGCTCTTTTAGGAAGCCCGACCGGGGCCTCGCATCATTGAACGAAGCCTTCCAGATAGAAAACCATAACCGCGCATGTAGGGGGGACTCTCCTTGACAGTTCGCTCTTGTACCGTGAGGCTGAGCGGGTTTTTGACCTGACACTGAAGGGTTCCTATCTATTACGGGTATCAACTCCGATCCGGGTTGGCTATTGAGCAGCCAACTCAAATTGTTGTTCCGTGTTGTTCAAAATACATTGACATCGAGGCGTCGCCCAATTTATTATCTGAACAACCATGAACAACAACGGAGGCTTTTATGGATCAGGAAAAATTCAGGGCAAGTCTGAGTAGGAGTCAGGGGCGGGAAGGTTGGTGTGTTATATTTCGGCACCCGCTAAGGCGGGGAAAGGATGGGCAGCCAGGCTTACGTGTGCGCAGAGGGCTCGGAACGACCGATCAAGGTGAAGCCCAAAAGCTGGTAGATGAAATGAACGAACTCCTAAATAGCCAATCAATGTGGAATCCTACCGAGCGAAATAAAGCAGAACAAATATACGACAGCAGAATTGTCGCAGCTTTCTTCGACAAAATTATGCCTGAACATAGAGATCCATGGACAATTCGAGAAAAAATAATTCCTCTTCCGGGAAAGGATGAAGGTTATGTCCGTACCCTCCTGGTTGGAACCACTGGTGCAGGCAAGACGACTCTTCTTCGCCAATTGATCGGGACCGATCCTCAAAAAGAGCGATTTCCCTCCACCTCTGCAGCCAAGACAACTATCAGCAATATTGAGGTAGTGCAAAGCAGTGAGACCCCTTATAAGGCGGTTGTATCATTCTTTGATAAAACTTACGTCCGACAGCACATTGAGGAATGCGTGCTTGCTTCCGTCTTGGCCCAGATTGAGATCGGAAAAGTTGAGGATGTTGAGAGTAAATTGCTGGTTCATGGCGAGCAACGTTTCCGGTTGAGCTATGTGCTTGGAACATCAAAGGCCTTACAGGCTAACGAGCAGGAAGATGAATTCACGGAGGATGATGAAGATGAGAGTGAAAACTCAGAAATTCAAAGCGAGCCGTTGGTCTCCCAAACTGAAAGAATCCAACTTCTGGATACCCTAAAGAGCTATATCGGACGTATTTCAGCCATAGCTGATGCTTCTTTCCGTGATTTGGCCGGGGTTTTCAATATTCAGCTGAGTGAAGCAACCAAAGAAGAGCTGGACACGCTACAGGAACTCCTTGATGAGGATCTTTACAAGCGTGAATCATTCCAGGAGATAATCGACGACATACTCGACGACGTGCAGTCTAGATTTGATTATCTACTCAATGGGCAATTTTTCAAGGACAGAAGTGGTTGGCCGTCGCACTGGATCATTGAAATGGAGGATCGTAGCGAATTCATAAAGACGATCAACCAGTTCTCGAGTAATTATGCCCCTCACTTCGGCCGTTTGTTGACGCCCCTTGTCGAAGGAATTCGTGTATTAGGGCCATTCGCTCCGCCGTGGGCTGATAGCTCAGAAAATAATTTCGTCTTAATGGATGGCGAAGGTCTTGGGCACACACCAGATTCGGCATCAAGCGTTTCAACCAGCATAACTCGAAGATTTCAAGACTGTGATGCGATTATTTTGGTGGACAATGCAGCCCAACCTATGCAGGCAGCCCCAACAGCAGTATTGCGAAGCATAGTATCCAGCGGGCATCATTCAAAACTCATTGTCTGCTTTACCCATTTCGATGAGGTAAAGGGCGATAATCTTCCAAATCTTTCCATGAGGAAAGAACACGTTTTGAACTCATTTGATAACTCTGTCTCAGCGGTGGGCAAGGCTCTCGGGACAAGGGCAGAGAAAGTTTTGAAAGAGTGCAAACAGGAACGGATTATTTTCCTGTCCAAGATACAAAACCTGGTCAGCACGGGTGGTAAGAATTTTACACGAAATGAGCTTGCTAGGCTCACAGATGCAATTAAGCTAATGATCGCCCCGCCCGCACCAACTGAGGCTATTCCTGTGTACGATGATGCGAGCTTAATTTTGAATATACAAAAAGCAGCACAAGAATTTCATGCTCCATGGCAAGCTCGCCTCAAACTGAGGTTTGATCCACAGATAAATCCCGAGCATTGGACAAGAATAAAAGCCCTTACTCGTCGATTGGGCGAACTATACGTTGATGAATATGATACCTTAAAACCGGTTGCCGATTTACTTTCCAGACTTCAAACCAACTTGTACTTTTTCATTGAAAACCCATTAACTTGGGATCCATCGGGTATCGACGAAATGAAGCAGCAGGCTCTGGATAATATAAGCAAGGAGCTGGATTCCAGATTACACGAGTTTGTTTCAGAGAGAATGTTCAAGGAACAGATTTCCAGATGGTATGACGCATACAGCCATCGTGGAGCGGGTTCTGCACGCACTAGGGCCTACGAAGTAAAGTACATTTACGATGATGTTGCCCCTGTACCTGGAGAAATTCCGAGTTCTGCGACAATTGACTTCCTGAACGACATAAGGAGACTCCTAAGAGATTCGGTGTCAGCGGGAGGCGGTAATTTTCGAGGCTAATGGGACGGTGGCTAACTGCACAGTTAGCCACCCCCCCCGAAAGCATTCTCCCCATTAATGCATTTCGGTGTATCCGCTTGGTCCTAGGCTCTCCTTAAATGGAGCTTGAGTTATCTCCGGTGCCATGTTGCGATTCCGGCAACTTCATCGGGCAAACATATGGAAGAGAATGCAGCGGCAGGAAACCCGCTTTGGTTGGGTGTGACGAGTGGGATTATGTTGCCCGACTCTCTCATAGGTTTAATTGGGGAAAGGCAACGGGCAAATTTGCCAATATATGTTATGGATATTTAAAATCTTTTACAAATCTACTCAGACTTCTTCGCCCTCCGTAGTTCATCAAAGACCTCCTTTGCTCTAGCCCAAAAGTCAGAAGAAATGCGAAGTTCGTCGGAGGGCTTCAAGGATAGGTCTTCCAATTTTTCTTCAGTACCAACACGTTCTTTACTACTTTTCAGCTCGACCTCAAATACTTTTGGCCTACCCTTAAACTCTGCACGGATTTGTAATATGTAAGGTTTTGTTTTATGCTCATACTCGAATGTCATTGCGGTAAAGCGGTACCCACTTTCCTCAGATTGCTTTACGAAGGGATTGTCCCGAAGATCGTTTCCTTCAAGTATCGCTTGAGTTATTCCTGAAAGTTCCGACTTCTCTACTTCTTCTTCATCTTCAAGTCCTCTTCGAAGGATTAAATGCTTTACCTTTGTGAAATACCAATCATATGGCATACCCTTTCTTGCAAGTTCATCAAAAAATCTGATAGATTCAGAAGAAGAAAGCAAGTCATCATCAATGGTTAGGAATTCTACTTCTCTGCCAGCTTTTCGTTTAATCCAATCTTCCATAACCCTTGCATCAGTAGATCTATTGCAGTCGACCAATACCTTCCATTCGCCTTCTTTGGTTTCTTGTACATAGTACTCGAATGACCTTGAGTCCTCCTGCAAAAATTCAATTCGGCCAGGCTTTTTATACACATAATCTACATGGCCCTGGTAAACTGCCTTATCATCAATTTCTAATTGGATAAGCTGCCCTAAACGCATTTCTCTTTTTTCATCAACCAAACTACTTCTAAGATCATCAAGAAGTCCAATCAGATTAAAGCCGTCTTCCTTCGAGTGCAAAATAAAACCCGAGATAGTACTGCGAGAATGAACATGAAAAGCCGCTGCTCTGACCGCCTCTATGTCCTTGTACTCAAAAAAGAAGCTTGAAAGAATGTGCGCAAGCTCGCTTTGTATTGCTCCAGCGATAAATATTCCACGTTTTTGAGCAAAATTATCCAAAAAGCCCCTCTTGCAAAACTCGCTAAGGGCTTGTTCTATTTCAAATCGGCTGGGATATTTTCCAGAATTTTGCATAAAAAAACCTCTCTAGCTCCGGTCTGTCCTGATCCAAGGAGGTAAGTCTGCAAAGAAATGCATTTCTTTGAATTCTAGATCAATTGAGCCATTACTGTTGAAATCGCTAATGACATCAGGTTTGATCTTTCTGAAGTTATCGTCCCGCTCGTAAGTATAGATATAAAGCTTATTGGCACTGCTCAGCATGTTCATGGACAATAAGGCACTTTTTAAACTTCGAAAACTTGCCATGTTCAGAGAGCCAAAATAGAAAACTATATCAACCTGTCTCATGAAATTGGATACTGATTCTGTAGCTCTGGCAAGGACGAACTTTGAAAATATGTATTCCAAATTGAGAATAGGAATTTCCTGAATTGGAAAACCGGAGCCTACCGATGAAGGATAATAGAAAGTCATATGCGAACCAGATAATTCGGATGGATGCGAGGAGTCCCAATCCATTTTAGATTGTATTAACGAACAAAGTCGTAAAATAGGTTCATTATCCATAATAAAAAGCCGATTTACAAATTTATCTCCGGGTCGCTTTCCGGTGGGTCTGGCTGAGGAGAGTGCCTCTTTAAAAGTATCTGCAAAGGAATGATAATTCATGAAATCAGAAAACCAGATCGCCAGAACACCGCTGCCAGGATAGGTCTCAGCCATGGCGGGGTATTCTTCGTGAAATTCTGAAGACATCCTGAGTTCTCTTAGTTTATTATCAAAACGCTTTACCCAGTCTTTTAGTTTGGAAGGATTAAAACTGGTGGTCCTGTAACATTTAGCTTCCAAAAAGACACCTTGCAGACGAGTCGGGTCAAAACCATCCTTGTACCTAAAAAGTGCATCTATTCCATGCATGTGACCGTCTGGTCCTGGGATGTCTATGTTGCAATCGGCAATCTTAACCCATCCTAATGCTTCAAGTAATCTGCAGGCCTCAAGGGTCCATTTATCCCCTTTGACTCCTTGGTCTTCAGGCATACTTTTCATTCCCCCCAAATAAGGCTTCTTTGGTGAAAGAGAAGAACTCTATCAGCTGGTCATCTTCGCAGTGTAAAATGAGCCGTCCTGTATTGGTTAGCTTCATGGCAACATTGTTCAGCAGATCTGAATTTATAGATACTGTAGCAGTAATAACATCTGCAGCGTAAGTTGAAATAATATCAAGTGCGATTTCAGGTCTAATTATGCGCATGTCATAACTGCCTATCACTCCTTCATTGTATTTGAAATTTCGTACTGTTAAACGAACGATGCGGGCGGAGGTATAGTAGTCCAACAGTTTTGGAACAGTATTAGATGGTGTCAACTCTACACTGCTCATGCGTATATTTTTGGGTAAAAAAGGACGCAAAGAAGATTTCACTTTTGGCACGTCCTTTGTCGGTCCAAATATCTCTAAAAGCTTCAGTTTTGCATCTAAACCGAATTTAATTTCAGAAAATACAAAGGTTTCTCGCTTTTCAATTTGGGCAAGCTGCACGTTGTACTCAGGGATAAATACCGGAGTTCGCTTGACGAGTATCGCAGAGATATAATCTGATGTGGATTCAATGCTTTTGAATCCGAACCCACGCTCTTCTTCATACTGTGACTTTGAAAGGCAGTTAATGATGTGGTGCAATGCCACTTCGTCCATCGGACTCAGATGGCTAAGAGATATGGAAAATCGCTTCTGCATGACGGATTTCCTATTGTCTCAGAAATCTGCAATTAGATATCTTTCTAGCTTGCGAAAACATTGGGAAAAATTCACATAATTCATACCAGAAGGCAACACATGAGTCAATGATTAAGGCTGAATCCAGTTGGTGCTACCTGGTCATTGAGCGAAGGTTCTTAGAGTCGAGAACAGCAGCCCCTTCTCTGGTAAAGCTGACAGGTAAAGATCCTATCCCAGGCATGATGTTTGCCAAGCAGTGAATCATTACGGTTGGATCCGGAAGAGTAGAGAACTCCCAAGGCAGGAAAAGTTCTTTGTCAGTTCCTTTCACATAGAGGAAATGAACGCTGGAATTGTTCAATATCGTCGGGTCATGCTGCGGCGAATCGGGCCGAATTAATCCAGGTTGGCAATGTTGGAATCACCTGGGCTTGGCAGTGTCATCATCGCTTACGATTTATCGAATCCAATCCTTGTCAAAGAAGTGTAACTAATCACAGGGTACTACATACTCTCAAAAATTTTCTTGATCTTGGCCGAAAATTGCACTTCATGCTGGGCACGGCCGAGTTTTTCTGGTATGGGAAGGTGGA
>JAEZHY010000249.1 GCA_023416335.1 Pseudomonadota bacterium | reverse complement strand
AAGGACGAAGTCAAAACCCTGGTTCCCGGCTCAAAAGCACTGCCGGGATGACGGGATTGGGGGCTCCGTCGAAAAATGCCCGGGAACCAGTTCCGTCTCCATTTGGGGCAACAGCCCCCGGAGCTTGGGAACCAGCTGAGGTAGTGTTCCCAATGCAGCAGCATTATCGCCGGACCGCGCCCCTTGTGTCGGGGCGCGGTCTTATACTAAATTGTTTTCAAGTTGATATCTAATTCCCAGCCAAGGTGGAAGAGGTTGCCCCCCGCCGGGCACTTGCACCAGATTTCGGCCCTCTTGGGCCGATCGCTCGGCGCTTGCTGTGCCTGCCCCGCTGCCTTTGCGGGGCGCCACAGCAAGCGCCAGGTAAGCCGCAGAGCGGCGCAGGGGGTGTGGGGGCCACCGGTCCCCACGCTATTTGGTTCCTTCTTGAATGCAACTCCGTATCAGGCCTGGCCGACCTGCGAGCTGCAAGCCGGGGTTCTTTTACGGAACCGGAGTATATGGCCTCATCATTTCATTGTCCTCGTGGTCCAGGATGTGACAATGCCAGACATATCCCGGTCCCTTCGTCGGGTCGAATGGGAAGGTGTTCACTCCGGGCGTGGTCGTACCGACGACCTGATCCTGGGGAGCGAAACGGACAAGGATTCGCGTAACCTGGTTGGGCATCATCACTACGGTATCTTTCCAGCCCTGCTCCCAGGGCTGCGGCGCCGCGGGTGTCTTCAGCAAATAGGGATTGACATTCGGATTCCCCCCCAGCGCACCGGCTGCGTTCGCCGTGAGATAGGCACCCGGAGGACCGAATGCCGGGATGTACGCTCCAGCGGCATAAGTCACGCCCCCGTAAGTCCCTCCCGGGAAAGCCGCATTGTATACATTCGTATATCCAGCCTTATTGAACGGCTGCCGGTTAACCAATTGGAACTGCACCAGGTGCAGGTGAATGGGATGGGCATCGACGGTCAGGTTGATTATTTCCCAAAGCTCGGTGGCGCCGACACGCGGAAGCTCGGTTCTCCATACGTTTCCTTTTGCGGCGGCGGCGGCAGTAGGCATCGAGGCGGTCGCACCGGGAATGGGCGTGTTGTCCGGGCGCAGACCGGTCCATTTAGAGTTGTTGATCAGCACCTCGAGAGGATTGGCGGTCGCAGAAAGGTTTTCATTGAGCGTCAACTGGCGCGTTACATCAGGAACCACATTTGCGACGCCCGTCGCAGGATTGGCCAGCCTCTGAATGGGATTCGCGGCCCGCAGCGCGCCGCCCGTCACCGGATTGTAGGAAGTGTCGGCACCGGTCGCAGTTTTAGCCACCCGGAACTGCATTATCTGGCCGACCGTAGCCGTGTTGACGACTGCTCCGCCAGGATAGGGGGCGGGAGCCGTATTGCGAACAAGCAGTCTTTTTCCGGCCACAGGTGAAAAGTCGATTATGATATCTGCCCGTTCACCCGGGGCGAGAAGAAGCGTGCTGAACTGAACGGGATTATCGAGCAGCCCGCCGTCGGTCCCGATCTGCCACATGGTAAGGCCCGGAATGGACAGGCGGTAAAATCTTGCGTTCGAACCGTTGAGGAGACGGAAACGGTACCGGCGGGGTTCCACGTTCAGATACGGCCAGGCCTTGCCGTTCACGACGATGACATCCCCGAAGAACTCGGGCACCCAGAACGGGTGAACCGTCGGGTTGGCCCCAATGTCCGGAAAGAACCACTGGCCGTTTGTATCGAACATGCGGTCCTGAATGACGATCTCCTTTTCATAAGGATTTGCGGGAAGGTTCAGGGGATTGGTGGGCAGGCCCGTGTCCTGGGTATCCCGAAGGAGATAGAAACCGGCAAGGCCGCCGTATACGTTGAGCCGGGTCGCTCCCAGTGCATGGTCGTGGAACCACAAGGTCGCAGCGTTCTGCTTGTTCAGGTAGCGATAAATAGCCGAATTGGGAGTTGTAGCGGCTACCGTCCTGTATGCAGGGCCGTGAAGACCGGTAGGGGTAAACCATGCATCGGGATTTCCGTCATAGAGCGAAGGGACTTCGCCTCCATGAAGGTGAGTGACCACGGGCACCGGGCCGGTGTAGGGAAGCGCGTTTGTCGGGCTCATCTGCATGAGAGGGTCCGCCCAGTGTATGGTCTGGTCCACCGTCAGGTATTGCTGGAGAACAGGCGGCAGCCCGCCCGCCTGCTGGAGATTGTTTGTATAAGTCACCTGAGTTGGGGTGTTGCGGACGGCTTCGATCGTGTAGGCCGGGTAGAGGGCGCCCTTGCCCTGTACGTTGTAAGCCCAGACATAAGTTCCCGCGCTGTATGGCGCAGCCAGCGCAGTGTAGAAACTGTTCGGCAAAACCTTCTGCTGGACCTCCTCCATGCTGACCGTAATAGCCTTGGCGTTTACACGTCCGGTCGAGACGTCCGGCATGGGATCGACATATTTTTGAATTATGCCTCCCAGGAGCTGCGTCTGGGCAACCTGGGTGTTCGCGGAAGCCTGATGAAGAAGAGATGAGAGCGCCAAAAGCACCCCCAGACAGAGAAAAATTGCCCACTTTCTTCCGATCCTGCCCTTGAGGCTGAAACCCCGAACTAACATAATAAATCCTTTCCTGTTCTGGAATTAACGTTTCACCCTTTACCTCGCCGGAATGAGTCGTTTCCGTACCCTCCTTTTCCGCATGGCGGATTCAGTTTTTCCTGCATTTCCGTACATATGTCGCATTGCAGCGCGCCGAGCCGGCGGCCAGGTTTTCTCTGCAGACCCGGATACCAAATGGTCCGGCATTCGGCGGAAGCAGCGGAAGCTCCGGCCTCTGCCCGACTATCCGGCACTGCGAACAAATGAATGTCTTTCGTGCTTGCTTGGCTAAAAGGGTGCTCCCGTCGGAATCGCGGGGATTGCGGTCTCAAAAAAGGCCGCCTACCTGCGTTTACGGAACGGGATTTCTTCTGTGACGATTAATAATGAGTCGCGCAAGAATGTGCCATTCGGAATTCGGAGTATTTGAGCCCATGGGGCGGCTGCAATTTTTGGAGGTCAAAAGGTAGGAGGGCATACAGCAAATGGGGTGGGTAAGTAGTGCATGATGGGGCGAAGGTGCATTTTAGTTGCCTGCTTGAGTTAGTGTTGCTAAAAATAAACTTTCCATTTTAGTTAATGCCCTGAAGCCCTCCCACACATCGATAAGGATTTTTGGAATGCCCAGACGAGAAGACATCAGCAAAGTCATGATCATCGGGTCCGGCCCTATCATCATCGGCCAGGCATGTGAATTCGACTATTCAGGAACACAGGCCTGCAAAGCCCTGCGGGGGATGGGATACAGGATCGTGCTGGCCAATTCCAATCCTGCAACGATCATGACCGACCCGGGCATGGCCGACGTTACCTACGTCGAACCGCTCACCGTGGAAAGCCTTACCAAGATCATCGAACGGGAAAAACCGTGCGCCGTCCTGCCCAACCTCGGCGGACAGACGGGTCTGAACCTGACTGCGCAACTCCATAGGCAGGGGGTGCTCGACGCGAATGGGGTAAAAATTATCGGCGTACAGGCCGATGCGATCGAGCGGGGCGAAGACCGGATCGCATTCAAAGAGACCATGACCCGGCTCGGCATTGACATGCCCAAAAGCAAACCGGCTTTCAGCGTGGAAGAAGCCGAAGCCATCGCGGTCGAACTTGGATATCCTGTCGTCGTAAGACCCGCATATACCCTGGGTGGATGGGGCGGAGGCCTCGTGTTCAACCTGGAAGAACTCCGGGTCGTGGCAAGCAGGGGGCTTTCCGCCAGTCTTGTCGGCCAGGTACTGATCGAAGAATCTGTCCTCGGTTGGGAGGAACTCGAGCTGGAAGTCGTGCGCGATGCCAATAACCGGATGATCACTGTATGTTTCATCGAGAACATCGATGCCATGGGCGTCCACACGGGAGATTCCTTCTGCGCGGCCCCGATGCTGACGATTGATCCCGACCTCCAGCAGCGGCTCCAGAAGCATTCCTATGACATTGTCGAAGCAATTCAGGTAATCGGCGGCACAAACATCCAGTTCGCTCACGATCCCAAAACGGGCCGCGTGGTTGTGATCGAAATCAATCCGAGGACATCGAGATCGTCGGCACTGGCTTCGAAGGCAACCGGCTTCCCTATAGCATTGGTCTCCTCCAAGCTCGCCGCAGGGCTGACCCTTGATGAAATTCCCTACTGGCGGGGTGAAAACCTCGCGGAATACGTCCCCTGCGGTGACTACGTAGTCATCAAATTCGCCCGCTGGGCCTTCGAGAAGTTCGAAGGGGCGATAGACAGGCTCGGAACCCAGATGCGGGCAGTCGGCGAAGTCATGAGTATCGGGAAGAACTACAAGGAAGCGCTCCAGAAATCGATTCGCTCACTGGAGATCGGCCGGCACGGACTCGGATTCGCGAAAGATTTCCACGAAAAAGACCTCGACTCCCTGATGGATATGCTCGGCGAACCGACGAGCGAGCGACAGTTCATCATGTACGAAGCTCTCCGGAAAGGTGCCGGGGTCGATACCCTTTATAGCAGGACCCACATCAAGCCATGGTTCATTCAGCAGATGAAGGAACTGGTGGAACTGGAAGAAAAGATAATCGGATTCAGGGGCAAGGAACTGCCGGCGAATCTTCTTGCGGAGGCGAAGCGGGACGGTTTTGCGGATGCCTATCTGAGCCGTATTCTCTTTGTGCCGGAAAAGGATATCCGGGATCGCAGAAAGGCGCTCGGACTCGTTCAGGCATATCAACCGGTCCCGGTCAGCGGGGTCGAGAACGCGGCTTACTATTATTCGACCTATAACGGGCCGGACCAGGTGGAGGTGAGCGCCAGGCGCAAGATCATGGTGCTGGGAGGCGGACCGAACCGGATCGGCCAGGGGATAGAGTTCGACTACTGCTGCGTCCACGCGGCTTTTGCGATCCGTGACCTGGGCTTTGAATCCATCATGGTCAACTGCAACCCCGAAACGGTCTCAACCGATTACGACACTGCCGACAAGCTCTATTTCGAGCCTCTGACCGTCGAGGACGTACTGTCGATATATGAAAAAGAGCAGCCCGAAGGGGTAATCGTCCAGTTCGGCGGACAGACGCCGCTGAACATTGCACGTCAGTTGGCCGACGCCGGGGTGAAGATCCTGGGCACTACGCCGGAAACCATCGATCTGGCTGAGGATCGCGACCGTTTCCGCAGGATGATGAAAGAACTGGACATTCCGATGCCCGAATCTGGAATGGCTTCGAATATGGACGAGGCGCTCGAAATCGCATCCCGGCTCGGATATCCGCTCATGGTCCGTCCGTCTTACGTCCTGGGGGGCCGTGGGATGGAAGTGGTCCACAGTGAATCCATGCTCAGGCGCTACGTGGCTTCGGCTGTCGGAGTCACGCCGGACCGGCCCATCCTGATAGACAAGTTTCTCGAAAACGCGATCGAAGCGGAAGCCGATGCCCTCTCCGACGGCAAAGATGCTTTCGTCCCGGCAGTAATGGAGCACATAGAACTGGCCGGCGTCCACTCGGGGGATTCCGCATGTGTCATACCTCCCATCAGTATTCCTGCCCGCCATCTGGAAACGATAAACGAGTACACCCGCAAAATCGCCCTGGAACTGCGGGTGGTCGGACTCATGAATATCCAGTACGCCATAGCGAAGGACACGGTCTACGTCCTGGAGGCGAACCCTAGGGCGTCTCGCACCGTGCCCCTGGTTTCGAAAGTGTGCAACATCCCGATGGCCCGGCTGGCAACTCGAATCATGATGGGAGCAAGCATCGAGGAACTCGATCTTAAACCCGGTTTGATTCGGCACTTTGGCGTGAAGGAAGCCGTTTTCCCGTTCAACATGTTTCCGGAAGTGGACCCCGTGCTGGGGCCCGAAATGCGGTCAACGGGGGAGGTGCTCGGGATGGCCTCTTCCTTCGGCCTTGCCTTCTACAAAGCCCAGGAAGGGGCTCAGCAGAAGCTTCCCCAGGATGGAAACGTGCTCCTGACCGTTGCGGACCGTGACAAACCCGAGGCCCTGCATGTCGCCCGGCGGCTCAAGTCCCTGGGATTCGGCATAATTGCCACCAGGGGGACATGGAAGTTCCTCCAGGAAAACGGGGTCGAAGCCCAGATGATTCTGAAACTCTATGAAGACCGGCCCAATATCGTTGATGCAATCAAAAACGGTCAAATACAGCTTATAATCAATACGCCAAACGGTCGCCGCGGTCAGTTCGACGATTCCTATATCCGCAAATCCGCAATCAAGTACAAGATCCCCTACATAACCACAACGGCGGCGGCAATAGCTGCGGCACGGGGCATAGAAGCCTGCCGGGAAGGAAGAGACTCCGTGAAGTCTCTTCAGAGCTACCATGCGGAGATAGGTTGAGAAAGGCCTGGTACGGAGTTTCATAAGGATCCAAATAGCGTGGGGACCGGCGGCCCCCACACCCCCTGCGCCGCTCTGCGGCATAATTGGCGCTTGCTGTGGCGCCCCGCAAAAGCACCGGGGCAGACACAGCAAGCGCTGAGCGATTGGCCCAAGAGGGCCGAAATCTGGTGCAAGGGGGGTTAGCCTCTTTTCGCTGGTTCCCAAGCTCCCGGCTTGGGAACCCCATCCCAACCCCTGCCGCCCTCCCGGCACCTCTTTCGTTAGACCTCCTGCGCTCACGCGCCCTGGAAACGATCCCGGACCACCCGCAAATTGTTGCCGCCCCTCATTGTTACAGATGGACGGTCGACGGGCATGATAAGGCCTGTGCCGAAACGTTCAGGTTGTTCGACACGTGGTCCATAGCCCATTCCCCCACCTTGGGGAGACTCATAAGAGGCAAGCCGGTCTTGAACTACCTTCTCCGTGTGTTTACCTAAAGGAGCATACAAAGGGGTATCTTTGGCCCGATCTTTCCGATCTGATGAAAACCTTCTTTTCCGGAAACAAGGCGAGAGGTTCGAGCCCGATGTCCGAAGAAGTACATGCATATCCAAAGGAGCTTGCCCGTTTCGTTCAAAGGCGATGGGAAATTCCCTGCACCGTCCTGGACAGACCTCTTCTGAAAGCCGATGAAAAGTCCGATCAGGAACCCCTGCCCGATATCCAGGCACTCGAAGTAATTATGTCGGTCTGTTACCAGGCAAGTCTTCTTCGCGAAGAGGAGCGTCCACTTCGGTTCCGGCTCATCCTGAGAGACCCCGATGCGTTCCCTCCCGAACAGGGACCTCCTGCGGGGCTCCACAGGCTGCGCTTCGTCGATCAGCTGCCCTTCAATGAGCGTGAACTGAGAAAATTGTCTCCATCGGTGGATTTTTACGGCTCTCTTATCGGAGTCATGCCGGACGGGGAAAAGGGACTGGCGATCTGGGGCGTGATTCACTCGGGGCAGCGATGGATACAGAGTCTTCACGGCGGGGGAAAGGTTTTCCAGCCGTTGCCCGGATCTTTGGTCATCCACGTGACGAATCCCGGACGCATTACCGTCTGCAGCGGTTCGATGGTGGTTGCCACGCTGAATGGCGGGGAAATAACCTGCCCGGCAGCGGGAGTTTTCGATTCTCAATGGCTTCGCAGCGAGTTCGCCTCGGCGCGCAGTGAGGAATTCGCGTTGCACATGGAGGATCGGAAACACGCGACAAGGCCATGGGCAATGATCGATTCCGAATTTTTGCGCATGATGAAAAAGCAGGTCATTATGAGGATGATCGGCAGAATTCGGTACGCAAGGCATGGAGGGACCGTGATCTGCGTGCCGGAAGAGCGCACGGCGGAGTTTCTTTCCGAAAATCCGTACGTAAGGTTCAAGTACAGGTTCATCGAAGAAGAACCGCGCAGGCGCTTCCGCACCCTTCTTGTAAATATTGCGAATGCCCTGGCGGAATCGTCAGGCACCAACGGAAATCCCGACAGAACAGTCGGCTGGACAGAGTATCTGGCAAGCAAGAACCAGGCGCTTTCCTGGCTCGACGAAGCCATTTTCGAATGGGCGCACTTTGTCGCCGGCCTTGCGCTGGTGGATGGAGCGGTGGTCATGACAAGGAGGTTCGAGCTGATCGGGTTCGGCGGCGAAATCTCAGGAAAGATAGACCACGTCGATTCTGTTGCAAAAGCAATCGACCCGGAAGGGGCGAATGTGATACACGAAGGGACCGACAATGTCGGGACCCGTCACAATTCGGCATACCGGCTCTGTAGAGTTCTTCATGACGTGCTTGCCATGATCGTATCCCAGGACGGGACAGTCCAAATTGTGAAATGGAATAACGGAATGGTAACCATTTGGGACCAGGTTTTGACCAGTCTGATGGACGCTTAGCACACCTTTTTGAAAACACGATCGGTTTTTCGTCCGAAGGCGGTCCTGAATGATCTATCATAAATTCGCACCACACGCGGATCCGGGAGAATTTTCAAACTCGAATTTGCGCAAGTAGCCAGACTAACTCAGAAAAAAACGCGTTCCCTTTCCCTGCGGCATTTGTTTTGCTTGCCTGACGAATTTGGCGAAAAAAAACAGGGGATAATCGGAAAATGTACGCGTTTCCATACAGGAGCGTAGGAGCTTGAAGACGACGCTTAAGAGCAGGGCGCTCAAGGCGATTACATATTTTCTGTGCATTGTGCCCTTAATGGGCTGCATCGGCACAAGGGATACGGACCTCGAAACGATCAAGGAAAAGGTCAGGAAAGTCTCTCAGCAGGTCAAGGAAACGGGCAAACCCGTGACGATGGACCTCGACGAACTCTTTCCCGTGAACTGGCAGAGATTGTGCTTTCTGGGGCCTCATTGCTCGGCTGCACAGATCAACGGGGCCATCGAGTTCAACTGGGCCGGCGCCGAAAAATGGGAGAAAACCGTTTGCAACAATGAAGAGCTGTTTTCGGTGCTGGTAGTCAACGGCCAGTCCGTCACTCCGGTTTACATGGACAGGAAGACGATCGACAGCGGGATTGCGAGCGGAACATGCATCAGTTACAGAGACGATCTCGATGTCACCATCAAGATCGATGATTCGAAGCGTTCCGGCAACGGAGAGAACGGAACTGTCTTCCAACTGACGACACACTGAGCCCGGAAGCTTACACACTCGCGACATGAAAGCCGAGTGATTTCGCATCTATAGCGGCTCACCCGTGGAATTGCCATGGCAAAATATTGAGCTACTTCTGCGGGTTTGTGCCTGACGCTTCTCAGCCCCCTGTTCGTCGCGCTCTGCGGGAAGCCGGCAACCCCGGTTTTCGGGCGGTTTAGAACCAATGAGTTTGGTAACCCTCAGGGTGAAGGGAATTATTGTTTGTTCGCCCTCCCAGGGTGGCGCTCCGCTGACCCTCAATGCTGTTGCTTTAATGAACCCGTCCCGAGTAGGCCAAGTATTTTGAACGTATACTGTCGATCTCCCGCAGACTCGCCGTTTTACCTTTTGCCCTCACGCGCACGGTCGCCAGTCCGTGCCGGTCCTTCTTGTTTCAGGCAGCCAGGCACAAAAGCGAACCCGGTAGACCGGCGGACAAATAGCACAAATTTGACGGCTGTGCGTATCGAAGCTTGGGTGGCTGGAATTGTTTCGGGGTGCGGAGCGCAGAGGCTGTGACAGGGTTGCCCTGAGCGGCACAGCACGTACCGGATGCTATCCGGCCTGCCGGGGCGGGGTTCCCAAGGCGGACCTTGGGACTTAAAGCAACAACGTTGCCGCTGACCCTGGGCTGAAACTGGAAATGCACCCACCAATCTCATTTTCCGGACAAATCCTGATCCCAAAAATTGAAAAATCGGCTTACCAAGCCCTTTTGTAAAAAGGGGATAAACCAGCTACAGAGCACATTCCAGGAG
>JAEZHY010000167.1 GCA_023416335.1 Pseudomonadota bacterium | reverse complement strand
CCACACCCCCTGCGCCGCTCTGCGGCTTACTTGGCGCTTGCTGTGGCGCCCCGCAAAGGCACCGGGGCAGACACAGCAAGCGCCGAGCGATCGGCCCAAGAGGGCCGAAATCTGGTGCAAGTGCCCGGGCAGGCACTGTATGATTCACCGGCACCTCCTTTGCGCTTCTTGCGTTTCGTGCCCGGATTCGAGAGTCAGGGCTGCCCCGATATTGTTCTCCCTCCTGTGAATCATTCGAATTTCATGGTATGGAAATGTCGGTAGAGCCTATAATAATTTAAACAATCAGGCTTTGCGGCAGATCACGGAACGAAACGAAAATCCCGGCTATAAACGAGGGCTTGCCTCCCAAAATCGTTCTGCCCGAAGCCGACCGATAAATCCATCAACCAAGGCAGATCATGAGGTCACTCAGATACTATTCGGGCAATCGGCTGGACGTCCTGGCCGAAGCGTTTTCGGAACTGACCGTTCGTAAACCGCCCGCATCCCCGTTTGACAGCGAGATAATCCTGGTCCAGAGCGCCGGGATGGAAAGATGGCTCTCGCTGCAGCTTGCTTCAAAAATCGGAGTGTGCGCCAACTGCCGGTTCCATTTCCCCAATGAGTTCGTGCAGGAAATCAGCAGGGCGGTAATCCCCGAGTTCCCGGACGGCTCCGCTTTCGAGCCGGCAATCCTCGCGTGGAGGATCATGGAGCTTCTCCCCGCCTGCCTGGACGACCAACGCTTTGCATCTCTCAGGAGCTATCTCGGCTCACCCGTGCATGGCCTCAAGCTTCTCCAGCTTTCGGAACGCATCGCATATGTTTTCGACCAGTACACGGTTTACCGGCCCGAGCTGATATCCGGATGGGAAGCCGGGGCCGACGACCACTGGCAGGCGGTTCTGTGGAGAAAGCTCTCAATCGGGCACGAGGGCGAGAACCGGGCCGTGCTCGGGCGGATGCTTCTAGAAAAGCTGGGCTCTGCGGCCGCGGGAGAGTTGAACCTGCCGGAGCGGGTGTCCGTATTTGGAATATCCTACCTGCCGCCGTTCCACATTCAGATTCTCCAGGGCCTTTCGCGCCTGACCGAGGTCAACCTTTTCCTGCTCAATCCCTGTCGGGAATACTGGGGGAACATTCTCCCGGAATGGCGGATCGGGAGGATGGCCCTCGAGGGCGGCCCGTCCGAGGACCTGCACCTCGAAAGCGGCAATAGCCTTCTCGCATCCATGGGCAAGCTCGGCCGCGACTTCTTCGAACTCATGACCGCGATCGACTGTGAGGAGTACACACTTTATAAGGAGTCTGGAGAAAACGGCCTGCTTTCCCATATCCGCGCGGACATCCTCAACCTGCGGGAGAGCCGGGAAGTCACGGGATCCCCTTTGGAACTGCCTCCGTCCGACCGGTCGGTGGAAATCCATTCGTGCCACAGCCCGATGCGGGAAGTGGAGGTCCTTTTCGATCATCTTCTGGAGATGTTCGAGAACATCCCGAATCTGACGCCCGGCGATATAGTCGTGATGGCGCCGGATATCGAGGCGTATGCCCCGTTCATTCAGGCGGTGTTCGATACGCCCGGGGACGAGAGCAGGCGGATCCCTTTCAACATTGCGGACCGGAGCATGAGGAAGGAGAGCGCCGTAATCGACGCGTACCTTGCCATACTCGACCTGTGGGACGAGAGGACTACGGCATCCAGGGTCCTTGGGATTCTTCATTCCGGGCCGCTGAGGAAGAAGTTCGAAATCGCGGATGAAGACCTCGAACTCATCACGAAGTGGGTTCAGGACGTTCGGATAAAGTGGGGACTGGACGAAGAAGAAAGGCGCAAGTGGTCTCCGAACGCTTTTCGCGAAAACACCTGGGTGGCCGGAATCGAGCGATTGCTGCTTGGGTATGCGCTTCCCGGCAAAGGTGAGAAGACCTTCCGCGGGATTCTTCCCTACGACCTGCTGGAAGGAAGTGAAACGCTGGTCCTTGGGAATCTTTTATCCTTCCTGGAGGCACTTTTCGGGCTCAAGAAGTCGCTCGACGCTCCGCGGCGGCTTTCCGAATGGGTCCGGGTCCTGCTCGAAATCCTTACCGACTTTTTCGTGGAAGACGAGGACTCGCGGGACGAGGTGCAGGCGCTCAGGCATGCGATCGGAGACATCAAACGAATCGAGCAGTTTTCCGGATTTTCGGGTGAACTCGATATGACGGTCGTGAGATGGTACATGTCGCGGTTTGCCGAAAAAGAAAGTTTTGGCAGAGGGTTTCTGGCCGGAGGCGTGACTTTCTGCTCGATGCTGCCTATGCGGAGCATCCCGTTCAAGGTCGTGTGCCTGATCGGGATGAACGAAAACGCGTTCCCGAGGCAGTCCAAACCGCTGGAATTCGACCTCATGGCGAAGGACCCGAAGCCAGGCGACAGGTCTCAGAGGAACGACGACCGGTACCTTTTCCTGGAAGCGATCGTCTCGGCGCAGGAAAAGCTCTACATCAGCTATACGGGCCGGAACTCGCGGGACAACAGCCTAATTCCGCCGTCCGTTCTCGTCTCCGAACTCATGGACTACATGCGGAAGAATTTCACGGTCGAAGCGGGCGGCGAACGCGACGACCCATTTCTTACGGAACACCGCCTTCAGCCGTTCAATCCGGCCTACTTCTCGGGGAGCAGGGACCTCTTTTCCTATTCCGAAGAGCGCCTTGCCCAGGCGCGTTCGCTGCTCGGCGAAAAGCGTGAGCCCGAAGATTTCATCACCGAAGGGCTTCCCCTTCCGGACGAATCCTTTCGGACGGTCAGTGCGGCCGATCTGGGGCGCTTTTTGGCCAATCCCGTCAAGTTCCTGCTGAACAGGCGCCTCGGGATATTCCTGGACGAGGAAAGCGGGGCGCTGGACGATGCGGAATGCTTCGAAATGGGGGGCCTCGACAGGTATTGCGTGGCCGACGATCTCATCGGGCATGCTATTGCCGGAATCAGGCCGGCCGAGCGGGAAGAAATCGTAAACGCTTCCGGCGTGCTCCCGCACGGAACGCCGGGAAGGCACACGTTCGGCAACCTCAGCAAAGACATCGAAAGCTTTCTGAAACAGGCCGCTCCGTATGTGGCGTCTGAGCGGCTCGAACCTCTCGAAATCGATCTCGGCCTGGACGAATTCAGAGTAACCGGGGCAATCGAATCGCTCTACCGGGAAAGACTTGTCCGGTATCGCTTCGCGACTATCAAACCCAAGGACCTCCTGAAGATATGGGTGGAGCATCTCCTCCTGAACGCAACGGATTGGAAGGGCTATCCGAAGGAAAGCATCCTGATCGGCGGAGGGAAGGGGTGGGAGGCTTTCCGGTTTCCACCGGTTGCGAACGCGCCGGAGCTGATCCGGCAACTTCTGGGTCTCTATTGGGAAGGGCTGAGCAAACCCCTTCACTTCTTCCCGGAGAGTTCGCTGACCTATGCTCAGGCCTTGGAGAAGGGTAAAACCGGGGAGGATGCGCGGAAAGCGGCGGAGAAGAAGTGGATGCCCGGGTATAATTCCCCCGGCGAATGGGACGACCTCCACCTGAAGTATTGCTTTAAAACCGATCCGCCGCTGGATGAGGAATTCGAGCGCATATCCCTGATGGTTTATGGGCCGTTGCTCGGCTGTCGGGAGAAAATTTGAGGCAGGGGGGGCAAAACGCGATAGGTTGTGCTCCGCTTAAGACGGGTACGGTAGCGGTGTAGGGTGGGTACCCGGTTTTTTGGGGTGCCCACCGTCCGGCCATGCCGATGCGGTTTGATCCGAGGGGGATGGATGGTGGGCACGATGGTGCTGTGCCCACCCTACCCGATTACACGACCCAAAGAGAGTTTCCCAAACCGTCATCCCGGCGGCGTATTTGAGCCGGGATCCAGACTCTTGGCATGATGGATGATGATGAAAGAACTGGTACTTCTTGAAACCCCGCTGGCCGGAACGAACCTGATAGAGGCGAGTGCCGGGACCGGCAAGACCTATACGATAACGGCCCTCATGCTTCGGTTGATCGTGGAGCGGGAAATGCCGGTCGGAGATATACTGGTCGTCACCTACACCGAGGCGGCCACAAGCGAGCTGAAGGACCGAATCAGGAAGAGGCTCCGGGAAGCCGCGGACGCCTTTGCGGAAGGGACTTCACAGGACGAATTCCTGCGGCGCCTCATCGAGAATTGCATCGATCCGGCCAAAGCGCGGCGAAGGCTCGATGCGGCGGTCAACGACTTCGACCAGGCATCCATCTTCACGATCCACGGCTTTTGCCTGAGGGCGCTAATCGACCACGCTTTTGCGAGCGGGGTCCTGTTCGATACCGAACTCGTTACGGACGAGGAAGACCTGCAGCGTGAAATCGCGCAGGACTTCTGGCGGACTCACGTTTATAAAGCCTCGGAGCTTTTCTACGACTATGCCATAGGGCAAAAATTCAACATTTCCTCGCTGAGATCGCTCGTAAACAAGAACCTCTTCAACCCCTTCCTGAAGATAGTCCCTCCGGCGACTGCGGTTGACTGTTCCGCGCAGGAAGAATCTTTCCGGAAGATTCTCGATGCAACCGCGGAATTATGGCGGCGGGAGAAAGCCGGCATCGAAGAACTGCTCATGTCCTCCGATTCCCTTAAGAGGAACATGTACAAGCAGACGAGCATCCAGGCATGGCTTGAGAGTATTGAGGCATATCTTGCCGGCGGCACCGTCTCCTGTGTTCCGTGCGATTGCTTCTCCCGGTTTACGACCTGCGGACTCGACGGGGCTTTGAAAAAGGGATGCGCGCGCCCATCGCATCCGTTCTTCGATTCCTGCGACAGGCTCTCGAAGGCTTCTGTCGAACTGTGCGGGACCTACAACGAACAGATCCTGGCGCTCAAGGTGGAATTCCTGCGGTACCTCAGGCAGGAGCTTGCCCGGAGGAAGAATGCCAAGAACATCCTCTTTTTCGACGACCTTCTTATCCGGCTCCACGAAGCATTGAACGGTCCCGGCGGGGACTACCTCGCGGAGGTGATCGGCGGGAAGTACAAAGCGGCGCTGATCGACGAGTTCCAGGACACCGATACCGTCCAGTACGATATCTTCAGGAAAGTCTTTGACCGGGCCGGGTCCGCCCTGTTTCTCATAGGAGACCCGAAGCAGGCGATCTACAGTTTTCGGGGCGCCGATATTTTCGCCTACAAAAAAGCAAAAGACCTCGCACCGGAGGACTCCCAATTCACCTTGAGCGAGAACTGGCGCTCGACGCCGACCCTGGTTGAGGCAGTGAACGCGATTTTTTCCGGAA
Organism: Pseudomonadota bacterium; assembly: GCA_023416335.1. Next base: position 70,371 of record JAEZHY010000167.1, on the reverse strand, counting down.
CTTCCGGCGACTTCGGCCCCTTTGCCTTCGACTTTATCGCCTATCCTCCCGCAAGGGCCGCCGCGGCTAAGGAACCCGTCTTCTTTTCCCTGGGCGGGAAAGTGCCTCCTCCCCTGGAGATTACCTTCCTCGGAAGCTCCGAGAAACCCGTCAGCAAGGACGATGCCCGGAATGCGATCACCGAGAGCACGGCATCCGAGATTGCGCGACTCGTCAGGCTGGGCAGGGAAGGAGCCGCGCTGATCGGGGATGCTCCGGTGAGGGAAGGGGACATTGCCGTCCTGGTGCGAAAGAACAGTGATGCGCGGCAGATGCAGCAGGAGCTTTTGAGCCGCGGCATTCATTCGGTCCTCTTCAATATCGACAATCTCTTCGACTCCCGGGAAGCCGCGGAGATCGGCCGCGTGCTGGCCGCCATTGCCGCGCCGTCCGACCCGGGGCTCCTCAAAGCCGCGCTCACCACCGACATGCTGGGGCTCTCGGGCGAGGAACTGCTGCTCCTTTCGTCCGATGAAATACAATGGGAAGTCCGGCTGGAAAAGTTTGCCCAGTATCATGAAACGTGGAGCCGGCATGGGTTCTTTCGCATGTTTCGGGAGTTCCTGTCCCGTGAGGAAGTCCTCTCGCGCCTCATGTCGTATCCGGACGGGGAGCGCCGAGCGACCAACGTCCTCCACCTGGCGGAAGTCCTCCACCAAAGCGAAGTCGAAAACAGCTTCAACATGTCCGGGCTTCTGAAATGGCTCGCAACGAGGCGGGACAGGAATACGCCGCGAACCGAGGAATACCAGCTCAGGCTCGAAAGCGATGAAAATGCCGTCAAGCTCATAACCATCCACAAAAGCAAAGGGCTGGAATATCCGATCGTCTTCTGCCCGTTCGCGTGGGAAGGTTCCGAACTTCGGCCGGGTCCCTTCCTTTTTCATGACGGATTCGATGAAGACCGGCCTGTACTCGATCTGGGGTCCCCTGCAAGGGCTGCAAACGAAGTCGCGGCAGGCCGGGAGCAACTGGCGGAAAACCTTCGTCTGCTCTACGTCGCTTTGACCAGGGCGAAAAACATGTGCCGGCTTGCCTGGGGCAGGATAAGCGGGGCCGGAACATCCGCGCCCGCTTACCTTCTGCATCCGTCGATTTCGAGCGGATGGGACGGGACCCTCGCTTCCCTGAAATCAAAGTTTGAAGAGACTAATGACGGCGTTCTGTGGAAAGAGTTGAAAGCACTGGAGGCCAAATCCGGTGGAGCGATTTCCGTGTCCGTGATGCAAACCGGAGTCGAGGAAAAGCTTCCCGCTGTTGCGGGGGAAGTCTCAAGGCTTTCGTGCAGGCATTTTGAGGGGCAGATCGACCGGTCCTGGAAAATCGCCAGCTTCTCGTCATTAGTATCCGAACAGCATCAGAAGGTGGAAGCCAGAGATCGCGACAGGCTGACGGACGACGAGGCAGGTTCCGATGTTAGCCCGGGAGAGGCGCCGGAGAAAAAACACGAGTACACGATATTCACTCTGCCCAGGGGGGCGGTCACCGGAACACTCGTCCACGGCATTCTCCAGTCGGTGGATTTTGCCGCGGATGATGAAGGAAAAGTCGAGGAGATCGTTTCGCAGCAGGTCGAATCATACGGCTACGATGCCGAGTGGATTCGGCCGTTTGGAGAGATTGTCCGGAATGTGTCGTCCGTGCGGTTACAGTCGGACTTCGGTGATTTCGCCCTGTCGGAAATCCCGGCAGCGGAGCGGCTGAGCGAGGTAGAGTTCTACTATCCTTTGAAGAGGATGAACGAATTCCAGGTCAGGAAGGTCCTTGCCGGATGCATCGGATCGCCTCTGGCCGGGATGCCGTCAAATATGGGAAGGTTGCGGTTCGAGCCTCTAAACGGGTTCATGCGAGGGTTCATCGACCTGGTCTTTCGCGTAAACGGCCGGTTCTACCTTATCGACTGGAAGTCGAATTATCTCGGGTCCCGCGTTCAGGACTACGCTCCCGATGCACTGAAGAAAAGCGTAGAGGAAAGTTTTTACAATCTTCAGTATCATCTCTATACCGTTGCCCTGCACCAGTATCTCAAGACTCGTATCCCGGACTACAGCTATGAGACGCACTTCGGGGAGGTGCTCTACATCTTCCTGCGTGGGATCGATCCGGGCAGCGGTTCGGACTACGGTGTATTCAGGGACAGACCTTCACAGGCTTCCGTTGAGGCCCTGTGTTCTCAATTGATCGGTTAGAAGGAAAGAGCCGTGCAGGAACCAGTTTTACAGGCCCTGAGATCGACTGGCCAGGTGTCCGCGCTCGACATACAGTTCGCCGGATTCATCGAACGGCTTGACGGCGGAGATAAGCCGGAGCTTGCATTTGCTGCCGCCCTGGCGAGCAGCTTTACCAGGCAGGGGCATATCTGTATCAGCCTGAAGCGGCTGGAGGAGCTGCGAAAGGAAATTCAGGCGCCGGGGTTCGATGTTCCGGACTGGCGCGGAGTGCTTCTGGACTCAGGCGTCGTAGGGGCTCCGGGGGATTTCAAGCCGCTAGTCCTGGATGATGCCGGGAGGCTCTACCTGTATCGCTACTGGGAGTACCAGAAGGACCTCGCAGACGCGCTCAGGGCCAGGGTGGACATGCCCATCTCAACCCCGGATCCGGCAGTCATGAAGCAAATGCTGGATGAACTCTTCGAGCTGGGGGAAGCCGTCGACTGGCAGAAGATCGCCGTTTTCTCCGCGCTCCGGAACCGGTTCTGCGTCATTTCCGGAGGGCCTGGAACAGGGAAAACCACGACGGTTGCGAAACTCCTTGCCGTGCTCATAGAGCTGGCCGCACCGGAAAAGCTCAGGATAGCCCTGGCCGCTCCGACCGGCAAAGCGGCAGCGAGGCTGAAAGAGACATTAAAGGTATCCGTAGGGAGACTCCGGTGCCCGGAGGCCGCCAGGGCGGCTGTCCCGCAGGAGGCGTCCACTATCCACCGGCTGCTCGGTTTCGTCCCTGGAAGCCCCTACTTCCGGCATGACAAAGAAAAGAAACTGCCTCTGGACGTGCTCATAGTCGATGAGGCTTCGATGGTCGATCTGGCCCTCATGTCCAAGCTCGTGGAGGCCCTGCCCGAAAACGCCCGGCTGATACTCCTGGGAGACATGGACCAGCTTGCATCGGTTGAAGCCGGGGCGGTGCTGGGAGATATCTGCGAGACGGGAAGCAGAATCCCGTTCTCGGCAGCTTTTGCCGACGCGGTTGAGACGACCTGCGGGTCCCTGCTCGATACGGAAGACCGGACCGCGGGTCCTGAGCGAACAAAGGACTGCGTCGTGCAACTCCGCAAGAGCTATCGGTTCGGAGTGGGAATATCCGCCTTCAGCCGGGCGGTGCGGGACAGGGAAGACGAAGCGGCCCTTTCGATACTCGGCAGCGGAGAATTCGAAGACCTGGCGTGGAGGCAGCTCGCGAATCCGGGTCGCCTTGCCGCTGAATTGAAGGATGAAATAGTTGCCGGCTATCGGGCATACCTGGAGAAGATATCGACCCTTCATACCGAAGGCGATCCTCATGCGCGAATCGGCGAAGTGTTCCGCGCTTTCGAGGAATTCCGAATCCTGTGCGCTCTCCGTGAAGGCCCCTTCGGTGTCTCGATGCTAAATACCATGACGGAGAAACTACTCTTCGAGGAACGTCTCCTGCCCAGGCCAAAAGGCTGGTACCACGGGAGACCGGTCATCGTGATGCGTAACGATTACGGGCTGCATCTCTTCAACGGAGACGTGGGCATATACCTGCCGGATATTGTTTCGGGTTCGGGATCGCGCGTCTTTTTCCCCGGAGAGGAAGGCAGATATAGATCGTTTCATCCCTTGCGGCTCCCTCAGCATGAAACGGTCTATGCCATGACGGTCCACAAGAGCCAGGGGTCGGAATTCGGGAAGGTTTTATTCATCCTGCCGGATTCCCATTCCCCGATCCTTACGCGCGAACTCGTCTACACGGGAGTAACGCGCGCCAAGCAGAGGGTGACGGTAGTAGGGACAGAGGAGATAATCCGGAAGGCAATTTCCCGATCCACCGAGCGGCTCTCCGGGCTTTCGGATGAGTTGTGGGGGAGGGAGGGGATTCCTTCTATAAGGCCTCCAAAGCGGATTGGAGCGTAGGAGTCTCCTAAGAGAGACACGTCACAGACATGCATGTACCGCCTCAATAAGAGTGATGTGCCGCCAGCCCTTAAGTCGCTGGCGGTATTTTCCTGAAATTAATGCAAAAAATCATCGGACCGGACCGTAGGGTGGGCATTATCGTGCCCACCTGCTTTTAGGCATGATTCGGTGGGGCAGGCACGGAAATCCATAAGTCCAATATTCCGGTTCGATGACCTGCCTGTTGCTGTTCGAGCATTCTCGTTCGGACCTCTTCCGCTCCGCGCCCGAATTCAAGAATCCGAGCTACCTTGAAGTACACCAAAATTCAGTCGGATTGGCCGGACGGTGGGCACGATGAAGCTTGTGCCCACCCTACGCGACCTCGCCGTCCACTTGTTTTACATTCCATCATCACAAAAGATTCCGGCCACGTCTCTCAATAGGGGTGTGGCGCTCTTGGCCCTTAAGTCGCCTACACCCCTGCGGTCCAGTCCGCTCCTATTATGAGGTTCCCCGAAATTTCCCTGTTCCCTCCCATGGCACGCAACGCATAGATGAATATTATATGTGATCGAAATGTCACAGTTTGTGTTTCCGGTCGCAAGGTCTGCCGGCGCGAACCAAAGGGATTTGCCTCTTTCCCGGGAGACGAACAAATGAAACCCGTTTATCTCGATTACAATGCAACAACCCCGATCGACCCCAAAGTTGCCGAAGCCATGCTGCCGTTTATCCACGAGCATTTCGGCAACCCTTCCAGCGGGCATTTTTATGGAGCGGCAACTAAGAAGGCGGTTGAAAATGCGCGCGGGCAGGTGGCTCAGATGCTCCAATGCGCTCCCGGCGATGTCGTCTTTACGAGCGGCGGATCCGAGTCCAACAATTATGCCATCAAAGGAGTCGCTCACGCCTACCGGAGCAGGGGCAACCACATCATTACCTCGGCCGTAGAGCACCCCGCCGTTCTCGAAGTGTGCGTCTACCTGGAGAGCAACGGTTTTCAGATAACCCGTCTTCCGGTTGACGGCGACGCCTGGGTCAGCCCGGAGCAGGTGGAGGCCGCAATTACCCCCGCGACCATTCTCGTTTCGATCATGCACGCAAACAACGAGGTCGGGACAATCGAACCCATTCGGGAAATAGTCGAAGCCGCCCACCGTCACGGCGTGCTCGTGCATACGGATGCGGCGCAAAGTATCGGGAAGATTTCCGTGCGTGTGGACGAACTCGGAATCGATCTGCTCTCGATTGCGGGGCACAAGCTCTATGCCCCCAAGGGAGTGGGCGCCCTTTATATCCGGCCGGGCACGGTGCTGGAAAAATTCGTTCACGGGGCAGGGCACGAGGTCGGGCGGCGGGCGGGTACGGAGAACACTATCGGCGTCGTGGGACTCGGCGCAGCCTGCCGTATGATCGCGGAAAACCTGAGTAATTTCAGCGAACACATGCGTGCCATGCGTGACCGGCTCGAGTCAGGCATCCTGTCCCGAATCAGCGACGTCAGGGTAAACGGCAGGCGCGAAAGTCGCCTTCCCAATACTGCCAGCATCAGCTTCAAATCTCTTGAAGCCGACAGCATCATTTCGAATCTTCCTGATATCGCGGTTTCCGCCGGGTCCGCCTGCCACAGCGATCGTGTAGAAATATCGCCCGTGCTGAAGGCTATGGGGATTCCGCTCGAATACGCCATGGGAACCATCCGCTTTTCGACCGGCCGTTTCACATCGAAAACTGAAATCGACCTGGCAGTGAACCGCGTCGCCGAAGTTGTGGAAAAGCTCAGGCAGCGGTGACATTCCCGGTCCTGTTTCCACGCGAAGCCGCGAAGTCGTGAAGAAGATTCAGGGTGGCCGGGTATCCCGTCCAATTGTCAACGGCCCTGTTGGGATGTTGAGCTAATCCATGTCCTTTCTCCTGGTTGTTTTCGCGTGCAAAAAACAACCGTTCTCCTTTCAGGTGGCTTTCCATTCAGGAGCGAAGTCTCATCTTCGTTCTTCAACTTGATTTCAATTATCTATTCCTGTCACGCCTTTGCTCGGAACGATGCCGCGGTCAGGCCGCATCCGGCCAGGACCAGAACAATCCCCGCAATCAGCATGACCACGTTGCCGCCGGACTGAACCTTCGGCTGCGGAAGCGAGTAGGTCACCACCCGCCGGGACGGCTCCCACTTGAACTGCTGAGCTTGTGCAGGCATAACCAGTTTGCTCGTCCCGCGGATCGTGGCAATTCCTCCAGCATCGGCGGTCTCGTTGAAATAGAAGGTCCGCTTTGCTTCATCCATGTTGATGAATTCGGCTCCCTTCGGGATTTCGAGTTCCCAGTGGTTGCCCATGTTTTTCGCAGACCCGAGCATCTTCATCGAAAAGACCATCGTATGGTTGGGGTCGTCCCAGTCGGCTTTCTTGTCGGCGACCTCGTAATCGGCCCGCGCCGAAGCGAATACGCGCAGTACGAGGTAGAGGTTGGAGAAATTCTCCCGCATTTTCTGGTAGAGCACCATGGGCGGAATCAGCTTCATAGTGACCGAAGTATCGCCGTTCGCTCCCAGGTTATAGTCGCCTTCATACCGGATGTCGTCCGCGTGACTCGGCACGGACCAGAGGAGCAGCGCAGCCGTCACGGAAAACAACAGGATAAATTGCCGGGCATATTTTCGTGAAACCTTCATTTCCATCTCCTTGAGGCTTCTCAGGAGAGCGCGCATATCGCGTTCTCCATGCGCACTTATTGTTTTTGCATGGAAATCGGAATGGCCATTCCCATGCTGTTGAGAACCTGTCCCTGCATGGATCTTCCGCCCGCGCCCAGAACTAGGTTAAGGGTGAGCGGAAGTCCCTGAGGCGGCATGCGCTGCCCATCCATGGTCGTCGTGACGTTATCGCAACGGGCGGAGAAGTTCGTCCCGCTCAAAGAACCCACACACTCATCGCGCTCATGGAACTGGTGATTCCGGCCGTCCATTCCCATCATCTGGTAAGAGGCCGTTCCGACCACTTTATATTGGCCGCCTTTACCGCTTATCTCTATCCTGCCGTTCACAGGCGTGCCGTTGGCTCCCGGAACGGTGTAGCTCCATTTGCCCTCGATGCCGGCCACAGTAGGAGCCGGTGCAGGCGCGGGGGCAGGTATCGGCATGGGGGCTGGAAAGTTACCCTGCGGTTCGTTCGGACGAGCCACGGCGTGGATCGCCGCCGGCTGGGCCGGGCCTTCGACCAGGGCTGTAATCCCCCACCTGTCAAGGATGTCCGGAGGCATTGTTTCCAGCTCAGGATTGGCTATGCCCGCCATCCAACCCTGTCTGACATCGACAACTACGAGACGGCCGGATTGATTGGCTTTCTTCCAGGTCTCGGTTGCACTGTTGACCGCCTGCTCGAAGGTCATTCCTTTGGCAAAGCCGTCGCCTACTCCGGTGGCTTCCACCGGGATGAGTTTTCCGCTCGGAGTACGCGCCATCGGGAAACAATGGCCGTCTATAACTACCAGGAAGGGCTCAATATTGATAGAGTTGAGCATCGATGCATAAAGGATTGCGAGGTCGATACAAGTCCCACTTCGTTTCTGGATGGTGTCCCGCGGATATTGGAGACTCTGCACCAGTTTGATGTCGTAAGAGAGATTCTTGTCGATCAGTGCGGGCGGATGCTGATAGCTGATGTGGATGGTACGCATGATTTCATAAAGGGCAGCCATCACTCTTATACAACTCTCGTCGTTGGTGGATGCGCCCAGGCCGCCTGCCTTCTTGTTGGCCATCGACGCCAGGCGTGCAACCACTTCGTCGCTTCGCGACACCCACGCTGCCAGCAGATGCGAGTAGGTGACTTCGTCCTGGAACGACGCGGTCCGCTCATCGGCGGTCATGTCGGAGAAGATGAACTCGAAGCGGTCCAGAAATGTGAGCGCGCGGCTTTCTGATGTTTGATGCGTTCGACCCGTCTGGTCCGTATACTCACATTCCATCTGGATTTCGGCGGGAGCCCGGCTGGTAAGCTTTGCGCATGAGTTCAACAAAATGGGATAGTAGAGATCGACTACCGTCTGGTCGGGATCCAGGGCCGTGTAATTGTGCCAGGAGCACCAGTCCGAATACTCGCCTACCCTGTACCTGACCTTGAGATTGGTGATCCGCTGGTCCATTCCGTTGTGGAAAACGGTCTTTGCAAGCCACATCGGCACAGGAGTTTCTTTTACGGCATAAGTTTTATATGCACCGCTGATCACCTTTTCCTTTACGTACATCTTCTTCGTCAATTCGCCTGCAGGCGCTTTGGGACCTGCGATGAAATACATCACGGCCAAAACCGCCCCAATCGCAATCATCCCGATCCCGCCTAAACGTAAACCCCACTTCATCTGCGCACTCCTGTCCTGGATAACTTATTTCCCCCGTCACGCCCCAGCTTTCTTGCGGTCTTCTCCCCCTGAGAGCAGGCCAAAATTATTCTGGCATTGAGAAGTATTCGATTGAAAGCTGATTTTTTAGACATTCGGCATTCCAGACGAGAAAATTTATAAAATTCTTGAGAATTGTTCGCAATAAGGGGATGGGTCGTACCGGTCTCCGGAAGACGTCGTCTGTACTCAAGGGCAGTTAGGGGAGGAAAAGACCTGGACGACTGAAATGCATTTGGATAAACCGGACAATAAGGGTGGATGCACTTTTTTGAATATATGGAAGAATGTTCTCGGGGATAAAAAAGAAGAAAGCCAGGGGCGGGGGACCTGGCTTTCCGGGGCGAATGGATACGGGGACTAAAAAAGAAACTTTAAGGAGGGATAATCATTGATTGTAGATTACCAAATTTTTTTCTTTTTTAAATACTGTAAGTACCGTACTTTTTATGGTAGGCGGACAGTATTTGGGAGTACATACTGTAATGCAGCAAAAAGACTCAGTTCGGGTGCTTATAATACGCTGCCGGGCAGTACTCAGGGTCGTGCAGCAGCGGCAGGTATTTCTACGTGTCCGTCGATTTCATCAACTGGTCCGAGAAGAACCTCTTCCGTTAGAGCACATAATATGTGTCCTGCCATGATATGGCATTCCTGTATGATCATGGTTGAAGTGGAAGGAATATTCAGGATGCTGTTGCAGCATTCATTCATATCGCTTCCCGGCAGGCCTGCAAAACCGAGAGTTCCTAGTCCGTTTTCGTTTGCCCAGCGAAGTGCCTTGAGGACATTGGGAGAGCGGCCGCTCGTGCTGATGCCCAGCGCCATGTCACCCGGATTTCCGAAAGCAGAGACTTGGCGTACAAATATATCTTCGAACCGGTAGTCGTTGCTGATACTCGTGAGTATCGATGTATCCACGGTAAGAGCCATAGCCGGCAAAGCATTGCGTTCACGCTTCAGGCGATTTACGAATTCGGCTGCGATGTGCTGCGCATCCGCTGCGCTTCCTCCGTTGCCGAAAATAAAGAGCCGCCCTTTTCGGAAGAAAGTCTCCGCTACAGCGCGTGCCATTTCGGGGAGAACGGTGCAACACGCTCCGGCGACCTTTTCCTTAATGGCAAAGCTCTCGAATATATGTTGTTCCGTAAGGATCTTGAGTCTGCTCATCTGAACGTGCTTCCAATCTGGTTAAGGACATTGCTCCGGAGACTTATCCAAGTCCAAGTGATTGTATCAGCGACTTCGCTTTCAGTACAGCCGAATGGTTGTGAGTTTCTTCTGCAAGCTTGCAGGCATTCCGCAGGAATATTTTGGCCCGTTCCGTTTCTTTTACCCGAGCGAGAAATTCTGCCGCTCCGATGAATGCTTCCACGACCACACCGGGAGTAGGAATGGTTTTGAGTTCCTGCATGATTTTGTTGAGGATGCTCATCGCAGCCTCGCGCTGGCCCATTTCCGCCAGGGTTTTTCCGGCAACGATGAGAGGCTGGAGCCTGCGTTCCTCGCTCAGGAGTGCGGCGAGCGAGGTCATCCTGTCATTGGCGTATCTCATTCCCTGTGCCGTCCGGATCAGGTCGCGCAGGCAGTCCGGCACCGTTTCCAGGTAAGGCAAAATCCCCCGCATATTGTTTGCGTGAAGTGGGGTGCAGTTGTTTACGCCGCCCGCGGACTCACGGTACCACACCAAGGCTTCCGGTATGACTTCCATATGGATGCCGTTCAGAACGGCACGTGCAAAAAGTTCCCTGTCTTCGTGATTGACCCCGTAGATTTCATGGAACCCCCCGATCTTGTCGAAAACTTCCCGTTTTATGAGCGAGTTCGAGTCCCCAAAGCCGTTTTCAAATATTCCAACGGAAGCTGCCGGCCCCAGGAAAAGCATCCTCCTGCCGTCACTCCCCGCCTGTTCAGGCGAGTCCTCCGCGAAAATATCGAGCAGGCACGTCAAAATAGAAGCTCCCGTCTTTTGCGCGACGGCCAGGAAAGTCGAGAGTTCGTGGGGCTTGGCCAGGTTGTCGTCATCCATGAAGAAAATGTAATCCCCTCGTGCATGTCGAACGGCAAGGTTGCGGGCGGCGCCGGGAAAGCGGTTTTCCTGTTTCAAGACCGACCAGCCCCGCGCGGCGAAATCGACTTCGAGGTTTTTCAGGTATGCCAGAGTCTCAGGTTGATCGCTGCCGTCATCGACTACGATGATTTCGTAGTTGGTATAGTCCTGGGCAAGGATCGACCCTATCGCCCTATCCAGCATGTAATGCCTGTTGCGGTGGGGAATGCAGACGCTGACGAGAGGAGTGAATCTTTCTTCTGATGCAGGAGCATGTGTTTGCGGCATGCAATCCAACCGGTTGTGCCAGGAAACCCAGGCTGTCTCGTTTTCGCGAATATCGAATGCAGGCCGAGCCGGCCGGGCTCCGATCCTGAGCGCCTGTTCGAGCTTTTCCGCCAGGACCGCGCTCCTGAGCGGAAAGCATGTCCTCTCGACATCCTCCTTCGCGATCATTTCCGGTATGCCGCCTATATTTGACGCGATGAACGGCGCCCCGGAATTCAGGCATTCCCGTACCGAATCGGGAAGATTGTCTGCCAAAGAGGGTATCACGGCCAGTATTCCCGGCCCCCTCAGGTAGTCCAGCTTCGCCTGGCGATCGAGGTCCGTGAGAATCCGCACCGGCCAGGGCCAATTGCGGGATCTCTCTTTTATGTAATTCCCGCTTGGTTGACCGGAGACGGTTCCGGGATTCCCCATGAAGGTAACCCTGAACCGGAGAGGCTTTGATCGCATCCGATCGAGCGCGTCGCAAAAGAGCGCCAATCCGCAACGCTGTTCGAGGCTGCCGAGGAAAACGAATTCTTCAACTGCGCGGGGTCCCGAATCCCGCATCTCGACAGGCCCGTTCATGTCTCGCGTCACAGGGAACTGCCGCACATAGGTCCGTTCGGGAAGCTTCCACTTCTCTTCGAGCATCCAGTTGAGAAGATATTCGGACCCGCTCACCAGGACGTCCGCCAACCGCACACTCTCTTGTTCGAGAAAGCTGAGTTCGAGGTCCTCGATACACTCCATATATTCCGAATCGACCGACTTGCGCCACCAACTCGGCCCGTGAGCCTGCACGCAGAAAAGCGTTTTGGCGAATGCGAGCCCCTGGTGCTTTGCGAGCAGGCAATAGTGGCCCGGTCCTTTCCATTCAGGGAAATGGACGATGTCGAAAGCCTGCTCTTTCAGCCAGAGATAAACACGGTAAGCGACAATTGAATGCCTGCCTCCGGAGAGTCTCAACGACCGTGGTTCGGGCAGCGAAAGGAATCGTACGCGCCTGTGGGCAAATCCCGCCGCCCACTCGACGAGCCTTCGGTTATCATCGGATTGGCAGTCGAGATCGAGGAGCGTAACTTCATGTCCCGCAGCGGCGAGTGTTTCGGCCAGTGCGGTGAATGCTCTTCCTTCTTTATCGTCCGGTGTGTGACCGGCAAGCCCGAAGCCGGCGATACAGATACGCTTCGAGAAGGGAAGGGAATTTGAAGACACAGTATCCCGAAGGGGCAGGAGTGGGAATGGCTGCCTGGCTGGTTCAATTCTGTTCGAGGGTGTTGATTTACGGATCACTTATATCCTAACGAGTCCTTTCCATGTGGGTTCGGAATTGATTGTCGGGCTTATCAGTCGGATCGGCCTTTATTAAATAGCGTGATAATGCCCGGGAGCCTCACATCGTTATTAAGCAAAATATGAGCCAGAGGTTCATCTGAGATTATTGCACGGCAAGTGGGTTGATGAGTGCGATTCGTCACGATGTGCTGTTCTTTTGCGCACCCGGCGTTCGGATAATGCGGGAGCGACAACATAAAGATCTGCCGTTGTGACCTTGTCTTCGCTGAGTTCCATTTTTCTCGACCGTCATCGATTTGACGGTGATTTCGAGCTTGTTGGCGGGTTGAATGCCGGTTTCACGCCAAGTGTGATCGGAGAGTGCCGCCGCCTGTTGTGAGTAAATAACGCGCAATGAGAGGAAGCATCCCTGTTGGCGCGAGGACAGACGGTAAGTGCCACTGGGAAGCTTCCTTGGTCCAATTCTTGCTCTGGATTAAAGAGCCATCAAAAGCGAAGAATACTTGAAAGGATAATTCGGGTGAATCAGAAGATTCATTGCACTTTGCCGGAACACCGGACTCTAGGTGATTGTCTCCATTCACTGGAATCTATAAAAGAGCCCTGCATGGTTTCTTCTCAGGAATTGGGAGACGCAGTCCACTGTATTTTTTCCAGGCTCAAACACAGGATTATTCGTCTGCGCCGGCGCTCGCACGACGATTGGCCATATTTTGTCGGGGAAATCGAGCAGCATTTGGAAGATCTCTGCAGTTGCCTGAACACCCGCTGGCTTGTTTCCATTTGCGACACATATGCGGATTTCGGCTCTCCGGTTGAAAAGGGAAATGCGATGTGCATTTCTTTGATTGCCAACTGGGAAAAACTGGCACTGACGCACAGGCGGGCCTTTGGACTGGAGAATGGCGTATTTCCCGATCGGGCAAGACTTGCCGAGATGAAATCTCCCTTGCCGTTGTGGGACGGAATGACCTCCATGGTGCTTGATGCCGGCGCGAACGCTCTGCCTAACATGTTTTCCAGACTCAGCCGTCTTACTGAGAGCACACCGGTTCTTCAAAAAATACTTTTGACCATCCTGGAGCGGATGAGACAGAATAATCGCTCAACTCTGAGTGAAATTGATGCCGTTCATGAAAAAGATCTCTTCAGTGATATATTTTCTGCCTTTTCTGCTTCGGGGCAAACGGACGAAGGTGCCTGTCGAAATGATGAGGGGCGAACAAAATCGGTAACGCCGCCCGAGACTGAAACAAGAGGAATCAGCTCGATCGAGAAGAAAATCGATTCTGTAAAAGATGAACTCTCCACTCTTATATCGACATGCTTTGAGAACTCTTCATTCTCCGCGGAAATTCAATACCACGACCTTGTCGAACTGTTGGGGAGGTTAACACCGCTCGCGCCACCGATTGGCGTCCGGCTTGTCACTGATAACCCGGTTGCTATCACAAGCAATGATCATCTGTTTCCGCATGGCACAGCTCGGGATAATACCCGCGCGCCCAATTTCGTTCAAAAATGCGAGCAGATCCTCGGGAGCCCCCTGAACGTTCTCGATTTGGGATGTTCCGGAGGAGGGCTGGTTTTTGATTTCTCTCTGCGGGGACATTGTGCAATAGGTCTCGAGGGCAGCGATTATTCGGCCAAAAGGCTGCGGGCAGAGTGGCGCCAATTGCGGAACAACCTTTTTACGTGCGACATCAGCAAACCTTTCGATCTTGTTGAGAAAGAACGCAGCGAACGAATTTTGTTCGACTTGATCATGTGCTGGGAGGTGCTGGAACATCTTTCTGCCTCCGATCTTCCGCAACTCTTTTCAAACGTGAGAAAGCATCTGAAGCCGCGCGGTCTCTTTACGGGATCGATCAGTACCCGTCCTTCCGGTAATTGCCCCAATGGGGGAGCCTATCATCTCACAGTCCAAGATAGACGCTGGTGGGAACAGGAGTTCATCCGAAACGGCTTTGTTCAGCTAGACAGCAGTTTTTTCGATTATTGTGATTACCCGAGGGGAAACGGAGCGTCTCCGCTATATCAGGCCGACTATCGCGAGACTCCGGATCAAGGCTTTCATTTCGTGGCAATTTCCAGACATTATGAAGATCTGGAGTGAGATCTTATCGAATACATTTTGGTTGCAGGACTCATAGAGAGGATTGATCGATGCGTCCATCGGGGGGAACAGGTGAAATGCGCCGAATAGTTTTGATTTTGGGGATGCACAGAAGCGGAACATCGCTGCTGGCAAATTTGCTGAGCGAACTGGGATTCAACCTGGGAACGGATCTCATGGCGCCTGATGAATGGAACGAGTCAGGCTACTGGGAGAGCAAAAGCATTCTCACGATCCACGAAAAGATACTCAAAGCGCTGAACCTGACCTGGGATGATCCAAGCCTCGCCCTCCCGCTTCCGGAGGGATGGATGAGCCGTCCGGAAATACAGTCGTTGCGGCATGAACTGGTGGAGATAATCCGGAAGGAAGTCGAGCGCACAGACAGCATTTTCGCAGTGAAAGATCCCCGAACTGCAGTTTTGTTGCCGCTGTGGGATGAAATACTTAATGAACTCGGAGTGGATCCCGTTTGCCTCCTCGCTATTCGGCACCCCGCTTCTGTCGCTGCTTCGCTCAAGAAACGCAATAATCTCTCTGCATCTCATGCGCAATTGCTCTGGCTGAAAACCAATATTGACGCACTGACCTATTCCGGAGAGAAGCTACGAGCCATCGTGGACTATGACCTCTGGTTCCGGAACAGGCGGTTACAGGCAGAATCTTTGCTGACAGCCCTCGATCTGCCGCGATCCCAAATGAGCACGATCTCGGAAAAACTTGAATCAGTTGTCCAGGCCGGGCTGCGGCATCATGATGACAACGAAAACGCAGCTTGTTTCCCGCTGGTGGAAAAGCTTTATGCGGCACTCTCCAGGGGCGCGGCGACTTCGTCTATCCCCGCGGAAATTGACGAGATAAAGCGCACGTTTGCGGAAACATCCGAGTATGGGAGCATGTGGCGCGGTTTTATCTCCGAGAAAGAGAGAGAACTCCAGGTTCATGCGGATGAAATTCAGGGGCTGCGCAGATTGCAGAGTAAAGGCGATTCCACCTTTCATCCTAACGATGTCGCCCTGGTAACATTTCCTGCGTTGCCTTTGAACGGTGCCGGTCTGGAAGGCCTGAAGAAACGAATCAGGATCTGTATCGTCAGCCCGGAATTCATCGGCCCGTACCGCAACGGCGGTATAGGGACCGCTTGTACCTCGCTGGGAGATGCACTCGCAGCGGCGGGCCATGATGTCACGCTGCTCTACACAAGGGGGCGATACTGCGAGAAAGAATCTATCGAGTTCTGGGAAACTCACTATGCCAGGAAAGGAATTACTTTTGTGCCGTTGCCGGATGGCTCGGAAGAATTCGATGCCGCTGCCGCATGGTACCTCATCGGTGCATTTAGAGTTTATGAGTGGCTCCGCGAGAGGGACTTCGATGTGGTGCATTTCACCGAGATGATGGGGCCGGGTTACTACTGCTTTCTTGCCAAGAAGCAAGGCCTGGATTTTGGGAAGACTCTTCTTTGCACGGGAACTCATAGCCCAACCATGTGGATACGGGAGGCTAATCGCGAATTTGTAAATCAGGTTGACGACCTGGGGCTGGATCATATCGAACGGGTAAGCGTTTCTTCCTCCGATGTCGTCTGGAGTCCCAGCCATTATCTCCTGAACTGGATGCGGAAGAATAACTGGACCCTACCCAAGTCGTGCTTCGTTCAACAGTACATCCTGCCATACTCCGCCCGTTCCGCCACAGCGGATAAGACTCCGGATGAGTTCCACCATGTGAATGAGGTCGTCTTTTTCGGCCGCCTTGAGACGCGGAAAGGCCTCGTACTCTTCTGCGATGCTTTGGACCTCCTCTCTGAAGACCCGCGGATGAGCGAGTTAAGAGTCTGCTTCATGGGAAGACACGCAGAAGTAATGGGCAAAAGCAGCAAGGAATTCATCAGCGAGAGGGCAGAGAAGTGGCCGTTTTTCCGGCAGATAATCAGCGACTTCGACCAGCCGCGGGCGATAGACTACCTCCATCAACCGGGGCGGGTCGCTGTCATGGCATCGCCTGTCGATAACTCACCTAATACCGTCCTTGAGTGTCTTGGGGGCAGGATACCTTTCCTTGCGAGCAAGACCGGAGGAATTCCGGAACTCATAGCCCCCGAAGATGAAAAAGAAATTTGCTTTGACTGGTCCGCCGGTGGATTAGCCCAAAAGCTGAAAACCGTCTTTACTCACGGCATCCGAATTGCGCGGCCTGCAGTCGAAATTGAAGCCAATGAAAAGGCATGGATAAAATGGCACGAGGACCTCTTCCCGGCGGACCAGATCAGCTCGAAGGAAGACGTTGTTCCTTCCTTTTCAAATCCGCTTGTGACCATCTGTCTGAGTCACAAAGGCGATCCGGCTTTCCTGGAGGAGACGATCCGATCGATTGGATACCAGGACTACCCGGAGATCGAAATTATCCTGGCCGATTACGGGGGGGATGCGAGTGAAGTCATAGGGCGGTATAAAGATCCGGAATCCGCTTCGATGCTTTGCAGTCGGCCGATAAAGATTTTGCAGGCTTACGGAGAAGAGGATTTTTATCCAGTTGCAGCCACAAAAGCGAGCGGCACATATCTGCTGTTCATGAATACGGATGTTATTCCAAAAAAAGGGGCAGTAGCCACGCTCCTGAATGCTGTGGAAATCTCCGGGGCCGACATCGTTTCAGCGCCGGTCGATGTTTTCTCGGGCGCTTCCCCGGAGGGTACATCGCCGAAGTTGAAACGTTGGCTGCCCCTGGGCGGTTCGCCGGCTTCAGGCCTGTTGTGGAATGCCTTCGGAGCTGCCGGGATCCTGGTCCGCCGGGACGTGTTCCTGGTTTCGGGAGGAACCGATGCACCCCCTTACCATGGGTTCGATATGCAAAGTTTCCTTGCAAAGGCACAGATAGCGGGAGCCAGACTCGAAGTGGTTCCAAAACCTCTCTTCTGGTTCCGCAGAAGTCCGGATGACGGGGGAATGGACTATCAATCCCGGGAAAGCCGCCTCAGGATAGCTTGGGCATATGAAAAAGCACTCCCGGAGAGATTCAAGGGGATTCCGCTGTTCGCTCAGGGTTTGAGTGTAAGTGCACAGGAGAAAACGGAAAATCTGATGAAGTATTACCAGTATGCCGTGCCGGTCATGGTTCTTATGGGGACGGCAAGAAACCTGGTTCAACTCAGGCAGTCTGAGGCGGCGACAAAAGTGCTCCTGGAAGCGGTGCGGGAAATGAGGTCGATCGATAATCAACCTTTTGTCCTGGACGTGTTGATGGAGGCTGCGAGGTTGTTTATCGAAACCCGAAACCCTGCCCTGGCAATGAACCTGTTGAGCCAGGCCGAGCAGATCGCGCGAAAACTCAATGATTTAAAGCTGGCTGCTAAAATACAACAATCACTTGAGGCGATTTCCACTAAAGTCAATGCACCCCTCAGAGGTGAGCCCTCTTGTTTGAGATAGAAAATCCCGGGTTGCTGAAGTCGGATAACCCTGGCAGTCCATTTGGCCAATGGTCTTCGCCGGGCGCTGCTGCGATGAACCATGTCGCCACAGGTCTGTCAGACGTCGATTTTGAGTACGTGAAGAAACCGGTTCCCATTGCCGACGACAGCCATTCGTCCAAAGGTCGGTTGCAATAGAGTGTTGCATCGACCTATTTTCCAAATGCTGTCTTCTGCATAGAGCCGGCACTCTCCTGACCGTCCCTTAGCGAGCGATTGCCCTTTTAAATTACACCCCGGCGTGGAGAGGTAACTTCTCGGGAGGGAATAGAATGACCCCTTCCGAACCGTGTTCTTCCCAATAAAAGCCTTCTTTTGGATCGGGATTAGATTTTTTTGGCATGTATGGAGAATCATCAATCTTTTGCCCGATTCTGATCAATTCGATATTCTGTCCAAAGCTGTCGAAAATGGCTCTATCCACAAATGTATTGAATTTTTCGACATATCGCAGGCTAAAATCGTGAAATGCAACCGCCTTGGGAATTTGGTTGAGTCTGTATATTGATTGTATATCCTTAATGACAGCTTCATAGCGGTGATCTCCATCTATTACCAATAGCAAAGGCTTTCTGGTAAATATGGTCGTACGGGCAAAATCATCAAAAGTACCACGATAATAGGTAGTATGTGTATTCAGGTTGAATCTTTGCAGAAGGGCTTCAGTGTGCGATACCCATGTAGGGTCAATGTCTATAGTATACAATCTAGAAGCTGTTACCTTCGCCATAAAAGCAAGTTGAGCCGTTAAACCTCCTTTGAAACACCCAATTTCGATAATTGCTTCCTCTCTTTCAGCATTTCTTAGTATATATTGAGCAATATCGTTCTGATAAGTAGTGCTGGTAGAAGATTTTGAGCCAACCTGCAGCAGCAGATTTCTCATTCTGTTCAGAATTGACATACACTCGCTGATGCGATTTTCCATTACAAGCTCCATCCTGGAAGAAATTTCATAGATTTTGCCATTGCTATAATAGGAAACCGGCCTAGACTTTTATGTTAGTAGAAGAATGTTCGGACAGATCATCCTCGATACGGGCAGAAACTATACCTTGAGGCTATGCATTCTCCGAACCGGCTTTTTTATCAGTGCCGCCAGGCGCTCCTGCACGCATTCGAATACGTTGTCCCAGGCAAACTTCGTCCTGGCCAGTTCCAGCCCGCGCTCCGCCTTTAAAGCTGTCTCATCGGCAGAATTGCGGATGTGGCGCAACAGTTCGGCCAGGGCCTGTGGATTCGGTTCCAAAACCCATCCTGGACCTCCCGCGAACTTTATTTCATTGTGATAGAATCCTTTGTGTTCTGCCGGAATCAGAAAAGCCGTATCCTGTCGGCAGAAATCGTCCGTCGCCCCGCCTTCCGTGACTGCGACCGGCAGTCCGCAGGCCATTGCCTCCAGGACGGGCAGGGCGAAGCCCTCGCCCCGGTAGGAATGAACGAGGCAGTCACATGCCGTGTAAAGCCCGGCCATCTGCTCTTCAGAAAACATCTCGCCCAGGTGAATTATCTCGGGGGCGGACTGGTCCTGCTGGATTTCCCGTATTATTTCGGGAGATCCCATGCCTTTGTAAAAATTGGAATTTCCGATTTCCTTGATCACGAGCGAAACATCGTCCGAACTCGAAAATGCCTGGCGGTAAGCCTGGAGAAGGACATCCAAACCCTTTCGCCAGATAATCCCTCCTACGAAGAGGAATTTGAATTTCTTCTCGGTCGGAAGGGCAAAAGGCTTTGCCTCCGGATTGAAAATGCCTGTATTCACACCGTTCGGTACGACTCGAACGATATCGGAGGGAATCCCGCTTGCGATGTAGGATTTCATTACATACCTGCTCGGGACCCATATTTCATCCACAAGCCGCGACATCGGTTCAACCCATTCCTGCGGGATGCGGCCGTACTCCCAGGGCTGGATCATGATCCAGCGCCCTTCGGGTGGAGGGTTGAAATCGGGCGGGAAATGGTGCCGTACGTGAATTTCGGCCGGGCGTGAAAGAGGAGCGCGAACCCGTGCCGCGAGTTTTTTGAACCGCGGGTCTTTTTCCACCCCGAATTCTTCGGGCAGATAGCGGAGAATGGAGAGTTCGTGCCCCGCATCTATCAATCTGAGGCACAGTTCCCGGTTGATCAATGCCATGGAATGCCAGGCAAACTGGAGACCTTCCCACCTGAGGCAACGAACGTTCCCGTTTCCTTGTACGGCCCGCTCGATTGAAGTCTTTCTTTCCGATTTGCCTTCCAGCTCGGAGCAGACCGTTCGAATTCTGGATAGGGCCTGTGCCGTGCTTTTATCCCAGCTCCAACGGGCTGCGATGTCTCGTCTGGCCCGTTGTCCTTTCTCTCCGGCTTCATCCCTGTGTGTAAAAACATACCGCAGCAGCCTTGGAAGATGGTCCGGAGAAGGAGAACTCCAATGCTGTCCCCTGTAAAACGGAAGCTCCATTCTCCCGTCGACTGCTTCAAGTCCGTTCGTTTGTATCAGGTAAGAGTTTTCCTCGTTCATGAAGGCCAGGTTGCCGCTCCACCCTGTCCCGATTACAGGGAGGCTGCAGGACATGGCTTCGATGTATGGCCGCCCCCAGCCCTCTCCGCGGGACGGGAGCACGAATGCATCTGCCGTCGCGTACAGGTGGGGCATTTGCGATTGAGGAATCTGATCTCTGATAATTGAAATCGGTGCGACGTCGCGTAAAGAGCGTCCAATGGAATTGAGATATTCCTCCATTAGCGCCTGGATATTCGTATTTGTGCCTTCCTCCGGAT
Organism: Pseudomonadota bacterium; assembly: GCA_023416335.1. Next base: position 49,885 of record JAEZHY010000167.1, on the reverse strand, counting down.
GGGTCAGAAGAAGAAGGCGTACGTCATCGGCGGCCGAAAAGGCGTCCGCCCACGCTTTCAGCAGGAGATCCCAACCCTTGCGAAACGTCCACTCAAAAACCGAAAGGAAGGTGAATCCCTTGAGACCTGGAATCGAAAGCGGCTGGAGCCCGGGCCGATAGAAGTCGGGATCGACTCCCTCCGGGATAACAAACAGGGGGACTTTTACTCCGCTCCTGCGAAATGTCTCAGCGTTGAACTCCGTTGGGACCCAGATTTCGTCCATCAGGTTGCACTTCGAAACCCACTCGGCACTCAGCCCGTCAGTCTCAAAGGTGGTCTTGCCAATGTTGTAAACGGCTCCCGGGTCTCTTTCGAACGAATAGGCCGGTCCGCTCAGGATCGAAATGTAAGGTGAGTCGGGCAGCTTCACTTGAGAAGCCAGCTTTCGGACTTCGTCGGGGTCGATCCCGGAGACGAAACTCTCGTCGTATTTCCCGGCTGGCCGCACAAATAAGGGCCAACTCTCCCGCATGCGCCTGATGAAGTTCCGTGCCTGGTCGGCCGTACCGCTACGGTTGAAAACAGGGCCGCTCCAGACGACAGGGATTTTGCCCTCGAACCGATTACCCTGTGGACCCGCGGAACGCGGCGCAACTGGATGCGATAAACCCGCAGGCCGCGTCAATTTTTTGGTCAAAACGCGTTCGTACACTTCCAGGGTGAGTTCAGCCGTTCTCTCCCAAGTGTATTTTTCTTCGATTTTTCTGCCGAGCGCTTCCCATCGTTCATTTTCTTTCCGACTGGATTCCATTCCGAGTCGCACCGCTTCCCGGATGGACGAGGGGTCGTTGGGGCTGCAGAAAAAGGGGCCGTCCCCGAAGTACTCAAATTCCGATGACCTGTTGCTTACCACCATTGCGCAACGGGAGACCGCCGCCTCAAGATTGGCCAGGGCTGCCCCTTCGGCATAACTGGGAAGAGCGTGTACGGATGCCGCTCTATAAGCTGAGGCCACCATGTCCGGTCCGAGTTTCCCGGTGTGAAGCACCATCTGTCCGCCCGATTTAAGGCAGGCTTCGAGGTAAGGGGGCTCGAATGCGGGGCCGATGAGGACAATGGGCAAAGCAGTACCCTTCAAGGCCTCGATCAGCATCAGCTGGTTTTTTCTGCTCTCAACAGCTCCGACGCAAAGCACAAAATCCCGGACACCGTATTTGGACGCAAAAGGCAAAGGCGACGCGGATGCAAAAGGTTTTGCCTCAACCCCGTGGGGGGTGACCGCAAAGGGGATGGAATTCCTGCCGGTGATCTGAACCAGTTTCTGGATTTCCCGGTGGCTGGTGACGCAAAGATAATCGACGCTCGAGAGCATTTCTTTCAGTATCCGGTGAAACCCCGGGAACACCTCATTTTGCTTCCATTGGGCCAGCCCGTTGATCTCAAGGGCGCCTGTGGTAAATGCGTTGAAAATCTTCGCTCTCTCTTCCTGCGAGTGTTCCCTGCGATAGATCAATTCGAATGCCAGGTTCGCCCACGCATATTCGCACCAGTCCAGATAGAAAGGAGACCAGATTACAGGGACTCCCGATTGCCTGAAGTGTTTGAGTTGGGCCAGGGCTGTGGGAGGAGACCAGATATTGAAGGCATGGACGGCATCGAAGCCGGAAGTTTCGGGGTACATCTCATGAGTTATTTCAACCTGGACGCCCAGCTTTCTCAGGGCCTCGCAGGTTTTGTTCATTACTCCGGCGGCTCCTCCGTTCACATCAACATCGGATCGATAGACGAAAAGTATTCGGAGGTTTTTTCCGACCATGCTCCGTGCTCCGGGTTTACCTAAAGCTTATATTGGAAAAAATGAGATCCGTCGGGCACGACACCCGTACTCTGGACTCAACCGATTGTTTCAAAGCAAAATGGAGGCCATTCGGTTCTCCCTCCGTTCGAAAGAGACTGGAAAGGCGCAGGACCCAAAGCCCCGGCGCCTGCGATATCCTGATTTGCCCTTATGAAATGTGGAAAACGGTTCTGGTGAGGTTCGATCCGGGTGGGAATTGTGGTTGATTGTCAAGTAATTGACATGAGTTCGGCAGTTTCTCTTCCTTCTCGGTGTAAGCTTTGTGACGCTTTCAAATGGAGCGCCGCTGCCACCCCGATCAGATCAAATTAGAAGTTCGGGCCGGGCGATGCAGTATTTCTCTGGTCAAGACCTTTGCAGTATAATATGAATACCGGAAAAGAAATATTTGGATAAACTCACTGCTGTCGAACGATGCGTAGGAGCCGATATCCAAATCAACCGTTAAGGAAACAGAGATGCTCCAGATTATTTCAGCGCTGTTCGGGGCCACGCTCATTTATACGGGGGTTCTTATATTCAGCATAAACCCCGGTGTGGCCATGGCCGTCATGCTGGGCGGAATCGTCTTTGTCGGGAAGCCGGCAGCCATCGTGTACCGCTATGTGCGGGATCTCTACGGGTTCGAACTGCGCAGCGGAGCGGTCGCCCCGAAGAGGCCCCCATCCCGGGGAAAAGGCCATTTGACTCTGGTTAAGCCAAAAGAAGAGGAACGGCCCACGATTCATTGATCCCGGGGCGTTGCGACAAGAGCAAAAGGCCGTGAGCGTTTGCTCACAGCCTTTCTGAATTCGACCAACCGACAGGGAAGGGGAAAGAGGAAGCTTATCCTCTCCTTTCCCTTCCGCGTTCCGACTTCTACGATAATATCCGCCTACTTTGCTTCCTGCGGAGCCACGAACGGTCTTTCCGGATGCATGAAGACGGTCAGGACCGCGCCTATCACGCAGATGGCCACGGTACATCCGAACGGGATGTCCCAGTTGCCCGTCTTATCTATGACCCACCCGAAAACAATCGGCGAAAAGATTCCTGCGAGTCCGAAACCGAAGTTCATCATGCCGCCGGCCAGTCCGGCGAACTCACGCGTGATGTCCATCGGGACGGCCCAGATTGTTCCAACCACCAGTTCCAGGAAGAAGAAGGCCGCGCCGAGAAGTATTACGACGGCCGAGATATTCATGGTGAACATCGATGCGTACAGGAAACCTCCGGAAACAAGGAGCGCACAGGCGATGAGGACGTTTCTCGCCAGCCGTTTGTTTCCCGTTTTGACGAAGATCCAGTCTGAGAAACTCCCGCCTATTGTGTCGCCCACAACGCCTGCGAAGAAGGTGAGGCCGGCGAGCAGCGCCGAAGACTTGAGTTCCAGGTGATGCCGGTTCATGAAATAGAGAGGAATCCAGGAGATGAATACCCAGAGGGTCCAGCCGTAGCAGAAGTCGACGGCCGTGACCGAGCCGATTCTTTTGGCCAGTGCCCAGAAGGGCGTCTTCGACTTCTTGGTGACCTTGGAGGGTGGGGCCAGCTTTTCGAGTTCTTTTTCCGTCATGCCGGGATGGGCGTGCGGGTCGTCCCGAAAGTAGGTCCACCAGATGAGCACCCAGACGGCCGACATGAGACCGCAGATCCAGAAGGACCAGCGCCAGCCGGCGGCCGCTATGATCCAGGCTACGATGGGCGGTGCCACCGCGCCGCCGAGACGGGCTGCGCTGTGCGTGATGCCCTGGATGAAGCCGAAGCGCCTTTCCGGATACCAGTTCCTCATTGCAGCGGTAGCGGCTGAGAACGATGGTCCCTCACCGCATCCAAGGGCGAGACGGACGACAAACAGCGACACCAGCCCTCCGATGAAGCCTGTTGCAAGGGTCGAAATGGCTACAAGAATACCGCAGGCGGCCAAAGTTATGCGCGAGCCCCACAGTTTTGCAAACCACCCGCCGAATAATTGACCGATCAGGTAGGGCCAGGAGAATGCAGAAAAAGCCAAACCGATTTGCACATTGCTAAGCGAAAATTCCTTCATCATGTCCTTGGCGGCCACGGAAATGTTTACGCGGTCCAGGTACATGATCCCGTACATGGAGGATAAAATAATGGTCATCCATGTGGTCGTACTGATCAGCCGGGCTCGTTCGGGCCTTGCGGCCACCCCTTCACCGACTGCCGCTGACTGACCTCCGGAAATAACGTCGCCTTTCTTGATTTGTCCTGTCATCGTTTTCCCCTCTGAGGTTTAAAATTGCCCCACTCTTGCGATGAAAATCCGCGACGGTATAAAAATCCTGTATTTCTTCCTGTTGCGCTCCTTGGTTTTCAGATGGTGAAAGACTTATCCCTGCTCCTCTCGGGTATTTGCACTAGTTCGGATGAGAATGGCCAAAGCGACAGCAGATTTCTTGTGTGACAGAGCGAAAGTGCCCCGGAAAGTTCCGGAAATGGTGGAAGTATTGAACAAAACAGCAGCAAATGAGGATATTTGGAGGAATGCATCAGATCCTTCCTTGCGCCGGGAGCTAAAATGCCAAAGCAGGAGGTGGCGCCGGAGAGTGAAATCCGGACCGAATCCTCCTGCATCTACTGGCTATTTGAGCGCGGGTGAGGGTCAACCCTTGCTTGTTTTTGCCGCGGAGGTCGGTGCGGGTCCGCCGATCCCGACAGCTTCGGGCAGTTTCAGCCTCTGGATCTTTCCCGAAGGTCCCTTCGGAAGTTCCTCGAGGCAAACGATCATCTTGGGCGTCTTGTATTTGCCGAGATGCTTCAGGGCGTGATCCCTGAGTTCCTCCTCGGTGCAGCTGCAGCCCGGCTTGAGAGTGTAGCAGACCAGGATTTCCTCCCCGTAATGCTGGTCGGGGATTCCGCATGCGGCGGCGTCCAGGATAGCGGGGTGGCAATAGAAACATTCATCTATTTCACGCGGAGATATGTTCTCGCCACCCTTGATGATGAGTTCCTTCAGGCGTCCGGTCACAAAGACGAAGCCGTCCTCATCCATGTATCCCAGGTCGCCGGTGTGGAACCAGCCGTCCGGCTCCAGGGCTTTGGACGTGTTCTCCGGGTCCTTGTAGTACTCTCTGAGGACATTATCGCCCTTGATCATGATTTCGCCGATTGTGCCCCTGGGACACTCGCTGCCTTCCTTATCGATGACCTTGGCGATATTGCCGACCGCGACGCCTGGTGACCCGTACTTGCGTTTGGCCGGGTCTACCGGGTTCGAAAAGACGGGGGCGGCGCATTCGGTCAGCCCCATCGTTTCGATGATCGAGATGTTGAACTTCTGCTCGAAATCCTTGTGCAGGGAGGGCGGAAGGGCCGAGGATGCGGACCTGCCGAACCGTACCTGGGACAGGTTGTAGTTTTTGCCTTCGATATCCGTGCTGCTTGCGAGATAGGATATGATCGTCGGTACGACCGAGAACCATGTGCACCGGTATTGCGAAATGAGCGGCCAGAATTCGGTCGCAGAAAAACGCTCCGGCATTACCATGCTCGAACCGCGTACCAGCGGGGCCATAACGGAGACTATCTCCGCATTGATGTGGAAGAGAGGCAGCGAAACCAGACCCACATCTTCGGGACAAAGGTCATGGGCCAGTACCACGTTCTGACCGCCGGCGACCATGTTCTTCTGTGTGAGGATGGCGCCCTTCGGTCGTCCGGTCGTTCCGGAGGTGTAGAGGAGCAGAGCCGGATCGCCTTCACTCAAATCGGGCAGGCTGCAGGAACATATGTCGTCTTCCGGAAAGATTTCACATGCGTGCTTGTCGATAACCACCATCTCTATCGGCCTGTCCACGCCCTTGAGGGCCTCCTGGAGCCGTTCGAGCTGGAAGTCGGTAGTGAAGACGAGTTTTGTATCTGAGTGATTGAGTACGTAAGTGAGATGGGATGGTTGCGATTGCAGGTTCAACGGTGAGATGACCAGTCCGGAGTACATGGCTCCCAGAAATAGTGCCGTAGTCTGGTAACCGTTGCCCATCATGAGAGAGATCTTGTCTCCCTTGCATAGCCCTCTTTTGCCCATCTGCGCCGCAAGTTTCAGGCAGGCTGTTTTGAGCTGACTGTACGTCATCTCAAGCTGGGGCTCGGGCGCGTACATAAAAACCTTATCCGGCTGATCCGCAGCATGTTTGTCCACGAAAAATCTGATCGTGCGAACCATTCACCCCCCTTTCCTGGTGAGAAAACGAGCAGCAGGTTTGCCCTGCTCAGGCAGTATGACATCATTGATTTCGGGTGCGACCGCGGGATACCGCTGGCGTGGTTTTGGCTTTCCTGGCAAAACTGATGCCAGGCTTACGGGGATGTTGCGCGCGTCCATCTGAATGAGTCCTGATCTGGTTTTGAAAGGAGGGGGCGGCCAATGCGGCCGCTCCCCGCATGCACTTTCGTATTTCAATACCGTACTTGGCTCTTCAGTTGCTCCGTCGATTAGAAATGATCGAATCCGATCTGGAATGCCTTCTTGTTCTCCTCCTTGAACCTGGGGAGGACTACCAGGATGCTCTCCAGGACGTGGTCCTTGTCCAGGTCCTTTTGAAGCAGTTTGGCCATAGCGCCCAAAGCTATGGAGTTGCTGAACATGGGCTTGCCGAAGTTCGTCATCGAGAGTTCCTTGGCCGGAAGCGCCCTCTGAAGGCAGGGCAACGAAGTGTCGATCTTTTCCACAAAGGCCGGGTCGTACACGATCGTCCCATAATCCGGAACGGTACCCTTGAAGCGTTCATAGGCAGCCGATGAGAGCGTGATCAGGAAGTCCGGACTCTCGCACATCGGGGAGTCGATGGTTTCTCCCGACAGCACGACCTGGCTTCTGACGTACCCCCCGCGCATTTCCGTGCCGTGGCTTTTCAGCATTGTCACGTGCAACCCCTGTTTTACGGCGGCTTCGCCCAAGACCTGTCCAAGCCTTACCACGCCCTGCCCGCCGAATCCGCTGGCGACTATTTCGATTCTCCCTTTCATAGCGAGCCTGTCCTCCTGATCTTCTCGACTGAACCCCAGATATGATCATGGAATTCAGGCCTGGAGTTGCTGGCGTCGTGCCAAACGCCGGTAGCCCATACCGTATCGGGTTTCTCCTGGCCAAGAGGGGCGGCCCGTTCCTTGATCCACCTATAGATCGCCAGCGGGTTGCGAGTCCCCAAGTGCTTCGAGCCGAAGTTCGTCGGACAGGGGTAGGGCATGTGAACCAGGGAGAAACCATGGTTCTGAATTGCCTTCTTGACGCTTTCGACCGCTCTCGGACCTTCCATGGCAACGTGGCGGGCAAGGAATGTAGCGCCGGCCCCCTTCAGGATCTGCATGACATCCATGCCGTCGCTCATGAGGTTATGCTCGAACATGCCGTATGGGCTGGAATCCGTTTTGGTCCCCTGGGGCGTGGTGAAGCCGAACTGACCGCCGGTGGACTGGTATCCCAGGTTGTCGCTTACGACTACAGTGAGGTCGGCGTTAGACCGGGCCGCGTGAATGAGGTGCATGAGCCCGATTCCGAAAGCATCGCCGTCTCCGACCGTCAGGATGATTTTCTTTTCGGTCGGCAGGGCGATCCTAAGTCCCCTGGCGATCGCGTACACCTTTCCGTGGGTGCCTGCGAAGCCGTCGCCCTTCCAGGTGGCGAACGTCTGCCGGCCTGCGCACCCAATTGAAGTTCCCCAGACGACGTCGCCGACGCTCAGGTTCAGTTCCGTTATTGCCTGGACGACAATTTTATGTATCTCTCCCAGCCCGCATCCGGAACATGCGGTGCTGGGGACTTTGCGAGTTCGCAAGTAAGTGTCTATCAGCTTGCTTGACGAGAATTCCATGACCACGCCTCCAGCTCCCAGCCTTTCCTTTGCAGCGGCTGATTTTTCAGGATTTTCTCAAATGACTCCATCAGATCCGGGATGGTCGGCAGATCCCCGCAGGTCCCGAGGAAATTGATCTCCGAGCCTTTGGGTGCCGCGCGCTGAATTTCCCGAACCAGTTGACCGTCCCAGTTGAGTTCCACAGACAGGTACTTGGTGTTCCTGGTGAAATGTTCGTCAGGGAAGGGCCACAGATTGATGAGCCGAAGCGCGCCAACCTTCATCCCGGCGCTCCGGGCCTTTGCAACCGCCGTATTCACGACTCGGGAAGGAGTCCCGTAAGACACAACCACCAAGTCGGGATCATCATCCATAAACTTCGTTTCATAAAGATTATTAAATAGCTGCTTGTTGTTCCGCACCTTGTAGATGAGGCGGTAGGAGTGCTTATGGTGGGCTTCCACCTCTTCTATGTCGTAGCCCTCTTCGGTCGGGGTCCAGTCTGAACAGAGGCCTCCGGTGTTTTTTCCCATCTGCACGGGTGGGATATCCAGAGCATCGGTTGCCGGATAGAATTCGGGTCCGGTATGGTATGCTCTCGGCCAGACTTTGTACCCCATGGCGGCCATCTCTTCGGGTGTTTCCGGGACGCTGATGTCTTCGAATCCGTCGGTGATCAACTGGTCTGCCAGGACCGTGACCGGCATTCTCAACCTCTCCGAGAGGTAGAAAGCCTCGACGACCATACCCATGGCTTCCTGCGCGGAGTTCGGGGCCAGCGTAATGGCTTCGAAGTTTCCGCCCTGGGTGGGATAGCGGGTCAGGTAAAATTCACCCTGTCCGGGGGCGCCGGTGATGCCCGAAACCGGACCGACGCGGCCGGAGTTCACGACCACGAGCGGCATTTCGCAGCCCAGGGCCCATCCGTAAGGGTCGGCATAGAGTATGTATCCGGGGCCGGACGTCGCCGTCATTGCCTTCATGCCGCCAAGGGATGCCCCGATGCAGACGTGCATGGCAGCCGATTCATCCTCGGCTTGCAGGTACACACCGCCGACCTGGGGCAGGCGGTAGCTCATCCATTCTGCCAGTTCCGTCGCAGGAGTGATCGGGTAGCCGCAGAAGAACCGGCAGCCTGCCAGAATTGCTCCTTCGGTAATGGCAAAATTTCCTGTTTCCAAAAAGCGCTTCATATTGGTATCTCCTACTCCGAAGAGGTTGCTTCCCTCACGTCGATGGCGAAATCAGGGCATGAGAAGAAGCACCTGAGACAGCCTACGCAGTGGTCCGAGGACTTGACTTCCATGGGTTTGTAGCCCTTGTGGTTGAAGATCGCAGCAGGTCCGAAAGTCCCCACCCCGCAAACCTCGACACAGTAGCCGCATTCCTTGCACCGCTCCAGCGCGACCCGGACTTCGAATTTCCGCGCATCGCAGTTGAGGCACCGCGAGGCTTCGGCCTTGATTTGCTCGTCGGTCATGGGAAGTTCGACCTGGTCGAACCCCAGCACTCTTTCCCAGACCCTCAGGTGGTGCATGTCGCTTCGAGGCTTCGGGTTCATGATGTCGGCCTGGAAGGTGTCGATTTCCACGCTTTTCTCGGGGGTTGCAAGGGTCTCCTCGATATTGCCGGTTCCGCCGAGGTATTTATCGATCGCGCTTGCCGCCTGCCGTCCCTGGGCGATAGAGAGAATGATCGAAGCCGGTCCCGTCACGACGTCGCCGCCCGCGAAGATGCCGGGTTCGCTCGTGGAGAGGTCGGCTTCGTTGGCCTGAACGCGTTTGCGGGCTGTTTTCACTCCTGCTCCGAGGAAGTCCAGGACGGCTTCCTGGCCTGCGGCGAGAATTACCGTATCGACATCGATCCGGTGGGTTATTTCTTCGTCATAGACGGGATTGTAGTTGCAGGTTTTCTCGTCGTAGATGGACTGGCAGCGAATGAGGCCCAGCCCCGTCACCTTGTCGTCTCCGAGGACCTTCTTGGGCGCCCATTCAGGATTTATGAAAACGCCTTCTTCCTCCGCGATTGCGATTTCACGCGGATGTGCGTTCATGTCCTCTTTACTCTTGCGCGTGAAGAGATCGATCCGCTTGGCCCCGAGCCTCCTCGCCGTGAGCGCGACATCCATTGCGGCGTTTCCGCTCCCGATGACCGCCACTCGCTTACCGACCTTGACCTGCTTGCCCAGAGCGATGTCCCTCAGGAATTCCCATCCCCACAGGACGCCTTCCTTGTCCGCGCCCTGAAGCGGGATCCTGACCGAAGAGTTTGCGCCGGACGCTACGAAGACCGCGTCGAAATCCTTCTTGAGCTGATCGAAGCTTACAGTCTCGCCAACCTGCGTGTTGCCCCTGAATTCAACCCCCAGGTCGAGAACGGCTTTAATATCTTTGTTCAGCCTTTCCTCGGGAAGCCGATACCGGGGAATGCCGTAGCGCATCGTACCGCCCGGTTCAGGGAAGACGTCCATTATGATTGCCTTGTGGCCCAGGGTCGCCAGATAATATGCCGCGCTGAGCCCGGCCGGGCCCGCGCCGATTATCGCGACTTTCTTGCCGGTGGAGGCATCCCGCCTCTTATTCTTGCTCCAGGAATCGTTCCCCTTATCCACTGCGGCCCGCTTCAAGGCCCTGATGGCTATCGGGTCTCCGTACTGTTTGTACGCACAGGCATTTTCGCATGGAGCGAAGCAGGCATCCGCGCAGATGGTGGGCAAGGGCAGATGTTCCCGCAGCACCGCTACCGCCTCGTCATAAAGCCCGTCTCGCACCGCACGAATGTAACGCGGCACATCGACACCGGCGGGACAAGCGGCAGTACAAGGTGGGACGACAAAATTTTCTCGACTGACCCGCATGCTCATATATGGTCTCCCTCTGTAAAAATATCTCGGCCCCCGGCACTGTGCCGGGCCGTTCGATCCAGACTTCCAGACAAGAAAGATTCACCCGCTTGTTAGAGCAAAAGGGGTGCCATACGGTCAGGACCGGTTCTCTTTTTATCCTTAACTTATTGAATATCAATAGTTTATTTTTGCTATTCGGGGGCGACTGCGGCAAACGGAAGTGGCTGTGAAGGCTGTGGATTGAAGCTCAAGAGTGTCTGCCTGTTCGGACATGTCCGCGTTTTCGGACAACCGCCTCAATCATTCGAACGGTGGTTAGAGCAGATCAGGTTGTATTTCTGGAACTTCTCATACAGGGACGAACGAGAAATGCCTAGTAATTTAGCTGCCTTAGACATATTCCCCTTCGCGATTCCGACTGCTCGCATCAGGACGGTTTTCTCGAATCGCGCAACTTCCTCAACCAGGGAACTGTCCAGGCTTCCGGACATATCGCGGCTGCTGCAAGTCAGGCCGAGAACGTCCGGCGGGAGGTGCTCGGGATGAATAACGCTGCCCGTAACCAGGCTCAGGGCGCGGTCGATTACATTCTTCAGTTCGCGGACATTGCCGGGCCAGCTATGACTTTCGAGCACCGAAAGGACTTCGCTGCTCACCCTGAAGTCCTGTTTGCCCCTTGCTTTTAGAAAGTGGTGGACCAGCGGACCGATGTCACCGGGCCGCTGAGCAAGCGGAGGGATGTTCAGGGTCATGGTGTTGAGCCGGAAGAAGAGGTCCTCGCGGAATTCTCCCTGCCGGATCATGTCCCGCAGATCGCGGTTCGTTGCCGCGATAAGCCGGAAGTTCACTTCGCGGGACTTTATTCCGCCAAGCCGCACCAGGGTTTTGTCTTCGGTTACCCGAAGCAGCTTGGCCTGGGCATTTATCGGTAGTTCCCCGATTTCATCCAGGAAAAGCGTACCGCCGTTGGCCAGCTCTATTTGGCCGGGTTTGCCCGTCTTTTTTGCACCGGTAAAAGCGCCGGACTCATAGCCGAACAGTTCCGATTCGAGCAGGTCCTTCTGAACCGCCGCGCAGTTAAGGCACACGAACGGGCCAATGTTCAGGTTGCTGGAAGCATGGATGGCATGAGCGAAGAGTTCCTTGCCGGTTCCGGTCGGCCCGAGGATCAGTATGGGAGAGTCGGTCTGGGCAAACTTCTGCGCGACGAGCTTTACTTCCTGGATCGCCTTGCTCTCGCCGACAATGGAGTCGAAATCGTATTTCGGGGAGAAAACGCTCTCCAGTGCCTGTTTCTGGAAATGAACTTCTCTCTCGAGCAGGTTGAGGCGTTTTACCAGGTCGGTGAAGTGCCTGTAGTCTCGAAAAATTGTCTGAAGGATAACTCCGGAGACCTCTCCATTGTGTTTGAGGGGTATGCGGTTTACGAGCAGGAGGGCTTCGGTCTTGAGGGAACACCGTTGTCCGAGTTCCGGGACTCCCGAACTTACGACCTTGGAGAGTCGCGAATTAGGAAAGTATTCCTCGATGTGCTTTCCGACGACTTCCTTCGGATTCACTCCCAGCAACTCGCCGTAGACCGAATTCATGAAAAGGATCCGGCAATTCCGGTCGCAGACGATAATGCCTGAGTAAACATTATCAAGGATCATCCCCAGAAAATCCAGTTGCAGCATGTCGCCCGGTACGGTGTTTCTGCCTTTCAGGAGTTCCTCCAGTGCTGACTGGCGGTCCGGATCGTTCAGAGAAGCGCATGTGGTAAACCTCTCCGCTCTCTTGTCGCTCATCGTGTTCTCCTGTTTTGGCTGGCAAGATCATTGCCAACTGTGCTCTTATCCGGGAATTATGGAGCATTGGGCATGGCTCGGCACAATTTTAAAATGTGGGAATTGTTTGGACAATAGTATTCTGCTCCGGAGGGTATTGCGAAGATCCGCTCAAGCTCGTCAGCCTTTGACGGATGCCTTTCTCGCCATCGGTGTTCGAGTGTTTTCGAGCCGGAATCAGAATTTAGATTGGAGTTTCATTGGAGGCTTTGAGGCGGATCACGAAGAAATGAAATAGAGCAAATACAATCCAAAAGCCCCCGCCAGCACCCCGTAAAGAAAGAAATTTACGGAAGTCGCGATTCCCGGCCTGGGAGCAATGCCTCTCGACAGGACTGCCTGCCTGAAGATGTGCGAATACTCTTCTGAGGACAACCCAAACGGCTTACGGCTGTCGAGATCCCCATCAGAGCAGAATGAGAGGGCCTCTTTGTAGGCCGCTATTATCTGGAGGCACTTTTTCGTGTAGGCATTCTTCTTCCCGGCTGAAACGACCATGTCGGGATGGTACCGCTTCATGAGCCTGCGATAAGCCGATTTGACGGTTTCCGAGTCTTTGGTTTTTGAAATGCCAAGGATTTTCCAGCAATTTTTTGAAAATGCTTTCATGGCAGAATGCCCAAAGTGAGAGCAAGCGATTTGAAGCAGGAGGGCCGGAATTACCGGAATTATAGATTCCTGTTAAGAACGAATGATAGAAAATCAATGGAGAAGATAGATTTAGACCGGTTGGAGTCTTTGAATTACGAAAAAGACGCCTGAGGCCCGGAATGCTTGAGTTTCAGCCGATATTCGCCTGATGCACCGCGAAAGACCGCTGCCGAACGGAAGAAAAAAGGCAACAGAAAGGCCTTTCATACGAGGACTCGGGAATAATTGCCTCAGCGGCAGGAAAATACGAAGAGCATTGGAGGCTCAACTTTGTTTGTCAGCTTTCAATGATTGATTTAAACTGAAAGATGGACACCTGAACGGAAAATTCTTCATGGAGGGCAAAAATTGAAGGGACTCCTGGTTAGATGGCTGCTGCTTACGGTCGCCATAATCATTACCTCGTACCTGGTCGGGGGGATCTATGTCAGCGGATTCGGCTCTGCGTTCTTTGCCGCTGCGGTCCTCGGGATTTTGAATGTTCTTTTTCGACCGATCCTGATCCTTATTACCCTGCCCATTAATATCGTCACCTTCGGGCTTTTTACGCTGGTAGTAAATGCCTTGCTCCTGGAAATGGTTTCAGGGGTCGTTTCGGGCTTTTATGTCCAGGGATTCTGGTCTGCCGTTTTTGGCTCGCTGATAATTACCGTTGTAAACTGGTTCCTCAATTCTTTTATCAATGAAAAAGGAAAAGTCGGCTACATCGATTTGAAGAAGAGGGGGAACATCTGGGAGTAGGGTCTCGCTCTGTCTCGGGATTGGACCAGTCGGCATAGTCCGGAAGGGCATGCATATTGAGTGCATGCTCCTCCGCTCGACCGGAATAGGTTTTCAGGAAGTTGCTTCGGATTCCGCCAGCGCCGAAAGCGCGATACTCGCCTGCTGGCCGAAGAAGACAAAACTTTCGAAGCTCTCGTCGTCGAGGTCGCGGCCGCTGGGGCAGCGATCGGCGTAGATAACGCCTTCCACCCGGTTCCTTGTGGTGATCGGCATGAGATAGAAATCCCCGCGTCCAATCATCATGGCTACTTCCCGGGTCCTGAGGGCCGTGATCTCTTTTTGGGGGAGTTTTCCGGCCCACACCGGCTGCCGGTAGTTCACCGTATGCCCGAAAATGTTTGTTTTTGCCTCATCAATTTGGACGGAGAAGTTGGAGGCATAGCCCTCGTCCGGCCACCCGAGACCATATTTCCCCTCCAGTGATTTTCCGTCAGGGGAGACAATCGCCACCATGACGCGGTCCATCCCTATCCCCCGCAGAACTCCTTCGAGCAGAATGGAGAAGACCATATCCATGTTTCCCGCTCCACTCGATACCAGTGCGGAGAGATCCTTCATCGTGCTGAATTGCACACGCTGGTCCGGGTTCGGGTATTCCCGTTTTTCTTCAATAGGTACAGTAGCCGCCGAAACCGTCTCCCGCGGTTTCGGAATCATTGTGCTGCTTCTCTTGGCGCCATAGGCTTCCGTAACTGCAGCAGCATCCCTGGCCGATTCGTGGATGTACAGGACCGCTTCCTCCCTCGATATCCGGAGAAACTCGCTCACTCTCCTCGCCAGGGACTTGCTTGCGGGCGAATCCCAGCCCTCTTCGGCTGCCTGTGCAATGGCATATCCCAGGCTTATGCTCTGGGTTCTCGCGTCGTTTTCATTTCTCTGGCTGAGCACGGATTCCAGGAGCGGGCTGAGCTTCCATTCCTTGCAAAGCCTCAGAGTAAGCCATTCGAGCCTGAACCCCAGCACCTCGATTTCAGCTTCCCATTCCCTCTGATCGCCACTTCGTATCGTTTCTTCAAGTTTGTCGCCGATTTCGCCCGCGAAGGACCAGAACCCGACCTGGCCGATTCGGGACAAAAGCGCGGCAATGAAGACCTCTTCGGGTGCAGTGACCTGGCGCCTGCTCGCCAGGGCCTTTGCCTGAACCGCCGCATGAAAGGACCGGGCCACTTCCAGAGCAACCCTCTCCCGGTTGAGACTGCCCAGAACGTTTTCCACCAATGCTATGGAGAGGCACATCACCCGAATCGTCTGGAATCCCAGGTGCATGACCGCCCGGCTTATAGTGTTTATCCGCTTTGCTGCCGGATTGTAGTAAATGCTGTTTGACAACTTCAAAATCTGGGCGGTCAGAGCCGGGTCCTGCAAAATATCCCACGCCAGTTCGGAAACGGAACTGTCGTCACGGGCTGCCGTTCCCGTAACAATCATAACCGTGCGGCTAAACAGCGGCATGTTCTCCGCGCTTAGACGCTCCACCCAAATATCGAGTTTCGATTTTGCCATTACTTTCTCCTACCCTGTACCGCTGAAAAGATCATTTCGCCATGATGGAATCTATCGGAATAAAACAGGGCTTTCTAAACTAAAAGGATTCAAAGGAGAGAACTCGTCCGTGGGTGATTCGACCCGTATGGAAGGAGATACCACGTATTCCGTCTTTTAACGAGAATCAGTTGGTTTGTACCCCATTACCGGAGGGCCTCCCGGGATACCGCGTTTTCCATCCATTCAGGGCCTCGCAGATAGAAATTCATACTCAGATCAGCCCAGACCGTACTTGAAATGCTTATCTTAAAGAACTTCCGATCTTATTGGGAAACCTTTAAGGGTTCGTGTATGGAAAACACAGAAGATTTCCTCGAAAAACATGAGAACATGTTCGATTCGGAAGATGCAGAGATCATCTTTACCCAAGACTTTGACAAGCTCATGGTGAAATTCGAAAACCTGCGGAGCCGGTTCGAGGAGCTTTACAGTCGGCACAGGGATGCCGTCCGAAAGTACGAATCGCTGTCACAGAAGCGCGAAAAATTAGGTGAAGAGAAATATCGGAAGGAATGGACGAAGCTTCACGAAGAGGAGCTGTCTTTGCGCGAGCAGGGAAATACGCTTCGCGAAATGGCTGCAATCCTCGCCCGCCATGGTGAAGAAATTGTGAATGAAAGGAAACGACACCGGGATCAGAAATAATCTGGTTTTCTTAAACCTGCCTGCAACAGCTGTCCCTTCCCCCGGGTTTTTGTTCTTTTGAACCATTTCGAAACTGCCGGGTTCCGGTTGATTATGAACTGATAAAACCTATACCGGAACGCTAAAATGAGGCTTGAGCTGTGCTACCCCGCAGCTCCTTCTGCGGATTCATTCTCCTGGGAGTGTCGTGAGGTGATTATATTTGCCGTTGAAAGGAGAACGAGAATGAAGGGTGCGCAAAGAATCATTATCGCCGTGCTGCTCGGAATCATAAGTCTGGTCCCTGTCGAATACACCTTTGCAGACTCGAATTCCCGACCCTGTTCCGTGGTGGAGGAATCTGCCTGGTACTGGCCCGTCCAGAACCTCAAAGAGGACTGGAACTATCTTTTTCATCCCGATCGGATTAACCAGTACAAACCCCGTCAACTCAGGGATTATCGGGGACCTCAATGGTAGGTGCGGGAGAAGGGCAGGGAAATCGTCGGATGATACAAGTGTGAACCCGGGTTCTTCAGACGAGGCATTCTGACAGGAGGAGCCGTTATGGGTAGGAATGAGCCCATCTCGAGGCGGGCGCAGACCTTGAGCATCATGATTTCGCAGCTTGTCGGTTTTTTTGAGAAGTCGAAGTGGGCGCGGCGTTTCGGAGACCCCGACATTTGCGACTTCACATTCGGAAATCCCCAGGATTTGCCCCTGGAAGAACTCGTCGGAGCTATCAAACGCTGGAGCACCCCGAAAGACCGCTACTGGTTCGCCTATAAGCGTAATGAGCCGGAGGCGCGCAGGATTGTTGCCGAATCGCTCCGGCGTTCGCACGGCATGCCTTTCGAGCCGGAGGACGTCTTTTTGACGAACGGAGCCACCGCGGCGTTGGCTGTTGTGCTGAGCGCAATTGTCGATCCAGGGGACGAAGTGATCTTTTTCAGCCCTCCCTGGTTTCTATATGAGTCGTTGATAACAGATGCCGGCGGCAAGCCGGTTCGGGTGAGGCTGACCGCAGGCTCGTTCGATCTTGATACGGGCACCCTCGCACGGGCGCTCAATGAGAAAACGCGGGCAGTTATCATCAACTCTCCCCATAACCCAACCGGCAGGATCTATTCGCGGGAACTGCTTGAGGATCTGTCGCAGATTCTTGCAGAAACGGCTGAAAAAAACGGCAGGCCGGTATGGCTCATCTCCGACGAGGCGTATCGAAAGATAATCTATGACGGAAGAGAGTATCCGAGCCCGGCCGTATTCCATCCCGACTCTTTCATCGTTTACACTTACGGAAAGGCACTCCTCTCACCGGGCGAGAGGATCGGCTACATTGCCATGCCTCCCGGGATGCGGGACCGCCTCCGCTTCAGGCAGACCGTTCCGGTTTTGCAGATGACCAACGGATGGTCTTTTCCCAATGCGGTGCTTCAGCATGCGCTGGGCGACCTGGAATCGATAACGATCGATACGGAGCGGCTCCAGGCAAGGCGGGATAGACTGGTTACGGCTCTTCGCGAAATGGGTTACGTGACCAACATCCCCGAAGGGACCTTTTATATTCTCGTCGAATCTCCTCTGCCCAGGGATGAGGACTTCACGGATATCCTGACCGATTACGGCATATTCTGCATCCCCGGAACGATTATGGAACTTCCGGGGTATTTCAGGCTTTCCCTGACCGCAAGCGATGAGATGATAGACCGTGCTTTGCCCGGTTTTGAAGCTGCGCTGGAAAGCATTAGCAAAAAACGGAAGGGGGCCGGATAGGCCGCATTTGGGCCCCACCGACGGCGCGGTTCTTTCCTGTTTAAGAAGATCAAATGCACTTGCACGACGTGGCTCCAGCGCGATCGAAAACCCGCGCCAAATCCTTTCGGGCGGAAGCCTTCCGCCTGGTTGCAGCGGCTGAATCCCTTTTCTCCTCATGAAAAAACAAAACTCTGACGATTAAACATGATGACGTTTTGCCCGGATTGTGCGAGAGCGCGATCAATCTGCTGCAAAACGGCTCCCTGAGTACCACCCGGCCATCACCATCAAAGAGGCTGCCCACATGAAGACGTCCGTCCCGCAATGGATATTTTCCATTGTTTTCGCGGCAATATACTTCGGCTTGCTTACGCCTGCCCTCGCGGATACGGCTGACCTGTTGAAGAAGGTCCAGCCTGCCACCATGATAATCTATGTATACGATGCGAACGGGAAGCCCACAAAGCAGGGGAGTGGATTCCTTTTCAAGTCCGAAGGACATTTGATCACGAACTATCATGTTCTCGGCGAAGCGGGTATGGCGAAGGCGCGAATGGGTGACGGACGCGAGTACAACGTGAAGGCCGTCGTGGCGGAGGCAAAAGCTGACGATTTGATCGAGGCGATAATAGACATCCCTTCAGGTGGTGCGCGTCCTCTTATGCCGGCTGCCGCACGTGCCAAGGTCGGCGATCAGGTCCTGGTGATCGGAAGCCCGCTGGGTGTCGAAAAAGCCATCAGTCAGGGCGCTGTCGCGGTTATCGGAGAACTCCCCGGATATGGAAGGGCGATCGTCCACAGTGCTCATTCGTTTCCCGGTTCGAGCGGGAGTCCCCTGGTGAATATGCAGGGCGAGGTGGTCGGAGTCGAAAGTGCCGGTATACCCGGAAGGCCGGACGTGAATTTTGCCCTGCCTCTTGAGCGACTTATGACGGGATTGAAGCCTGTTTATCGGCAGCTCAAGACTCCGGGGGCGGCAACATCAACCGCCTTGTCGGGGACAAGCGCAAAAACGGGCGATCAGGACGACGCGTTCAAGCAGGATAGAAAGCTGGCGGACTCGGGCGATCCGGCGGCTCAGGTGAGGCTTGCCGTGAGATACGAGAGTGGAAACGGGGTCCCCAAAAACTGTTTCGAGGCCCTCGCCCAGTACCGAAGGGCAGCAGAGCAGGGATCGGTTCAGGGCCAGTTTAATGTCGGGCGCATGTATTACGACGGCAAATGCATGGGCCGGAACCTCGGAGAGGCTGTGAGATGGCTGCAAAAGGCGGCCGATCGGGGGTATTCCGATGCTCAGGCCTTGATGGGCAATTTGTGCTTCAACGGTGAGGGAGTCCCTCGCGACAGGGTCCATGCATGCATGTGGGTTATGCTGGCAGCGGCACAGAGAAACCAGGAGGCCCAGAAACTGCTGAGGTTCATGTCGGCCGAACTGACCAAAGACGAATTCACAACGGCACAGGAGAAGGCCAGGGCCTGGAAGCCGAGCAGGTAGCGGGCAGCAGCCCATTTGCTCCTGTTCACGGCCGCATAGTTACAAACACTTCCCTTTAATAACATGTGAAACTTCGGCCCGACGCTGTTGCTTCAAAAACATTATGTCCGCTGGTTCCTCTCCGGTAGGCCGGACGTTTTCAGGCAAGTTCCCTGACGGCTTTCCTGGATCTCCTCCGTTTTCTCTCATGGCTAATGTTCACGGACGGCAAATCCCGGTCACTCTGCCGATGATCTCAGGCGGGTTCCGCGCTCATCGTTTCCTGCGGTCTGTTCAGAATTCCGCATAATTGCCTGAGCAACTGCTCGCCGTTTCCCGGATTTGTTCTTTGCTCCCGCGGCTTCCTGGGAGCAGGTTCTTTAGCGGAGGCTTTCGGAGCCCGTTCGAGTGTTTCCTTTCCGTTTTCTTCACCTATTCGAAGGGTTCGATAGATAATGTTATAAATCTCAGCCACCTGACTGGCCTTATCGAGTTTGAATTTCTCCAGGGATTTCAACGTAAGCTGCAGAGCGATTTCTTCCTTGTCCATGATGAATTCCTCCGAATTAAGGTCCTACCGTCACGATAAGCATGATCCGGAGTAGTGAGCATACCGCAAATATGTGCCCGGGATTTGGGGGGAATAAAAAGCGGCAAAACTCTTCCGTCTAACTCAGCCGCCTGCGGAACATCAAAACGGCTGTCGAAAGGGAGACTGTGGCAATAACGGCCAGGGGAAGCAGGTCCGAAGCTATAACCTTGAGCGGAGCGCCTTCCAGGAAAACGCGGTGGACCATCGATACGGCAAACCGCAGCGGATTGATATAGGTAATATACTGGATATCGCGCGGCATGTTGCTGATCGGCGTGCTCAAACCCGAAAGGAGGGCAAAGGGCATGATCAGAAGAAAGCCTCCCAGCATCGCCTGCTGCATAGTCGACACGACCGAAGAAATCATCAGACCCATTCCAACCGCTGCAATCAGGAAGAGAAGAATCCCGGAATAGAGCGTAATGAACGATCCCTGAAACGGTATCCTGAACCAGAAAAGGGCAATGCAAAGAACGAGCGTACCCTGAACCATCCCGATCAATATGCTTGGAATGGACTTTCCGAGCATGATTTCAGTCGGCCGAAAGGGGCTTACCAGCAACTGGTCGAACGTCCCCTGCTCACGCTCGCGCGCCACGGACATTGCGGTGAGGATAACCATCTGTACGAGCGTCAGCATGCCGATCAGGCCGGGAACCATGAACCACCTGGTTTCGAAGTTGGGATTGTACCAGGCCCTGCCCGTGGGCCGGATGGGCGGCGGGGGATTGCCGTGAGAGCGGTTCCACTCTGCATTGAACGAATCGACAAGGGTCCCGATATAGTTAAGGGCCGTTCCGGCGGTGTTTGAATTACGCCCGTCTGCGATTATCTGCACGTCGGCGGGTTGTCCCGAAAGCAGGCGGCGCTCGAAGTCCTGTCCGATCTGAATCACGAGGAGCACCCGCCTGCTGTCGATCAGGGCGCGGATTTGCGACTGATCGTGCAGGTTGGCGATCCGCCGGAACGTACCGGAGCCGTCGATCCTGGCGATAAATTGCCGGGACGCATTGCTGCGGTCCTGGTCGTATACGGCGTAATAGACGTTGTCCAGGTCGTAAGTGGCCGCATAACCGAAGAGAAGGGTCTGGAAGATAAGCGGACCAATGACGATAAACCGGCTTTTCGGGTCCTTCAGGATGGCCAGCAGTTCTTTCCAGATGAGGGTATGAATCCTGCGGAGCGATTCGAACATTATACCAGCCTCTTCTTCGTTTTCCGGAGCGTGATTTTAAAGAGGATTACCGACATCGCCACCAGCGCCATGGAGTTCGGGATGATGATGCTCCAGACATTGCCTGCCAAGAAAATCGTCTGCAGAAAGGAAACATAGTACCTTGCCGGAAGGATGTAGCTGATAACCTGAACCGCTTTTGGGACGCTCGCGAGATCGAAAATGAACCCGGAGAGGAAGAGCGCGGGCAGGAAGGAGGAGACGAGAGCGATCTGGCTTGCAACGAACTGGTTGCGTGTGGCGGAGGATATCAGCAGGCCGATTCCGAGCGTGACCAGCAAATAAAGCGCGGATACCACGAGGAGGATGGCCATGGAACCCCGGAGGGGTACGTGGAATAAAAACCTGCCCGAGGCGGCCGTGAGCAGTAGTCCGCCCATTCCGAGCAGAAAGTAGGGGACGGTTTTGCCGATCAGGATTTCCCCTGCACGAACGGGGGTGACGAATAGCGCTTCCAGCGTACCCCGTTCCCATTCGCGGGCCATGACGAGTGCGGTCAGCAGGGCGCCCGTGAGGGTCATGATGAGCACCACGAGTCCCGGAACCAGGAAATAATGGCTGTCCACCGCTTCGTTGAACCATATGCGGCTTTGGACCCGAACGGGTCCGCCGGACCGGTCGGCCGTTTGAATGCCTCTTCGTGCCGCCCACTGGCCGAAAGCTCCCGCTGCATAGCCCTGAATGATCCGCCCGCGGTTTGCGTCGGAACCGTGGGCGATAACCTGCACAGGCGCGCCGCCCGCGGCAAGGTTCCTCCCGAAGTCCTCCCTGATTCGGATGATCCCGTCCACCTCCCGATTCGTCATGAGATCGACCGCTTCCTTCATACTGGTGACCACGGTGCCTTTGAAGTATCCGGATCTCATGAATGCTGAAGCCAGGTCCGATGCCTCCGGAGTGGGTCGTTCGAGAACCAGCGCAACCGGGACTTCCTTCACATCCAGCGACAGGGCGTATCCGAAAAGCAAGATGAGGAAAACGGGCAGAACGAGTGCAATGGCAATGCTGCTGGGGTCGCGGACCACCTGGAACATTTCCTTGCGGACTAGCGAACGTATGCGCCGAAAGCTCATCCGCGATGGAGGCGGGGGAGGCTCAGGCGATTCCGCCCTTTTTGTATAGATTGGGGTTCGTTGTAAGCCAAGGGCCATTGGTTGAGTCTTCCCTTCTTACTTTTGAAACCGTTTTCCGCTGTTTTTTCAGTTCACCGCTCACGGTTCACTCTTTACGCTGCCTGCCGGCCCATCCGATAATCTTCCACGATCGCGATGAATGCATCCTCGATCGTTGCCTCCCGTTTTTCCGTCGTCCTTGCGCGGCTGCGTATGTCCGCAGGCGTTCCCGTTGCCAGGATTTCCCCGTCCACCATGATGACCATGCGGTCGCAGTATTCGGCTTCTTCCATGAAATGCGTGGTGACGATCACGGTGACTCCCTGATCGGCAAGGTTTCCGATTCTGCTCCAGAATTCACGGCGTGCCAACGGGTCCACTCCCGAAGTCGGTTCGTCCAGGAAGAGGATTTCCGGTTCGTGCATGAGCGCGCAGGCCATTGCAAGGCGCTGCTTGTAGCCGCCGGGGAGCTGTCCGGCATCGAGCGCGGTGTGGCCTGCCAGGTCAAACTGGTCGATGGCCCACTGCATCCGTTCTGTCTTCTTCCGGCCGCGCAGGCCGTAAGCGCCTGCGAAAAACTGGAGATTCTCCATAACGGTGAGCTGTCCATAGAGCGAAAATTTCTGGGCGACATATCCGATTCGCTGCCTGGCGGATGCTCGGGCGTAATGCAGGTCCACTCCCGCGACGCTCAGGGTGCCGCTCGTTGCCTCCAGCAGGCCGCAGAGCATGCGGAAGGTGGTGCTTTTCCCTGCGCCGTTTGGCCCAAGCAGTCCGAATATCTCACCGCGCCGAACGTCGAAAGAAACGTTCTTGACCGCATAGAAACTGCCGAAGAGCTTCACGAGGTCGCGAACCTCGACCACCTTCTCACCGTTCCGGTCCGAGGGCGACTGCAGTTCCTGTCGGGCCAAAGCAGCCGAGACTTCCGTGTCCGCCAGAGACCGACGCACAAGGGTCATGAATCCGTCTTCAAACCTGGGTTGTGTAGAACTTATTTGCAGTCCCGCGAGCAGTTCGGAATCCGGCGGCCGGTCTTCAGATATCACGAATCGAACACGTTTTCCTTCAAGGGTTGCATCGACAATGCCATGTGCACCCGCGAGCCCCGCCTGGATCCGGCGTGGTTTGACGGATTCGGGAGTTTCGATGCGAAACGATTTGCCATCCGCAATGCTGCTTATTTGGGAGGGAGGACCGTAGGCGAGCAGCTTGCCCTGGAGGAGCAGGACAGTCATATCGCAGCGTTCCGCCTCGTCGAGGTAGGACGTGCTGAGAAGCACCGTGAGGCCCTGTTCCCTTACCAGGCGGTAGACGATTTCCCACAGTTCGCGCCTTGAGAGAGGATCTACCCCGACAGTAGGCTCATCCAGGAGCAGCAGTTCCGGCGAGCGCACCAGTGTGCAGGCGAGGCCAAGTTTCTGTTTCATGCCTCCCGAGAGCTGTCCGGCAAGGCGTGCGGTGAAGCGCCCGAGTCCGGTCATGTGCATCAGTTGAGGATAGCGCTCTTTTCTTTCTTCTTTGGAGATGCCGTGAAGATCGGCATAGAGGTCGAGGTTCTCCTGCACCGACAGGTCCTCATACAGGCCGAATTTTTGCGGCATGTAGCCAACTCTGGACTGCACGGTCTGCGGATCTGCGGTAATGTCCACGCCCAGGACGCGCATCGAACCCGAATCGGGAGCGAAGAGGCCGGTTGCAATCCGGATGAACGTCGTCTTGCCCGCTCCGTCCGGCCCGAGCAGTCCGGTCACTGCACCCCGGGGGATGGTGAGCGTGACGTTGTCGAGTGCTTTGACCTTCTCTTCACGCCCGCGTCCGAACGCCTTTGTGAGTCTCTCGCAACTCAGGATAAATTGTCCCGATCGTTTGCCGTCCACGGGAGTCCTCCTCTCAGCTGAGCGGCAGGCCCGCCTGAGGTGCGGCCTGTGTGAGTGGGACTTTTACGGTTGCGGGCATTCCGAGTCGCAGTTCATCGGCCGGATCGGTGACAAAAATCCTGATCTCGTAGACCAGCGAGGTTCGCAGTTCGGTAGTCTCGACCGACTTGGGGGTAAATTCCGCAATGGGGGAGATGAACCCCACCCAGCCATCGTATTTTTTCTTGGGATAGCTGTCGGAGAAGACCAAAGCCCTCATCCCGAGGTGTATTCTCCCAAGGTCAGGTTCCGGAACATAGGCCCGTACCCATTTGGGGTCGATAATCGCGATATTGAGGACCGGCCTCTGTGGAGACGCCATTTCACCGGGTTCGAGTATCCGATTTTGGACCACGCCGTCGGTGGGGCTCAGCAGGGTCGCCCAGGCGAGTTGCTGTTTCAGGACGGCAAGATCGCCTTCATTTGCCCGCAAGACAGCCTTTGCCTCGGCTTTGTCCTCTTGCCGGGGGCCGAGAAGAGCAAGGTCCAGGGCTTTCTGGTTAACACGAAGCTTTGCTTCGGCGACGTCCAGGTTGGCTTTGGCGGTCTCCATATCCTGCTGGCTGCTGGCTCCCTTGCCCGCGGTGATTTTAAGTCGTTCGTATATACGGCGGGCATTGGCCGAATCGGCGATGGATGCTTGCACGTTCGCCCTGGCCTGCTCGATTTCCTCCGGTCGCGACCCGTTCTGCATGCGCTCGACAACGTGCTTCTGTGCCTGTACCCTGGCTTCGGCAACTTCGACCGATGCCTTCAGCCGCTCCATCTCGAGCGTGCCCAGCACCTGTCCCTTCGTGACCCGGTCACCCTCCTGTACGAGGATGTTTTCTATTCTCTCGTTGCCGTTGAACGCGAGGTTTACCTGGCGCAGGTCCACGTTGCCGTACAAGACGACTTCGTCCTGCGGAGACCGGTCCGGGCGGGTGAGCCATACCACGATGCCGGTCGTGAGCAGAGCGGAAATAACGATGAATACAATCGCTTTTTTCATTTTATCGGTCCCCTCCAGCCGGTACCCGCCGGGCAGGCTTTTCCTTTTTCCCGGTTGTTGAAGCGTATTCGTGAATACCGGCGAGCGAAAACCGCGTGATGTGGTCGACCAGTTGCTCGATTTCCGGCGGCTTGACCTCCTTCGGACGGAGGGAGGCGATAATGTGCCTGGCGAAATACTGGTGAACGCACTGCCCGATGACGCTCATCGTGCAAAGATGTATTGGCCCGTTCATGTCCGATTCCCGCGCTCCGCTTTCCATGAAGAGTTCCTGCACTATCCCGGACAGATTATCGTGGAGTGGACGGATGGATCGCTTAAAGGCGGTATCGAGGGCGCCTGTCGGGTCGGCGAGTTCCCACATCATGAGCTTGCCGTGCCATGCGGGGAAACCTTCTGCAAGAAAGCGCAGGAGAAACGAACGAATGAAGGCCCGAAGCTTCTCCTCAGCCGTGGATCGGTCCGTAAGCCCCGCATCGGACGGATACCTGCTTATCGCCAGTTGATGCGAATAGATGAGGACCGCCTCATATAGCCCCATTTTATCCCGAAAATGGTAGTTGACGGCGCCGACGTGGGTCCCGGCGCGGCTGCATATGTCTCGAACGGTCGCAGAGCGAAAACCTCGCCGGGAAAAGACCTCTCCCGCCGCTTCGAGCAATCGTGTCTTGGTGCTTTCGTGCTTCTCTTCGCCCGTATCCATGTTGGCTCCGTGAGATGGATATCAGATTTGATCAAATGTTCCAAACAATAGTTTGGAACATTTGTTTGAATTTGTCAAGCGGGTGTGCAGTGCGGGCCGCTGAAGTTCCGAGGTTTGTGGTATACTCTACATCGGCTTCAACAGGCACATCTCAAAGACCCAATATGGGACCACGGAGGCGACCGGAATGCGTCCAGCTCTGATAGTTGTAGACCTTCTCAGGGATACGTTCGAGAATCATCCGGATTCGGCGATAGTCCGGGATGCGAAAGCATTCATCCCGATCTTGAACCGGCTTATTGACGCCTTCCATGCTGCCGGGCTCCCGGTTATTTTCGCCTGTGACAGCTTTCTGGAAGGAGATTTCATCTTCCAGGGCCGAATGCAGCCCCACAGCCTTCGTGGGACTCCGGGCGCATCGGTGATAAGCGAGCTGCACCGGGATATGGACGATCATATCCTCATAAAGCGCCGCTTCAGCGCCTTCTTCAAAACCGACCTGGACCAGACTCTGCGAATGCATGGGGTGGACGCCGTCTTTGTGACAGGCATCGCAACGCACGTATGCGTGCTGACGACGGCGCTCGATGCGGTGAGCAACGACTTCCGGGCGGTAATCGTCGAGGATTGCTGCGCGGCGCACCGGCCCGAGGAGAACCGTGCCGTCCTGGAGGCATATCGTAAAACGCCCCTGTACCCGCTTCTGCGGGTCGCCGGGAGCAAAGAGTGCCTGGAGATGCTTGATGAGAGGGAGTGCTGAGCGAACGGGGAAAAGCTTTTGCTGCCCGGGTCCGACGGAGGGCGCGAGTTGAACATTTTCTCCGAAGAGTTGTTGGGGTGGAATGGATATTGTCGAACCCTCCTGCCTCCGGCACGGGCAACAAAACATTGCCCGTGTCACCCATGGTTTCCGATTGTGTTATTTCCCTTGCCTCAACCCAACGGGGATGGAAGTTTCTCATTCTCGTTCAGATTGTTGCGGCCCCGGTAGATTCCGGCACAATGACGAGAATTCTTGACTCTCCGGTCGATAATCGTGCAATGTACCCCTCTCGGCGAAATTCCGCATTCGCGATCTCTCACTGCTGAAACGGGACAAAAGAAATGAGCCAGGACAGGCCGAAACGAGGGAAAATACTCTCCATCTCCTTCGCGCATCTTCTGAACGATTGGTACATGAACTACATTCAGACGCTTCTGCCCTTTATGATTGCGGCCGGCATGGCTGTGAGCAAGGGGGCGTTTCTGATATCCGCCTTCACCGTAACCTCATCGATACTCCAGCCGCTTTCCGGCTACCTTGTGGACCAGAAGAACCAGAGATGGCTGGTCTATGTCGGTACGCTCTGGATGGCGGTCCTGCTCAGCCTGATCGGTGTCCTGAATTATTATCCTCTCCTGGTCGCGACGGTAACCCTGGCCGGTCTGGGGACGGCTGCGTTCCATCCGCAGGCCTCGGCAATGGTTACGGCCGTCAGCGGAGAGAAAAAGGGCTTCTTTCAGGCCTTCTTCGTTACCTGCGGGAATATAGGATGGGCGCTCACCCCGCTGATCGTGGTTCCTTTTACCCAGAAATACGGGATGGAACTCACTCCTGTTTTCGCGGTTCCCGGGATACTGGTGGCGATTCTGCTCTGGTTTACCGCCCCCAAGGTGTCGGATGCAAAGCGGACACTGCCTCCGCCTTTGTGGTCAACGCTTCGGTCCGTCTGGACAGAACTGGTCAAGGTGGTTCTGGTCGTTGCATTCCGTTCGCTTGCTTATTTCAGCCTGGTCGCCTTTCTGCCGCTATACCTCCAGCATAAGAACATCCCGCTTCTGAACGGCAGCCGGCTCCTGTTTCTCATGCTCTTCATGGGAGCGCTCGGGGGGCTGGTCGGCGGGTACCTTTCCGACCTGTTCGGCCGCAAGTGCGTGATCGTGGGGTCCCTGGTCCTTGCGAGCCCGCTCTTCTATTTTTTTGCGATCACGACAGGTCCGCTCAGCTATGTTTTGCTGGCCATGGCCGGTGCAGCACTGCTGGCTTCCTTTTCGGTGACCGTGGTCGTTGCCCAGGAGGTCATTTCCAAAAATGCCGCAATGGCCGCCGGACTTATGCTCGGATTCGGCATCGGAGTGGGTGGGCTGGGAGTGGGAGCCACGGGGCTCGTGGTGGAATATGCGGGAATCGAGCAGGCGATCCATATGCTCATCTGGATGCCGCTTGTGGCCGGGATTATTGGCCTCAGCCTCAAGACCGGCTTGAATAATGCGAGTCATGGCGTCGCACTTGAGTGAAGAAAGGATTCGTCTTCCCGGATCAATAGGCTTGAGACGGATACCCGCCCGGCAAACCTCTGGAGGTTATCCGTTCACTGTTCGCCGTTCATTTCCTGGGTAGTTGGTCGAGATACCACTCCATCGGGTTGAGCAGCGTAAACCCCAATTCCTCGAGTCGTTTTTTCACCCGCGATATGTTGCTTGTGAGAAGGTAGGGGAACACGGCCCTTTTTCCTTCCTCCCAATACCGTGCCACAAGAATGCTGCCGAACGAGACCCCTTGCTCAGTTATGGCATCGACGATCCTTTTCATCTGTCCGACTTTGTCTTCGACAACTATCCCGAGGAGCGCTCCCGGTTCTTCCAGGCCGAGCACGTTGACGAAGGCGCGCATCAGGTCCCGCACCGAGATGATCCCTTTTAGCTTTCGGTCCTGATCGATAACGGGAAAGGCCCCTACCTTCATCGCCTGCATCATCATGATTGCGTCTTCGAGCGTCTGGGTGGGGGATATTGTCACGGGGTCCCGGGTCATTATGTTGTTCACCCTGAGGGAGCAGAGTTTCTTCTCCTCGGCCGCCTTCTCCGCTTCGGAGAGCAGGATCGACGGCATAGCGCTTCGGATGTCGCGGTCGGTTACGATGCCCAGCAGAGTGTTGTCTTCGTCAACGACGGGAAGGTGCCTGATCCTGTTCTGGGCCATGAGCGTCTGAGCTTCCAGTATTCCGGCGTCCGGGCGAATAGTGATGACGTCTTTTGTCATTGATTTATCAATGAACATATTGCCCCCTTTCTTTAAGAAAAAACTGACTCTGATTACCGGTCGCTAATCGCCCAGGAGAAGCCGGACATGATTCGTGATCAGTTCCGGGAGCACTTTGAGCGAGTATCCTCCTTCGAGGACGGAAACAAGACGCCCGTTCGCGTATTTGCCGGCAAGCTCCAAGATGGTTTCCAGCAGCCAGGAGTAACCTCCGGTGGTGAGATTGATGTCCGCCATGTCGTCGTCGACATGCGCATCGAATCCTGCGGACAGAAGGATTACCTCGGGCCGAAAATCGTCGAATGCGGGAATGAGGTCGCGTTCGATTTTGCGTTTGTATTCCTCGTCGCCCTGACCCGGCAGGATAGTGGAATTGAGGGTGGCGCCGAAACCGGGGCCCGAACCTCTTTCGAACTCGCGGCCGGTCCCCGGGTAGGCGAAAGACGGATGCTCGTGAATGGAATAGTAAAAGACGTCAGGGTCTTCTTCGAAAATGTGCTGTGTTCCGTTCCCGTGATGAACATCAATGTCGATAATACCGACACGGTTGATATTCCAGTTTATTTTTAAATATTTTGCGGCTATCGCTATATTATTGAAAAAACAAAAGCCGAGGGCCTTATTGACTTCCGCATGATGACCGGGCGGTCGGACGGCACAGAATGCGTTGTCGATTTTTCCCTCGATGAGGGCATCGATCACGTTGAGAATTCCGCCGACGGCGAGCAGGGCCGCGTCGTAGGTCTCCGGGCTGAGCTGGTTGTCGGGGTTGTCGAGTTCACCCAAGTCGAGCAGGCAAGCTTCTTCGAACTTGTAGATGTGGCGGGGAGCGTGGACCTTCTCCACCCATTTCATTTTGACGGGCGTGGCGGGGATGGGAATCAGCTTTGAGAGGAGGCCCGCCTCTCCGAGGGCTTGAAGGATCACGAGCAGCCGTTCGGGCGCCTCCGGATGCCCCGGCCCGGTCTTGTGCAGAAGAAACCGTTCATCGTACAGGAATCCCGTTCTTCTCATCTGATTCCCTTTGAAGGCGAAGCCGCGCGGAAGAGAATAACCGCTTCCCGTCCGGCGGTGAGTGATTCAGTTCAGAACTTTTCACATAACGAGGTTGTTCCAAATCCGTCAATAAACGAGAATGGTTGGGTTCCAAGCTTCAAAATGGAGCAGCCGGAACCGCCCCGAAGGGGCTGGGTAGTTCCAGTTAAGGGTAAGCCAGGGAATAATGTTTTGCTTTATGGAAACACGCCGCTGGTTCCCAAGGTCCGCCCTGGCTAGCTCATCCGTGCCGTTCACTCGTCTATAATAAGTGCCGCTATCAGCCCTTGCTGCTCTTCCACTCAAGGAATCCGGAGTTTTTGTCCCGGCTGAAGGTCTGCTGACTTCAGCTTGTTTGCATTCTTCAGGGCCTGCCCGGTCGTATCGAACCGTTGCGCAATCCCGGAAAGAGTGTCTCCCTTCTTGACGGTATAGGTTTTCTCGACGGGCTTCTTCTGAGCTTTTACCGGTTCGGCAGCTTTGGGTTGAGCTTTGGGGGCTTCCGGCCGGGCCGAAGCGGCGGCAGGCACGGGAGTATCTTCCCGCTGTGCTGCTGCCGGGGCCGAAGAAGCCGTTTGGATGAAGCCCACTTTGCAGTTCTGCTCGAAGCCTTTGCCGCATCCTTCCGGGAGTTTTACCTCGTGGTTTCCGGCGGGCACGTCGTCCGCGCGAAATACCGGGTTGAGCCTCTTGAACTCACGGTAGCTGATCCCGGCAGACCCGGCAAGGGTCTGAATCGGAACGGACCGGGGCAGGGAGACCCGCACACAATCCAGTTTCAGTTCCCCATACCCGCAGCCCTTCGGCAGATCGTAGCCGTACTGAGAAGGATTGCTAAGGACCGCCTTGATGGCAATGATTCTCATGACATAGCGTTCGGTTTCCAGCGGAAGCTTCAGACGATAATAATCCGTAACGCCCTGCGACCTCTGGCTTTCGTTTACCCGCCCCCCACCGCAGTTATAAGCAGCTATCGCCAAAGCCCAGTTTCGATACCTCTGATACAGGTCGTTCAGGAAGAGGAAAGCGCTTTCCGTAGCGCGCTCGAAATCGTACCGCCTGTCTACGGATCCTCTCTGATCGAGCCCGTAAGCCGCTCCCGTGCTCGACATAAACTGCCAGGGCCCCGCCGCTCCCTTGGGGGAAACGGCGGTCGGCTGCAGGTCGCTTTCGGCTATTGCCACCCATTTCAGGTCGTCCGGCAGATTATACTGCCGAAGCTTTTCCTCGATGAAGGGGAAATAGCGCTCCATGCGCTTCAGCCAGAGATAGACCTGCGCATGGTTATATACTACCAGGGTAAACTCCCTGTCGAAACGCTCGTATACCTCTTCGACCTGGAGAGGAACAGGCTCGCCGCACAGGTCGATGCTGCTTGGCGCCGGAAAGTACGGAGCGGTCACAAAGACCTGCTGAGGAGCTACCGCAGGCTGCGGAGCCTCAACCGTTTTTTCGGGAACACCAGCAGGTTGCTGCGCGGCATTGTTTGTCTGGACCGAACTGCAGCCGCTCATTCCGAGAAGCAGAACCAAAGCGACCAAGCAGAACAGGAGCTTCCGACTTTGACCCTGGCCTTTCATCTCAAAACCTCTCTTCTTACCTTTAGCGCTGGATTTCAAGATCGTTGAAGAAAAACCTGATTTCCTGGGCAGCCGTCTCGGGAGCGTCCGATCCGTGGACTATGTTGTGTTCCACGTTGTCCGCATATTCGCGGCGGATCGTACCCGGTGCGGCGTCCTTCGGATTGGTGGCCCCCATCAGTTCCCGGTTCCTCCGGATGACGTTCTCGCCTTCGAGAACCATCGCAACGATCGGTCCCGAAGACATGAACTCGGTAAGGGAGGCGTAAAAAGGCCGTTCCTTGTGCACCTCATAAAACTGCTTCGCCTGCTCGATGCTCAGCCGGACCATCTTCATTGCGGCAATTCTGATGCCTGCCCCTTCGAAACGCTTGACCACTTCGCCGATCAGCCCCTTGCCGACTCCATCCGGCTTGATGATCGAAAGAGTTCTTTCCATCAAATCCTCCAGTGATATTTTTATTTGAGTTGAATTTAGTGCCGTGTTGCAAAGGCGAGCGGGAACAAAGTATTGAAACTCCGGCGCATTCTTACATGCGAGGGGGTCAAGAAGGTTACCCGGTCTCTTCCATATTTTCTCAAATGATGATTGAGGGGACCTTGCCGGCTTGCCTGCAACTGGTACGGAACATTTAACGCATCAGGTTTACATCAGAAAAGCCGCCCGTGTCTATCCAAAATCGGGGAAAATTCTGGAGTATCTGCCGCAAAGGAGCGCTGCACCGCAAAAGCCGCCGGGACACGGGCGAAATGAGGTGTGGGAAGGCAAAGTTATGGGGGCAAGCGGAGTCCGGCCGGCGAGGAAGAAGCAGGAGCTTCCGGGGACGGGCTTCAACTTAAGAGTCGGGTCTTTCTGCTGCGCCGAAAGCGCTGCATAGCCAATAGCCCGAGGTCAAAGGAGCGCTGCCCGGGATTGGACAAGCTGATGCTCCGATTTCCCCGAAGGATGGGACGGCATGATACCATGCAGCAGGTATTTTGAATTCTGCTTTTCCACTTTCCTGCCTCGTTCCCTCTTCTGCAGGCATTGACACCCTGCCCGGAATTCCTTCAACCTTGATAAAGCCTAACAACGCCTGATGCCCCCCGACAAAGCCTGATAGAAGAGATTTGTAACCCTGATAAACCCTGACAGAGAGTCTGACAGATGTCTGACAAAGGCTGAAATGAGTTGACAAAGCCTGACACGGTGGGGCGGAGAGACGGTTATCGATTATTGACGCAAACCGGCCAACCCGGGTCGGTTTGCGTCGGGGTCTCGGAGAGCACCCGTCGCCTCCGGCCCGGCGAAAGAGGAATTTTTCTATTCGGTTTTCAAAGATCTATCCGCATCCCGGTGATTTTTTTTATTTTCCCTATGCAATCAGGGACGGAATCGCAGCGCATTATAAAGAAGGTGTTTTTCAGGTAGGGAAACCGGCTAATCTTTTTTTGTTGTTCTTCATTTTTTCCATTCACGATCCTTCTGCTCCCTGCCTCTGGTTTCTTTCCTTCGGATTTGCTTTCATGATTCTTCTTCCGGCCGGGTTTATGGTTTCCCGGCTTTGAGGAGGAATCCATGATCCAATGCGCACACTGTGGATGTCTGTTTACCCCCGATCCTAGGGTCAAGAATCAGAGATATTGCGGTGAGATCGCAGGCTCTCGTCGGTTTCCGACCGAACGTACCCGAGGGAGGTGGCGCGGTCAGGAAACCGCGCCGCAACTCTTGGGGTGAAGAATCCTCGGGTGCTTATGACGCTAATGAGCGGGACCTTGGGAACCAACGGAAGTTATGGGGTAAGCAGAGCCAGGCCGCGAGGAAGAAGCAGGAGCTTCCGGGGACGGGGTTCCCAAGGCGGACCTCATATGCGTCAACTTAAGCGAACCGGCTCGCTTTTTGCGCTGAAAGCGCTAAATAGGAATAGCCCAGGGTCAGCGGAGCGCCACCCTGGGGATCGCGCAGACCATAATTTTCCTTTTACCCTGAAAGGGTTACATAAAACCGTCAACGCGTCGGAGCTTGGAGACATTCTATTTAACCCTTTCAGAGTAATGCAATTCCGGATGTTCCCGACATACCCAGGGTGATTACCCTGGGCTCTAATTATTCAGCGCCTTCAGCGCAGGTCGAGGAAGCTGTTAAGTTTATGGCAATGAGGCGGACCTTGGGAACCAGCGGTTAAGCATCATTCCAGAGCCTTTTGCGCTTGTGCACGGACATCGAGTCCCTGCCGCCCTCTCTCGAATGATCCCGTTTTCATTTGATGGTTTCCCACCTCGTTGCGGCACGGTTTCCCGACCGTGCAGCCAATCCCGGTCGAGCAGATCTCCGGAGCCGCCAATTGGTCATGGCGCGGTTGGGAAACCGCGCCATTTCCGGGGGGCAACGGGCAGGTCAAGCCATCGGGCGAGTCGAACATCCAATCACAACAGCTTACACTTCTGCAGCCAGCCGGGCTTTTCTTTCAAGGCCGAATCGATTGCGGTCTGCGAGCCGATGACTTTGACTATTCCGTCACCGGCGACACGGTCCAGCACGTCGGCGAAGGCCCTGAAGTCACCGACCGTCGTGCCCAGGATCTGCTCCCGCATAAGCTGCCGATGCTCTTCCGAATCGTTTGTGAGATGGCGGAGCATGGAGACATACCCCTTGGAATCAGGCAGCATGTAGCTGTCCATATCCCCGATGGCCCCGATGATGGCCTTTCGAACTTCGTCTTCGCTCAGGTTTGCCGTTCGGAGAAATTGTGCCGAACCGTCAAAATTATCGACCGTCTTTCGCAGGTTGGGATCGCGGTACGAGAGGAAGGAGAAGACTCCCGAATTGCGGTCGAACACACACAGGCCACCGTAGGCGCCTCCCTGGACCCGGATCCGTTCCCAGAGCCAGGAGGTGCGCAGGTATCCCACGATTACCAGGCTCGAACCGTGGAACCGGTATCCATCCGCGTAAAGGTCTGCCCCTTTTCCCACGAAGTTAACCTGGGACGGGATCATGAGACCTTCATACCTTGGGAGCGGCTCCGGGTCCCAGGATTTCCGGTCGGCGGAACCGTTGGGGAGCGACTTGAGGAAATTGTGCACGGCAGGTTCAATCGAGTGGAGCTCCTTTCTGTCCACGGTGAGGTTGAAAACCATGTTCGACCGGTTGGTCAGCATACGCCTGACGTTTTCCAGGTCTTTACGGACCTTGCCCCAGTTCCCGTCGATTTCCCCTGCGAGACGCTTCAGAAAAAGAAAGTAGTTGATTCCGGCCATAACTTCCCTTGCCCAGTCGGCATGGTTGAAATGGGCTCGAATGCGCGTATTTACGAACTGATGCCCGTTGGGGACGATTCTTCGTTCCTGCTTCGCCTTTTCTTCCAGGACGATCTGGCGGAACCTCTCCCGGTTGTCGAGTTTGACAGCCCCGATCACCTCCCCAAGAATATCGGCGAGTTCGACAGTCTGAGGCACCATGCTCTTGGCGCGAAGGAAGAGCCACACCGCGGGCTCATTCTCCCCGTGTATGGTGGAAGTGAAGACATCGGGCCGGATGCCGCCCGTTTTTTGGCTGATCTTCTGCGAAAGCGCGACATAGTCGTGGAAATCGGTCCCCATCTCCAAAAGCGCGCGTCCGAACAACTGGGCATAGGGCAGGTACTCCTGCGGCAGTGACCGGAGGTTGAAGCCGACATCCAGGTAGGTAATGCCGCTCGTAAAAAGATCGTGATAAAAGCCCTGGACCCCTTCGACCGGTCCCGGTTCGATCGGGATCAACTTGTTTTGCCGGTCCAGATCGGAGACCTTGAGGACGGGAATAGTCGCAAGGGCTTCGGGGGAATCGGGAGTGGACTGCATCTTCTGAAGGGTCGCGGTATTTTGGATTATCGAGGCGATATCGCCTTCGGACATTCGGGACTTTATTCCTTCGAGATGCCGGTCTTCCTCCTGCTGCTCTTTTTCTCCAAATCCATGTTCCGGTTTGAGGATAACGACCGACCGGTGCGGATTTTCGAGCAGGTACCGGCGGATGAGGCCCTCGAAATATCCTCCGGATTTCAGCTGCTCCTTCACGCGTGCGAGGGGTGCTTCGAAGGAGAGAAGAGCGGTCGGATCGCTATCGTGGAGCCACGTCGAAAGCGATCGCAGCATGAGGACGAGACCCTGCGGGAAGTTCCCGTAATTATTTTCCCGCAGGCGGAACTCGATCGTATTGACTCCGGCCTCGATCGCCGCCGGATCTATGCCCTCTTCCACCAGGCGGGTGAGTGTTTCGAATATGAGGTCTTCGACCTTCTCGGCGTCCTCGGAACGGATCCCCTTCAGGCCGGTCGAAAAGAACATGTGCCGCAGTTCCGTTTCCAGACCGATCCCCGCAAGATCTTCGCCCAGGCCGGAATCTATCAGCGCTTTTTTCAGAGGCGATCCCGGCATGCCCAGCAGGACATACTCCAGGATTTGAAAAGCGAGGTTGAGGTCCGTGTCGGTAGACTCTGAAAGCAGCCAGTTCACGGTCACGAAGCCTCTCTGGCCGTTTTGATCGGCTGGGTCTTCGGTTCCCGCTGCATAAGCACGGACGATCCTGGTGGGCTCGCTTTTGCGAGGCTGAAGTCTGACGGCCGAGTCGGGAGCCGTCTTGCCGAATTCCTTGAGGTATTCCTCCAGGATGTCCAGCCTGCGGTCGGGGTCGTCATTTCCGAAGAAGAAAATCCGGGCATTCGATGGATGATAGAGCCTGGTATGGAATAACTTGAACTGTTCGTATGTCAATGCCGGAATGACTTTGGGGTCGCCGCCGGAGTCCAGGCCGTAAGTCACGTCCGGAAAAAGGGATTGCTGGGAGAGTTCCGACAGCAACCCGTCGGGCGAGGAATAGGCCCCCTTCATCTCATTGTAGACGACACCCTTGATGGTAAGGGGATCTTCCGGCTTTTCCAGCTCATAATGCCACCCTTCCTGCTGGAAAATGAGAGGCGGTATCCGTGGGTGGAAGACCGCATCGAGATAAACGTCGACGAGGTTATAGAAGTCCTGGACGTTCTGACTGGCAACGGGATAACACGTCTTGTCGGGATAGGTGAAAGCATTGAGGAATGTCTTGAGCGATCCTTTTATGAGTTCCACAAAGGGTTCTTTAACGGGATACTTGCGCGAGCCGCAGAGTACCGAATGTTCCAGGATGTGAGCGACCCCGGTCGAATCGGAAGGCGGAGTTCTAAAGGAGATGCCGAATACTTTATTGTCGTCTTCATTGCTCACGGACAACACTTCGGCGCCGGTCTGAAGATGCCTGTAGAACCTGGCCTGGCTTTTCAGTTCGGGAATTTGTCTTGAGAATACGAGTTCGAAGTTTTTGTTTTCCGCCATTAAAGCGCTCCTGATAAATAGTCGAAAGTGCACGTGCCCCGTTCAGTTGAGAACTGCACATAATTCCTTAATGTAAGACGTAAGAATCGTCTAAACAAATTTTGATTTTACCGGCAAACAAGTACTGATATTTCTCACGCGAAACCGCGAAGAAAAATGGAGAGGAAATGTCTCAATGACAACGAACGTGTAAAATTCAGCCGATGCCGGTACAATCACAAAATCTCCGTGCCTCATTATAACCTTCTTCGCGTCTTCGCGTGCTGACTACTATGGATAATCCATCGGAGATGTTCTGCTTTAATTTAGGTGGAGGCGGTCTTGAACAGGAGGCAACCATGCGGGTGAAGTTTATAGGAGTCGGAGAAGCATTCGACGAAATTCTTCCGAATACTTCCGTCTGGGTTCGTGAAGAACGTGAAGGGCAGAATAGTTCTGTCCTTCTGGACTGCGGTTTTACAGTCCCGCATTACTTCTGGAGAATCTGCCCGGACCCGGATGAACTCGACGCGGTCTGGATCTCGCACTTTCATGGAGACCACTACTTCGGAATCCCCGCCCTGCTCACCCGGTTCTGGGAATCCAAGCGCAAAAAGCCGCTGTTGATCCTCGGGCAGGAAGGCGTGGATGAGATGATCGAAAAGATCATGCGGCTCGCCTATTCTTCCATTTTGGACAAACTCGGCTTCGACCTCCGGTATAAGACCGTTGAGCCCGGAAATCCAATCCAGGCCGCGGGGCTGACCTGGAGCACCGCTCCTACCGGACATCCCCAGCGTGATCTGGCCCTCCGCATCGAAAGCGGGGGCAGGTCCGTCTTCTACAGCGGCGACGGACCGGGGACGGATGAGTCCCTTGCCCTGGCCCGCGGATGCGGCCTCCTGATCCATGAAGCCTTTCTTCTCGACGAAAACATTCCGGGGCACGGCAATGTTGTGAGCTGTATTGAGTTTGCGAAAAAGGCCGGGGCGGGCGCGCTCGCTCTCGTTCACATTCAGAGAGGTGAACGCCGAGAACGACGCGCCGAGATCCTGCGGGTAATGGAAAGTGTGAAAGATGTGCGGGTGTTCATGCCCGAACCGGGGGATGAAGTGGAGATCTAAAGAAGAAGGCGGCACGGTCGGGAAACCGTGCCGCAACGGTACGTCATCAAAGTGGATACGGCGGGGCGGGTAGGCGTCTTAAGAGCCGGTGGCCCCACAGCCCTATCGAGAGACGGGCATAAACCGGAAAGGGCCGTAGGATGGGTGAGAGCGGAGCGGGAACCCATCGTTTTTTGAGGTTCGTTCCCCTCTCAGTCGCCGGAAAGCTCAGGGACAATCGAATACGACTCCTTTTGCCGTATGACAACTTTCCCGTGTTTCCAGGCACCGACTTATGCCTCTCCGGCCAATCATTCCCGGGCGTTCCGAAAAACGATGGGTTGTCACCCATCCTACGCTCACTTCGTGCTGTTGCTTCAACCGGGGCACAAACCAAAAAAGAGAAACAAGAGCCTCAAGGTGCCTGCAGTGCGACACCCATATTTAGAGGCGGTCGTGCATAAATCGTTACCTTTTTGTGTTGCGTCTCTCATAGGTGGGTGGGCACGGGTTTCATCTTGCCCGCCGTCCGGCCTCCCGAGAGTTGCCCTGAGCGGCACAGCACGTGCCGGATACTATCCGGCCTGCCGGGGTGGGGTTCCCAAGGCGGACCTTGGGAACCAG
Organism: Pseudomonadota bacterium; assembly: GCA_023416335.1. Next base: position 11,519 of record JAEZHY010000167.1, on the reverse strand, counting down.
CGGCGTATTTCCACCCTGCCGTGTCTGTGCGAGGAAGCTTTTTCAGTTCACTGTTTACTGTTCACCGTTCACTGCTTTTCCCACCGCTCACGGTTCACTGCACTAATGATGCTCATGCACATAGAACGGCCATTTGTGGAAGAACCATTCGTTCCAGAGCAGGGGGATGATCCACCAGAAATTCCAGATGAGCGACTCGCCATTGATGTATCTTTCCGCGAGTCCCCCCGCCATGTGGTGATTGCCCAGTCCCCAGTGTCCGAAATTGATGGCGTAGAAGAAAATATAGGATATTGCCATCAGAACCAGGACGCCGATTGTCCGGAACCAGAACGCTCCCCAGGAATCTTTGTCGGCCTGTGGGGCCATGTCGTCGAAGTAATGGTGCCACTGCAGGAACGGAATCAGGGTGAAACCCGCAATTTCCGCCGCATGGTACCACAGGAAGCGGGTCGGGTCCCCCTTGTCTCCGGGTGGGAGGTGGTGGGCCACATCGCCCATATCGATCCACACAGAGGCCAGTTTGACGCACAGCCAGGCTAGAAAATAGCCGAGTACGAGGTTGCACGCGAAAGAGACGACTCCCTTCCACGGCTGGGGCAGCTTTATCATCGACCAGGGTTTCATACGCCAGACGTTGGGAGTCATAAAGAGGACTATGATCATCCACTCCCACCAGCCGAATACCCAATGGACGTGCTTTGTGCCGCTGAAATCACCCCACCAGGGGGTGTTCATGCCGATCGAGTTCCCGAAGACGTTTCCCCAGATCATTCCCCAGAAAGGTACGATCAGGATGGTGTAGAAGAAAAGGGTCAGCATCGAGCACCAGCCGATCTCCGCGAATCCGGCCTGCGGCTGAGTGAGGTCGCTTGGGCGAATCGGCCATTTCCCGAAAAGAATAGTGACGAACGGATAGGAGTAAAAACCTATCAGAACAAATGTTACGACGGCCCGTTCCGCAAATCTCGCCCCCGGATTGACCAGGGCTTCATAGGTGAGATTTCCGGTTTTGCCGGCGGCCGCAAGTGTTTCGAGATTGGACTGGCTAAGAAAGTTAAAGCCGACGCCCAGTATCCTGTAGAAAACGACGTGAATGACAAACCAGACAACGATCAGGTTAACGACGGTTTCGATGACCCCTCTCCAGGGCTGTGATATGTCCTGGAAAGGCCAGTCGCCCAGGAACATGTGTTGCCAGAGTCCCACGAGAATCATCATGGCAAGATACAGAACGAAGGGGTAGGGGAAAGAACCTACAGGGCCTCGAGGATCGCTGAACAGGTACCACGTGAACCAGGCGACAAGAAAAAATGCGATGGTTGAAATGATGCCGGTAGCCGGCTGACCCCAGCGCGGCTTCAAAACCTCTGCCATATGTTCCTCCTGCATAAAAGTTGCCGTTTCGGTATCGACCTTGCGCCAGGTATAGCGATCTTGAGGCGCGTCACCTCCTTTCCGGCTTGGAAAGTTCCGATCTGAGCATATGCGGCCAGACTTAATGAAAACGTGTAAAGGAACAGGAGCAGGGATGGTGGAAGAACGCATGAGCGAAAGCGGGAAGTCCAGCTACGGCGGAGCATGAGAAAGAAGAAAAATCAAAGTGCAAAATTCGGCATACGATATTGGAAACTTTGGGGGAAGGGAATATCCCCCCTGCTCTGAATGCGGCTTCAGAGCGTCAGCTTGCGCGCAGGGTCTGATGAATCCGCGCCGGCAGGCCTAAATGATAAACTCCGGTCCACCAGGGCCTCCGATAGTCCGAAAGGCAGCCGGGACCTTTACCGGAAGACCGGATATAATTGAAAGGATAGCGAACGAATCACAGGGGAACTTGAAATCGAAGAGGAAATCGTTCCTGAAGAAGGAGGATATCTGCAGTGTAAGATCCGAAATTAGTACAACTTTTTAGTACCCCAAAACCTCCGGGACGGTCAAGGAAAATATTGTTTGACAACGCCGGATCTCTCTGATTTAGTATCCTTGATTGCCGCTTGATCCGATTCTGCGCGGATTTCATAGAGAATCAACTCCTTTTGCATATCCTCTAAGCGCTCCTTCTCCAAGCCCGCCGGTTCTGTCCTGCAACTCCGAAAAAAGCGGCCTCGGCCGGTACGAGGTGCCTTCTTTTTTATTGGTCCGCTTTAGCATTACTGAAAACTGGACATATATTGTTCCTATCCTCACTGCTTATGCAAATGTCGGCCTGTCATGTCCGGTCATTTCAATGTCGAAGCTATTTCGAATCTGGCTATTCATCTCTTTTCAGGAGGTAACAGATGGCGAAGAAGATCCTTTCCGAATCAGCACTCGAAAGAATGGAAAAGGAACACGGCGAGTGGCTGGAGGAATACAAAAAGGCCCTTGCGAAAATGCCCGAGCGGCTGGGTCGGTTTTCAACGGTTTCCGACCTGGAAGTGAAACCGTTGTATACCCCTCTGGACATTGCCGACAAAGATTTTGCGGAAGACATCGGTTTTCCGGGGATGTACCCGTTTACCCGCGGAGTCCAGAGCACGATGTACCGTGCCCGCCTCTGGACGATGCGCATGTTCGCCGGCCTGGGAACGGCGGAAGATACAAACACCCGGTTTCACTATCTCATCAACCACGGCGAGACCGGATTGAGCACTGCCTTCGATTTCCCGACCCTCATGGGATACGACACCGATTCGCCCCTTGCCCGTGGTGAGTGCGGCAAATGCGGCGTGGCGATCGATACCCTCGATGATATGCAGCGCCTGTTCGCAGGAATCAACCTTGAAGATGTCACCGCGTCGATGACCATCAATCCCCCCGCATCCGTCCTGTGGGCCATGTATATTGCGAATGCCGAAAACCATGGGTTTTCGCGCAAAAAGCTCGGCGGAACGATACAGAACGACTGCCTCAAGGAATTCATTGCACAGAAAACGCTCATGCTTCCGCCCGAACCGAGCCTGAGACTCGTAACGGATACGGTCGAATTCGGGACAAGGGAAGTTCCACGCTGGAACACGATCAGCATCAGCGGCTATCACATCCGGGAAGCCGGTTCCACGGCAGTCCAGGAACTCGCCTTCACGATCTACGACGGAATCACCTACGTCGAGGAAGGCATCAAGAGAGGGCTCAAGGTAGATGAGTTCGCGGGCAGGCTTTCGTTCTTCTGGAACTCGCACATCGATTTCTTTGAAGAAATCGCAAAGATGCGCGCAAGCCGCCGCCTGTGGGCAAGAATCATGAAAGAGCGCTTCGGCGCCCAGGACCCGAGGTCCATGCTGATGCGTTTCCACACCCAGACGGCAGGGTGCTCCCTTACCGCCCAGGAACCATACAACAATGTCATTCGGACCACGACGGAGGCCCTTGCGGCCATTCTCGGAGGGACCCAGTCCCTGCACACCAATTCGCTCGACGAAGTTTACATGATCCCGAGCGAAGAGGCCGTCCTGATTGCCCTGCGCACCCAGCAGATCCTGGCCGACGAAGTGGGCGCGACGAATGTTATCGATCCGCTTGCCGGTTCCTATTTTGTCGAAGCGCTTACCGACAAGATGGAAGAGGAAGCCAACGCGTATATCAAGAAGCTGGACGACCTCGGCGGGATGGTTTCGGCAATCGAGCGCGACTATCCGCAGATGGAGATCGCCGATGCGGCTTTCCATTTCCAGCAGCAGGTCGAGTCCGGCGAGAAGACTATCATAGGCGTGAACAAATATGTCTCCGAGCGCCCCGAACTGGAATTCGTCCTGAAGATCGACGATATGATCGAGCGCATGCAGGTCGAGCGCACGCAGGAGTTCAAGGATAAGCGCGACAAGGATCGATTCCGGAAAGCGATGGATGAGTTGAGACGTCGCTGCGAAGGGCCGCCCTGCTGGGAAAACAACGTCATGCCGGCACTCATCGAAGCGGTCCGGGCGGGCGCCACCGAGCAGGAATGTTGCGATCTGTACAGGGAAGCGTTCGGGATCTATACGGACCCGGGTACCTTCTAAATATGTTTTTTCAAGCAAAAACGTGTCCGCAAGTATTCTTGTGTTTCGAGCATGAATGCTTTTGGACGAACGCAAATATGCCGGTAATGTTTACCTTGATGAAGGAGGCAGCGTTTCCATGGAAAAAAGCAGGAGACTTCGAATATTGGTTGCCAAGCCGGGCCTGGACGGCCACGACCGCGGCGCACGCGTAATCGCGCGTGCATTCAGGGACGCCGGGTTTGAGGTTGTCTACACGGGATGCCATCAGACGCCGGAGCAGATCGTGAGCACCGCGATCCAGGAGGATGTGGACCTGATCGGCCTGAGTATCCTATCCGGTGCGCATACCTATTCGTTTCCCCGGATTCTGGAACTCTTGTCGAAAAACAACGCCGAAGACATATCGGTAATAGGCGGCGGTATTTTCCCCCTCGAAGATATCCCAAAGCTGAAATCGATCGGAATAAAGGAAATCTTCGAACCCGGATCGAAGCTCAAGGACATTACAGACTGGGTGACCGAGAATATCAAGCCGCGCAAGGCAGTAGCCTTGAAATTGTAATGTACCGGGAATCAGTGGTCGGCGCTGACGAATTCCCGCCAAAACCGGGAGGAGCTTTTGCCGAGCATATCAATTCTGAAGTCGAACAGGGCTTTTACATATGGACATCATTGAACAGATTACTTCCGGCGACGTAAGGGCCACGGCCCGTCTCCTTCGCGACATCGACGATGAAATCCCTTCCGCAAGGGCGATTCTTCGTGAACTCTATCCGCACACCGGCCGGGCCTATGTAATTGGATTTACAGGGGCGCCCGGCGTTGGCAAAAGCACCCTGGTGGATCAGCTTGCAGTGCGCTTTCGCAAGGATGGCAAAACGGTCGGGATTCTGGCCGTCGACCCGACCAGTCCCTTCACGGGCGGGGCCATCCTGGGCGACCGGATCCGCATGCAGCGCCATTTTCTCGACCCGGGCGTCTTCATAAGGAGCTTGGCCACCCGCGGGCATTTCGGGGGGCTCACGAAATCCACCAACGATATGGTGAACGTCCTGGATGCAATGGGCAAGGACGTCGTTCTCATCGAAACGGTTGGGGTTGGACAGGACGAAGTGGAAATTGCCAACAGCGCGCACACCACCATCCTCGTAACGATCCCCGGGATGGGCGACGATGTCCAGGCCATCAAGGCCGGCATCATGGAAATCGGCAACATTTTCGTCGTCAACAAAGCAGACCGTGAGGGTTCCCGGAAGACAATCCAGGAATTGAGAAACCTGATAGAACTCGGATCCAGGAGACACGGATCGAACGACTGGGAGCCGTCCATCGTCGAGACCGAAGCCGTCAAGAACCGCGGGGTGGACGAACTCTTCAACGCGATTCAGAAGCACAGGGAATACCTCCTCTCGACCCATACCGAAAAATGGAGGGAGGTGCTCGAAAAAAGGGCACGGATACAGCTCATGGAAGCCCTTCGAGATCAGGCCTTCAGGACCATTCTCAACAGGCTCGAAGACCAGGGCGATTCCCTCGACGAGATGATCAGCCGGATTGTCGAAAAACAGTCCGACCCCTACACCCTGGTGCAGGAGATCATTACCAGGGAGTTGGGGTAGGTGTTTGGTTGACCAATTTTGGGTAAGGTGGGAGAAAATATTTTTCTCTGGAACTTTTCCATTTTTCGTTCGGATGCAGTGTGCCGCTTGCGGCATGAGGACCTTTAGGGCCGTGGGCGGTTGCGCCCCCGCGTGGGCAACCAAAGCCGTGTCGCACCCACCAAATATCTGCGTAACGACGGCAAGGTGGAGGTGGCGCAACAAATGGCGAACCACGAATCCGTCCTCACGACCGGCCTTTATGATCGAAGGAATGACCAGGTTGCACTGGATGAGGTCGAGCGTATCCGGATTTAATTTACCTTTTCAATGGCTTCTTTCTCATTCATTGCTATGGCCCGTCTGTTTTGGTCCTTTTTTTGGAAATGCCAATATCCGATTTTCGTACCGGGCTATGAAACGCTCCATTCAGGCATTGTTGAACTTCTCGAATCTGCCAGACGACAGGCTGCCCGTTCCGTTAATACTTTGATGACTGCCACTTATTGGGAGATCGGGCGGCGTATTATTGAGGCTGAGCAAGGAGGAAAGGAACGGGCAGAATACGGAGAAAAGCTGATCGCCCGCCTTGCGAAGGACCTCACTGCCCGGTTCGGACGAGGATTCGGAGCGGTCAATCTCAGCCAGATGCGTTGTTTCTACCAAACATGGCCCGTCGAGACGATTTTTCAGACACTGTCTGAAAAATTGCCAGCCGAAATAGCGCATGCACTGCCTCCAGAATCCGGCCATGCCCCGATTTTCCGAGCTGCCGTCAAAGGAATGGATGATTTCGATGCCATCGTCCGACGCTTTCCCCTCCCGTGGTCAGCCTATGTACGGTTGCTTTCAGTGAAAGATTCGCTTGCCCGCCGCTTTTATGAAACTGAGGCGCTACGCTGCGGTTGGTCGGTACGCCAACTCGACCGTCAGATCAATAGCCAGTTCTATGAGCGGGTGGCGCTTTCTCGCAACAAGGCTGCGATGCTGGAAAAATGCGAAGTCAGTACTGAAAGGAAGAACATCTCACGTCCTGCAGCACGTCTCGGACCGTTCCTCTCGCCGGCAAACTTCCGTCTTGACACATTTCTCACAATTTGGTTAACTCGGTACGTGCTGACAGGTTTACGAACTGATCCTCCAGCGCTAAAAACTCATGCTCCCGTGGAAGCGAACAATCCATGCACGTCAAAGAAATTCAAAAACTTGTCTATACCTCGCTTTTTGCCGCGTTGATCGCGGTCGGAGCCTATATGGCGGTACCCATCCCGATCGTTCCTGTACCGATAGTCATGCAGAATCTTTTTATTCTGCTCGCGGGGTTGCTTCTGGGCAGTCGCTATGGAGTCGCGAGCATGGGCCTCTACCTGCTGGTCGGTTCGATGGGGATCCCCGTCTTCGCGGGCGGCAAGGGCGGCCTCGCTCATTTCCTGGGTCCGACCGGCGGGTACCTTATCGGCTTTACCGTGTGTGCCTGGCTGACCGGCTTCATTTCTGAAAGGTTTCGGGGCAGGTTGCGGGCCGATATCACCGCCGTCGTCATCGGGTCGCTTACGGTTTACGTGTTCGGAGTGCCCTGGCTCAAGGTGGTGACCGGCATGGATTGGACAAAGGCGGTTTTGCTCGGGATGGCTCCGTTTCTGATCGGAGATGCCATCAAGGCAACGGCCGCAATTCTGGTCGCCAGGGCCGTTCGCCCTGTGCTCGAACGCAGCATGGACCTCTCTTCGGCGTAGAAACTCTCATGATACAGATCCGGGATCTCTGGTACAAATACGCCGACGGCACGCCCGCTCTGAAGGGAGTCAGCTTCGATATACCCGACGGCGAATTTCTGCTCGTCTGCGGACCGAACGGCAGCGGCAAGACCACATTCATTCGGCTCCTGAACGGTTTGCTGAAACCGGCATCCGGATCTATTCGGGTGGACGGTATCGACCCCGGCAGGAACGGACGCGAAGTGGCCCGGCATGTAGGGATGGTTTTCCAGGATGCAGACAGCCAGATTGTTGGGGAAACCGTTCGCGAGGACGTGGCATTCGGACCGGAAAACATGGGCCTTCCACCCGAACAGGTGAACGAGAGAGTGGAATCGGCACTCAAGGCGGTCGGTCTGGAAAATCTGGCGGAAAAACCCTGCCATCGTCTTTCCGGAGGAGAAAAGCGCCGCGTGGCGATCGCGGGAGTGCTTGCAATGCGGTCGCGCGTCCTGGTTTTCGATGAACCTTTCGCAAACCTCGATTACCCCGGCGTCCGCCAGGTACTCGGACATATCGTGAACCTGCATGCGAAGGGACATACGATAATTCTTACGACCCACGACGTCGAGAAAGTTATCGCTCATGCGCAGCGCGTGGCGCTGCTGCATGGGGGCGAACTCAAGGCCCTGGGGCCGGCCGAAACGGTTGCCCCGCAATTCTCTTCATTTTCGGTCCGTCCGCCGGCAGGCGCATTTGCAGGCACGGGAACGGGATCATGGCTGGACGGCTGACCTTTCACTACTTTCCGGGCGATACCATTCTGCACAGATGGGATGTTCGGTGCAAGTTCCCGGCGTTGCTCCTGTCCGCGATCGGTTTTCTCTATATGGACGGGACCGGTCTCTTTATCTTTTCCTTCCTTTTTGCCGTTCTGCTCGGCGCTTCCGGAATTCCGGCAAAAGCCCTTGCCGGAGATCTCAAAAACTGGGTCTGGTTTCTGCTGATAATATTCGTCTTCCAGGCTTTTTCGTCACAGCTCGACGGAACGGTCCCGCCCGACTGGTGGCCTCATGGTTACGAAAAGGTATTTGACGCCCTCATCGGCATATGGCGGCTGATGCTCATTATTTGTTATGCAATGCTGTTTTCCATGATTACCCGTCCCCGCGACCTCCAGGAAGCGGTCATCTGGTATCTCAGGCCTTTTCCTTTCCTCCCTGCGAGGAGGATCGCGCTGATGATCAGCCTCATGCTCCGGTTCCTTCCGCTGATCCTCGACCAGGCCGACGAGGTGGACCTCGCAACCCGTGCACGGCTCGGGAACCGGCGCAAAAATCCCATATTGCGCATGAAGTACTTTGTCCTGCCTCTTTTTCGGCGCTCGATCAAAAGGGCCGACGACCTCGCGCTGGCTCTTGCCGCCCGCGGCTACCGGGACGACCTGCCGTTCAGTTACACGCGTCTCCCCCTGAAGCATCTTGCCGGGCTTGTGCCGTTGGTTGGCATGGTCGTATTTCTTGCCGGCTGGTTTCCTCAAAATATTCCGCAAAAGTGGAATGCGCTTGTGGGCTTTGCAATGCGGGTGCTTTCCTGATGCTCCGGCAATAACGTATCGCATCATTGCTCGCGTCCTGATTTGAACACTTCCGTCCTGCTACTTCACCATTGGGCCTCTAATTCTTTAAAAAGTGGCCGGGAGCCTGGTAGGCGCCTTAAGAGCCGGTGGCGCCACACCCCTATCGAGAGACGGGCATAAACCGGAAAGGGCCGTATCAGGATGGGTGGGAGCGGAGCGGGAACCCACGGTTTTTGAGGTTCGTTCCCCTCTCAGTCGCCGGGAAGCTCAGGAACTCGAATACGACTCCTTTTTCCGTATGACAACTTTCCCGTGTTTCCAAACCCCGACTTATGCCTCTCCGGCCAATCATTCCCGGGCGTTCCGAAAAACGATGGGTTGTCACCCATCCTACGGTCACTTCGTGCTGTTGCTTCAACCGGTCGGGAAACCGTGCCTCAACTCAACCGGAATGGAAGTGCTTTTTTATTCAAGCTGTCGTATGAGGCGTTTGCGGCAAGGCCGAGGGACTCAAGGCAGGCACAAAAAAACCGGCGGTCTCCGAAAGGAAACCGCCGGTCTTGTCTTCTTCAAACGCTCCGGAGAGCGCCGTACTTTCTTACTTCATCAGGGGCACGATAAGCAGCGCGACAATGTTGATGACCTTGATCATCGGGTTGATTGCCGGGCCGGCCGTATCTTTGTACGGGTCGCCTACGGTGTCGCCGGTAACAGCCGACTTGTGGGCGTCGGAACCTTTGCCGCCGTACATGCCGTCTTCGATGAACTTCTTGGCGTTATCCCAGGCGCCGCCGCCGCTCGTCATGGCGATGGCCTGGAACAGACCGGTGATGATGGAGCCGATGAGCACGCCGCCCAGGGCTTCCTTACCAACCAGGAAGCCGACCAGGATCGGAGCGACAACCGGGATCAGTGCGGGAACCATCATCTGCTTGATGGCGCTTTTGGTTACGATGTCAACGCATTTGCCGTACTGCGGCTTTGCGGTGCCTTCCATGATTCCGGGGATTTCACGGAACTGACGGCGAACTTCCTCGACAACGCCGCCGGCTGCTTTTCCGACTGCTTCCATCAGGAGGGAGCCGAAGAAGTAGGGCAGCAGACCGCCGATGAAGAGGCCTACGAGGACCTTCGGGTTGGACAGGTCGAATACAACCTGGCCGCCGGGGAAGGAACGGGAGTATTCGGCAAAAAGAACCAGAGCTGCGAGACCGGCGGAGCCGATTGCGTAACCCTTGGTAACGGCCTTGGTGGTGTTGCCTACTGCATCCAGAGGATCGGTGATTTCACGAACTTCGTCGGGGAGTTCCGCCATTTCGGCGATACCACCGGCGTTGTCGGTGATGGGACCGTAGGAGTCGATTGCGACTACGATACCGGTCATGGAGAGCATTGCAACCGCGGAGAGGGCGATTGCGAAGAGACCGCCGCCGGGATTACCGGCAAAACCGCCGCCGAGCTGATAAGCCCAGATGATGGCGCCGCAGATTACCAGGGCGGGGGCACCCGTGGACTTCATGCTGACCGCCAGGCCGGCGATTACGTTGGTGCCGTGACCGGTTACGCTGGCTGCTGCAATGTGCTTGACCGGGTCAAAGCTTTTGGAGGTGAAGTACTCGGTGATAACAACGATCAGACCGGTAAGAACGAGCCCGATAACGGCGGTGGTGAAAACACCGGTTGCCGTGAATGCAGGCTGAACGCCGGGCTGAGCGAGGAACCACTGGGAAGCATAGTAGAAGGCGCCTGCGGCCAGGACACCGGCAACTGCAAGGCCCTTATAGAGTGCGCCCATGATGTACTGGTTCTTGCCAAGGCGTACGAAGTAGGTACCAACGATCGAGGCAACGATCGAGATGCCGCCGATCAGGAGGGGGAATTCCACCCAGAGGCTGTCGGCACCGAAAACGGTTTTCGCGAGCAGCATGGCTGCTACGAGCGTAACGGTGTAGGTTTCATAAAGGTCGGCAGCCATACCGGCGCAGTCGCCAACGTTGTCGCCGACGTTGTCAGCGATAACAGCGGCGTTTCTGGGATCGTCTTCGGGGATACCGGCTTCGACTTTTCCGACCAGGTCGGCGCCGACGTCAGCAGCCTTGGTGTAGATACCGCCCGCGATACGAGCGAACACGCTCATGAGGGAGCAGCCGAAACCGAGGCCGATGAGTGCGTGGAAGACTTCTTCGGGGGGTGCCATCGACTTGGCGATCTGGAAGTAGCCGGTGATGCCGAGCAGGCCGAGACCGACAACCATGATACCGGTTACCGAACCGCCTTTGAATGCTACCGACAGAGCAGCCTGAAGACCGTGCTTCGCGGCTTCGGTCGTGCGGACGTTGGCTTTAACTGTTACCAGCATGCCGATGTAGCCGGCAAGGGCGGAACCGACGGCGCCGATGACGAAACCAATTGCCGTCCAGGTGCCGAGGTACATAAGTGCCGCTGCCATCACGATGCCTACTACTGCAACGGTCTTGTATTCCCTGGCAAGGAATGCCGTTGCGCCTTCCCGGATTGCCTCCGAGATCTCTTGCATCTTTTCGGAACCGGCGCTCTGTTTGCCAACCCATGCAGCTGTGAACAGCGCATAGACGACACCCAGACCACCACATGCAAGAGCAAACATGATGATCGTACTTGCGTTCATTTAAACCTCCTCAAAGGTGTGGTAGTGAGTGTGTTG
>JAEZHY010000152.1 GCA_023416335.1 Pseudomonadota bacterium | reverse complement strand
GGATGTGGTGCTCACATCGTCGAAGTTTACAAGGCTGGCCTGTGCCGGAAGAACCTGAACAAACAGCATCAGCAAGATAATCAGAATCGTTCTCACCTCAGTAGTCTTTCCCCTTAGGGAGTTTTTCATGCATGTCCTTCCACTTCTTGCGTGATGAGACTTAAGCCGGCAAAAGCGTAAAGATTAAAGGGGAATAGTGGGAGGATAAAAGGGGTGGTATCGACACGGATAGTCCTAATAAGATTAGTTGGTTTATATACTTGAAGTGTTCGCAGATCTTTGGCGGAAGAAGGGATGGTTTTGGTGGTACGGGATTGGGTAACGGTGCTACCTAAAGCGGCATAAATAGCCAATGTAGTGGAAGTTCTCCGGAGGTGCCTTCAGATAGCGAAGCGGATGCCTTTAATTTACCAGTTGGAAGTGAGCCGGAAGGCGGTTTTGATCGGAAGAGTCCAAGCGCGTCAGGAACGATTTCTCAAACTCGGACCAGGAACAGGGTACTACGGGTTGCACGAGGCACATGGACTATATCCCGCGGCTATCGCTTTCGCTCGTCCCCGGAACGTGGCGATGCAGCTTCTGCAGCTGAACTCGGGACAGTTTGTGGAATGAAATTTGTGTGTGACTATATCTCCGCTGTAGATGGCCCCATGGTATTTTCCAGACTTGAATTCCCAGGGAGGAACAGGATTTTGCACAGACCAGATTCCGACGCCGCTCAGTTTGGCTTGCTTCTCCAACTCCATCCATTCCCGGCACTCGGGGTGTTTGCAGGTTTGAGAATGGAACCAGGCCAGGCCCGCCTTCACCAGTTCCCTTCCCAGATTCTTGCCGTCCGCGACCATTACTCCAACCGGTCGGGCATAGCGATCTTTTTCCAGCGGAGTGAACTCGACCACTTTATTGAGTACGAGCGATGCGGAGAAGTCCTTTGCATTCCGAAAGAAATCCTGGTCCTTCGCGGGACATTCCACGCCGTAAATCCGGACCTGTTCCTTCTTCCCATCGTGCAGGACAGTTGCGGTGTCGCCTGACGAGAGGGCGGTCACTTTGCCCTGCCACGCGAAACAAACGGATGGAATGACCAGGAAGATCATGACCGGCACAAGAGAAAAAAAGCGATTCATAGAAGGACTCCTGCTTTTAAACGAAGGCGGGAATGTGATGTTATTATATTTAGTGCCAGATTACTGCATTTTAGAGTAACTTGTAAGAATAAAGACGATCGAATAGTCGATTTCCGGGTAATCCGGTAAACAAACAAAGGGAAGGATCGGCGGCTTCCATGAGAACTTTCCCCTATCTGCTTGCAATTCTCATCGCGCTCTCGGCGGCCGGATCTCTTGCCGGTGAGCGAGTCTATTTCGAAGATGAAAATCTCGTGATAGGCGGTGAGGAGCGACTCGATTCCGATGCGGAATATATTCGGGACATCTACCCCGAAGCTAAGAAGGGGATTGAGAGCATGCTTGGGCTGAATCTGCTGTCCCGTCCAACCGTGCTTCTTGTCGGAAACAGGGAACTTTTCGAAAGAATTGCAGGAAGCCCTTACATCGCAGCTCTTGCAGTACCGTCGGAAAAGCTGATTCTGATCCACATTTCCGCGGCAACTTCAAAGCGCTATGTCCTGAACGATACTTTCAAACATGAACTGTGCCATCTGGTCCTTCACGACAATATCGGAAATGTATTCCTGCCCAAATGGCTGGATGAGGGAATATGCCAGTGGATCAGCGGGTCCTTTGGAGAAATGCTGGCGGGAGAAGGAATAGCGATCAGCCGGTTCGATATGGCGCGGCGCTTTATACCTCTGGAGCGACTTAGCATCAATTTCCCACGGGAGAGAGAACCGCTTTCCCTTGCCTACAAAGAGAGCCTGGACTTTGTCGAATATCTGACATCGCACTACGGCGCAAAAAGCCTGATTCAAATTCTGCAGCTTCTGAAGGCCGGTGAGTATATTGACTCGGCGTTTCCGAAAGTACTGTCCAAATCTTTCCGCGAGGTCCAGGACGAATGGCTCGTCAATATGCAAAAGAGCGGCGAGTGGCTCGTGTGGGGGAGTGAGCACCTGTACGATATACTTTTCTTTGTTGCCGCAGTTCTTTCCATTCTTGCTTTCTTTCGCGCAAAATGGAAAAGATCGAGGTATGCCGAGATGGATGAGGATGAAGAGGATTGATTCTCTCCGGGAAGTTGTTGTTATTTCATGTGCATGGCGAGGGTAGTATAAGGAATTCGCGAATAAAAGTCTCAAGTGCGTTTTCATATGCTCGATTCCAACGAGGAGTTTGCGAGGGTTTGAAATGATGAAACGGGAAAGAACGGGTTGCTTCCGATCTGCACCGGCGCGGAACCAGAGGAGGAACGCATGAACGGTCCGACTCTTGCCGTCTGCGGTCCGGATCGCCGCATCAGGGTCTACTCCATTATTGGACTGTTGATTTTCCTGAATACTCTGATTGTCTACTTCGTGAGGGTAAACATTTCGGTTGTGGCTCCGGAGATGATGAAGGAGCTTGGGTGGGATATCGGCATCATGGGAGTGGCGATGTCGATGTTCGGGGTGGGTTACATGATCACGCAGGTCCCCGGCGGCATGATCGCCGATAAATATGGGGGACGCGGGATCCTCGGAATCGGCAGCGTGTTGTGGTCCCTCTGCACCCTGCTCACTCCGTTTGCGTTGACCCCGGCTTCCATGTATTGCGCGCGGACCGCATTGGGTCTGGCCGAAGGTGTAAGTTTTCCCGCCGAAACGAGTGTGCTTGCGCAATGGCTCCCGAGGAAGGCCCGGGCGAGGTTCCAGGGACTCAATCTCTCGGCCATTGCGGCCGGACCGTTAATCGCCACGCCTTTGTCGGTCTGGATAATGAGCGCGTACGGCTGGCAGGCCGTATTCTACAGCTTCGCGGCCGTCGGCTTGCTTTGGAGCGCCGTCTGGATGGCATACAGCAAGGCAAGCCCGTCCGAGCACAAGGGAGTGAGCGCAGAGGAGCTTGCGGAAATCAATGCCGGCGCTGAGGATGAAAACCTGGAGGCAGTTGATGCTCCACTGCGGTCGACGGCGGTCTGGGGCCTGACGGCATCCTATTTTTGCTTCACATATACGTTCTGGCTGTTTCTCAACTGGCTCCCCACCTACCTTGTACAGGCTCGCGGTTTTGCCCTGATCAAGATGGGGTTCTTTGCCGCCATTCCCTGGCTGGCCACCTTTCTCAGCATAAACTTCGCCGGCTGGATTTGTGACGCACTCGTAAAGCGGGGAGTACCCACCTGGAAAAGCAGGCGGATTCTCATCTATCTGGGGTTGCCCGGAATGGCCGTTTCCCTCTGGTTTGCCGCACGGGCCGACAATGCCTACGTAGCCGTGTGTCTCATAACGGTGACGATGATGCTGACAGGGGTCAACTATCCTTCTTTCTGGAGCCTGCCCATGGACATGCATCCCAGGAAATCCGGCCTGATCTCGGGAATAATGAACACTGGAAGCGCTGTGGGCAGCATCCTGGCCCCGGTTCTGACGGGCTATATCTCCATCCTCTGGGGGTGGTCCGTGTCGATGTATAT
>JAEZHY010000094.1 GCA_023416335.1 Pseudomonadota bacterium | reverse complement strand
ATCCTCGGCATTGGTGGTTGGTTTAGAACCTATAAACAATTCCTGCGAGGAGAAAATGGGAGGTTGAAAATGCAGTCATTACTGAGACGTGGGGTGCTATTTTTCGTTATGTTTACAGCCATAGTTGTTTGCCTGCAGGCGAGCCCTGCTGGGGCCGAGTACGTTGACTACTCTATCACCGGGCACGGTTCTTTTGCCGGGGCAATCAATTCACCTATCGACCCCCTTACCGGCGCCCCGATAGAAAGCAATTTTTCGATCCATGTGTTTGGGAATTTTACGACGGTTGATTTTGCGACCTTCGGCGGCGATCCTGCCGTCACGGATCTCCAGGGGACTTTAACGATCGACGGCTTAACATATAAGTTCCTCGATCCGCTCTATGTTTTCAATTACCAATCCGGCCTTCTTACCGGATTTGGCGTGTGGGCAAGTGCCGGAGCATTTTATCCGCCCGGCTACCCACCGGCCGACATGATTGAATTTTCCTACAATGACGCTGACCCATTTGCCGAATACGCCTTTGGTGAAGGTATAGCTTCCGTTTCCAGCCCGGATGTAGCGTTCCAGGATCAGAATGGCTTGAACCTGGACATCGGAGCTTTGGCGTTCGATAACCTGAGTGATGTCCAAATAAATTCGGTCGTCACTCCGGAACCCTCCTCACTCATGCTGCTCGGTGGAGGGCTGACAGCCGGTCTTTTCGCACTGAGAAGAAAGAAAAGTTTAGCTGAGCGCACGGCGGGCGCAATATCCATGTAAGGTTCGTAATGTTGAATCTGCCGGAAAATTTCCTGGCTGAAATGCAAATCTGAGGAGAAATCAGGAGTTATTAGATTAGGAGGGTATAATGATAACCAGACGACAGTTTATGAAATATTCTGCACTCACCGGGGCGGCCGCCTTGCTCCCATTGAAACTTGGACTGCGTTCGGCAATGGCTTTTTCCCAGAGCGGCCCGCTTCGTAAATGGGCCCAGACGTTGCGCGGGCTCGCCGATATCCCTGTGTTGACGCCGCAGGCAGACCCGGTATTCGGTTCCGGGGTAGATTATTACAAAATCTCGGTCGGTGAGTTTACCGATACGCTTCATCCAGATTTGCCCGCAACGCATCTTTGGGGCTACTTCGATACGGTATCCAGGGTGCAGAAGCATCTCGGCGGGATCATTGTCGCCAGAAAAGACAGGCCCTGCAGGCTGAGGGTCAAGAACGAACTTCCCCCCAGCGACATGTCCTACCCCAATATGAATGCAATAGTTCCGACCGACATGACCTCTTTCTTCATGGATGTCATGGCTCACGGAGCCAACCGGGTCGTAACACATCTCCACGGCGGGTTCACTCCCTGGCTGAGCGACGGCGTGCCGGGTGCGTGGTATGATCCTTACGGTGTAAAGGGCCCGTCTTTTGTGAACGACGCCATTGTGCAGAATGCAGTTGGAGTAAGTCCGGACGTGAAGGCTGCCAACCAGGCCGCCCCCGGCGAGGCGGATTTCTGGTACACCAACGCTCAGAGCGCCAGGCTCATGTGGTATCATGACCACTCTCACGATACAACGCGAACCAATGCGTATGCGGGTATCGCCACCGCATACGTGCTCACTTCCGACGAGGAGCAGCGTACACAGTTCTTTACAGATTTCCAGTACGGCATTCCGCTGGTCTGGCAGGACAAAATTTTTGTGTCCGCGGCGACCTCGACTCCCAGTTCATCGGCTTACGATCCGACGTGGTTTTCGATAATGCCTTCGAGGGTTCAGGGTATAGGAAGCCTTTGGTATCCGCATGTCTACGATCCGGCAAGGTGGAGGCTCCGCGCCGGCGCGAAGTACCCGACTATCCCCGATCCTTCGTGCGTTCCGGAAATGTTCGGCGATACGATGCTCTGCAACGGTACCGTCTTCCCTGTGCTCGAAGTCTATCCGCAGGCGTACCGCTTCCGTATGCTCAATGCGTGCCAGGCGAGATTCCTGAACATTTCGCTGTTCGAAGCGGACCCGACCAACCCAGATGCCATAAACCTCGACCCCGCCACCAATTTCCCGAATAACTATCCGGGGCCATCGATGGTGCAAATCGGAAGCGAGGGCGGTTTCCTGCCGAAGCCTGTAACCCTCCCTCCCGCCAAAGCCGTGAGTATGTTGACGATGACGGGCAATCTTCTGCTTGCCCCGGCCGAACGCGCCGACGTCATTATAGACTTCAACGCTTATCCGGTCGGTACGGAGATCATATTCTACAACGACGCTCCGGCTCCCTTCCCAATGGGCGATCCGCTCAATGACCACATAGGCGGAGTCGATGCCAACGGCAATCCGGTAGGCCCCGACACCAGGCAGATCCTCAAAGTCCGTGTCATTCAGCCACCCGCGGGATGGCTGAATCCCGGAGCTTATGCCATGCCGACCACCCTCCCTGACGATCAGGCTGCGCTCAAACTTGTCAAACAGACCCCGGGTGTTCCTACACCCATTCCGCCGGGTTCAATAGTGAGACAGTTGACCTTGAATGAAACCTTCGATGATTGGGGCAGGCTCCTCCAGCTCCTCGGCACCACGAAGGCCCTCAGAGCCGGAACCCTTGGCAGGGGGTACATGGATCCGGCAACCGAGGTCGTAGATGCCGGGGCTACGGAAGTCTGGCAGATTTTCAACATGACCGGGGACACGCACCCGATCCATACCCATCTTACAAACTGGCAGGTCCTGTCACGGCAGCCGTTCAAGCTGATGGGAGGCAAGCCGGTTGTCTACGGAACTGCTAGGGCACCTGAAGACAACGAGCTTGGTTTCAAGGAAACCGTCAGGATGAATCCCGGGGAGTGCACGACCGTTATTGCGAACTACACTCTGCCCGATGTGAAAAACTATTTCACAGTCCCGTCGTGCCCCAGTCCGAACCTGAAGGTGAGCCTCGGCGCAGGGCAGACAACAGTGAACGAGTACGTATGGCACTGTCACATTCTCGATCACGAAGAACACGACATGATGCGTCCTCTGGTAGTCAGGAGCTGATTGAAATCCGGTAGAAGTACAGTCGGGCGAACTAGGGAATCAAAACACCGGTAATCACAACTGAAATCCTTTCTTGAGTTCCCAAATGAAAAAGGTAGGGAATGCGCTTCGTCGGGAGCCCGAACCCGATTAAGGCGCTGAAAATGAGTTGCGTAGAGCCCCAATTTCAGGATCTGTGATATCCTGAGAATAAAGGGAAAGCTGCTTAATACGAGGACCCCACCTTTTCGAAAAAAAAGGCCGATACGCTTTCGCAGTATCGGCCTTCTCTAAAATGCTTACTGGCTGCCTTCGGGGTAAACCGTCCCCTGACTTTTTTGGCTCTCTCAGTTGCTGCGCCGGTCGGTTTGGCAGGTGTTTCTGCTTCAGCC
>JAEZHY010000085.1 GCA_023416335.1 Pseudomonadota bacterium | reverse complement strand
GCAACGTGGTTTTGGTTGCCCGTGCCGCAGGCAAGAGGGACTGGTAATTCTACGCGAAGCCTCTTGTCCTCCGGACCCAGGCAACGTTAAAGCCTGTTGCCTGGGCCACCCGCGCCGTTCGGTTCTCCTCGGCCTAAAGTGTACCTAAGAGATTGATATTAAACGAGTTAAGAACCGGCAGCATAAAAAATCTTGTTCAAAAAACAAGAAAACGACCGATAGTAGTACGAAAATCACGAATGAAAAAAATAAGATAAGGTCGTAGGATGGGTGGAGCGGAGAGACTGTGTCGTGCTGGCGATGAAAGCCAACCCAACCCCGGTCGGTTACGACACAGTCTTGGAGCGTAACCCATCGCTTTGGGATGAGCGGTACGAGTACGAAACACACGAAAGTGCCGTTCGGTTCTCCTCGGCTCCGGGTGCGCCTAAGAGGCTGATGTCAAACGATTTACAGAACCGGCAACATGAAAATCTTGCTCAAAAAACAAGAAATTGTAAGGCAGTAGTGTGGAGAGCATATGGCAGAACAGGACATCACGCGCATTACAGTGGGAAAGCATCCGATAAGCATCACGGGCCTCAGGCAGGTTATCTCGCAGTTGAGCGGAGACTATCGCGACCGAACGGACGAAGAAATCGGCCGGGCCATGCTCGAAGTCCTCGCGAAGAGCAATTACATCCCGCAGTCTGCCAGGGAAGAGTACGCGAAGGCTTTTATCCGCGAATTCCGCAAATCTCTCGGGCAACCCTTTACGGAGGCCGTTTCGGAAGGGCTCGAAATCAAGGTGCTCGGAGCCGGGTGCGCCCAGTGCAACAACCTTGAACAAACGGTCATGGAAGTCTTGACCGAACTGAATATATCCGCTTCCCTGGAACATGTGACCGACATGAGGGAGATAGCGCGATACGGCGTAATGGGGGTTCCCGCCCTGCTGATAAACGGCAAAACCGCATCGTGCGGGACGGTCCCACCCAGAAATAAGCTCAAAATGTGGCTTCTTGCCGCCTCTTCGCAGCAAACAAAGAAATAATTTAGAGCCTGCGGTGAGCCATTTTCATTCCGATGGTTTATAATGTGTTTTGTTAATTGGCGGTTTGTACCTTATGGATAAAACCCGATAAGCTTGGCCGGCCGTTGTACATCGAGCGATGGAAAGTAAAGAGCGTCTACCACTCGATGTGAATGGACGGTTGTACGGTTCCACCGGAGATTCCGATCTGATGGGTCATGATATTTCGGAGAATGCGCAAGTGCATTCCCAGTGCTGCAGTCACGTTCGTTCCGACGCCGAACAGAGCTGCCGGTCAGGCCACGGAGGCTGCGCGCACGGCCACGGGGCCATTCCGGAAACAAGCGGCCCCAGGCTTTTGATAACGCTCGGCCTCAACCTCATCATTCCGGCCGCACAGGTTGTTGGAGGGATCCAGGCCCACAGCATCGCGCTGATTTCCGACGCCGCTCATAATTTCAGCGATTTCACGGCGGTCCTCATCGCCTACATTGCAAACCGGATTGCGAAACGGGGAGCATCTGAGGATTTTACCTTTGGATACCGCCGGGCCGAGATCCTGGCTGCGGCCCTGAACGTACTGATCCTGTTCGGCGTTTCCGGCTTTATTCTCTATGAGGCTTTCAACAGGATATTCCATCCCGAAGCGGTTCTCGCAAATATCGTCATCATTGCGGCCGCAGTGGGAGTGGTCGGGAACGGATTCTCGGCCTGGCTGCTCCACCACGATGCCGGGCACAACCTGAACATTAGAGGCGCCTTCCTGCATATGCTCGGCGATCTCTTCACCTCCGTGGTGGTGATCGTAAACGGCATTGTCCTCATATACAAACCATGGTACTGGCTGGACCCCGCCCTTTCGGTCCTGATAGCAGTCTTTATAATCAGGAACTGCTGGATCATCCTGAAGGAAGCCGTCTGCATCCTCATGAACGGGACGCCTGCGGGACTCGACCTGCACAGAATAAAGAACTTCATGGAGAGCATGCCCGGAATTAAAAACGTTCACTATCTGCATGCATGGAATCTTTGCTCTTCCAGCGTCGCCTTCTCCTGCCACGTGGTCGTTCCGGACCAGACCCTGAGCAAGATAGACGAACTGAGCAGCAGCCTGAAGACAAAGCTCATGGAACACTTCGGGATAGATCATCCGGTGCTGCAGTTCGAGACCGGCAAGTGCGGGGACGGCAACGTATTTTGCGGCCTCTCCTGCGGAAACGGAATTCCAGGAAAAGGTACGGATATTATAAAATGAGACTGCGTTCCCTGATTTTCCTGTGCACTCGACTGGCCCTGGGGGCCGTCTTTATTGCGGCAAGCGTGGACAAGATTCTGCATCCGGGCGACTTTGCCCAAATCATCCACAACTACCAGATATTGCCCGATAATCTGATCAATATCGTTGCGATCGCCCTTCCCTGGCTCGAAGCCGTTCTGGGGGTCTTCATCATCGCCGGGATCTTCCTTCCGGGCGCGGCGGCACTTGCAAACGTGCTGCTCCTCGTGTTTTTTTCCGCGCTTATCTACAATGTCGCCCGCGGGCTGGATGTGCACTGCGGCTGCTTTTCCACTAAAGTCACCGGTGCCCCGCACACCACGTGGTACATCATCCGTGATTCTCTCTTCCTGCTCCTCGGTATCGCTCTTATGGCCCAGGTTTTCCGGACCGGCAGAGGGCGCTCTTCCCGGCCGGGACGCCTGGAACTGAGCTGAAAGCCGCCCTTACGCCCTGTTCATCATTTCCCTGTTCACCAGCGCGCCGACCAGTATGATGAGACTGATCAGGTACAGCCAGGTGAGCATGACGATGACCGCGCCAAGCGGGCCGTATATCCTGCCGACCCTCGCAATGTTGGAAATGTAGTACCCGAACGCCCACGAAACGACGAACCAGCCGATGCTCGAAACGAGAGCGCCCGGCACGATCTTCTTCCCATTTCTTCTCATGTTCGGCCCGAGTGCATACATAACCAGAAAGCCGATAAACAGCGCGACCATTATAATGCCGAGGCGCAGGGCCTTGATCAAAGGCCAGTAAGAGTGGACATGCGCTATGTTTTCGCTCAGGAAGTTGAGTATTATCGGCCCGACGACCAGGAACATGAAAGCAAGTATATAGATGAGGGTCAGTATTGCCACCATGAGGAGCGCGATCACCTTTCTTTTCCAATAAGGCCGGGTCTCCACCACTCCGTAGATGTCGTTCAAAGCCGCGGTGAGGCTGGATACGGCACGGGAGGCGGCCCACATCGCAAGCAGCAGGGTCGCGCCTGCAAGCAGGTAGTTGGGCTGGGACAAAATTCTTGTCACCACGGGCCCGACAACTTCCTGGACGTTGAACGGAAGCAGCTTGTTGGCGGCGTTGAGCACTTTATCCGGGTTTTCGGCAAACGGGAAAAAACTTGAGATGGCCACTACGAAAGTAATCAGGGGAAAAATGGAATAGAACGACCAGAAGCCGATTTCCGACGCAAGCCCCTGACAGCGCTTCCGCAGGAAACTGTGCCACACGTTCGTCGTAAAACGCCTGAAGGCTTTCAGGCGCGCTCTCCGCGAGTTCTTTTCCATAGTTTATCCAACTTTGAATTTCCCTCTTCATAGGGGCTTCAGCGGAGATAGTCAATCCCGCCTGCCTCTCTCAAAATTGACACCCGTTCAATCGTACATAGATTTTTATGG
>JAEZHY010000052.1 GCA_023416335.1 Pseudomonadota bacterium | reverse complement strand
AATGACTCCGTCGCGAAGAGGCCTCGAAATTATAGTGCTGCGGCTGTGACGGCCGGCGAGGCTCTTTGCTTCCCTGCCTACCGCGATGACTTTGCCCGATTCCTTTTCCAATGCAACCATGGAGGGTTCGTCGAGAACGATACCTTTGCCTTTCACATATATGAGCGTATTGGCGGTGCCAAGGTCCATCGCCATATCTCTGGAAAGAAAATCCATTATCCGGCCGAACATGTCAGTGTGTCCCTTCTGGTTAATTTTTCGAAAACGAAAGGCTGGCGACGTTTATATCAAAAGAACAGCTCATTTTGCAAAGAATACTTGTTCGCATTGGAATTCGTTGACAAGTGACGTTTTTACAAAAGAAATTGAATAATTTCGGTTGACAAATAACGCGTACATCTTCATAGATACACGTACTTCGGAATTTTGCAGTATGGTTCGCCTGTCGGTTTCAGGCAGCGGCCTTGGTTCGTGCTTTTTCAGTTTCGCCGGAGAGCGGGACAGCCAAAGAGGAGAGTTATTTTGATGCAGCGCAAACAGCTGATTGTGTGCGTTCTCCTTCTTTCCCTTCTTGTTTTCCTCCCCCAGGTTTCCCAGGCAAGGGTCTCATCGCGCGTCAACGCGCGTTCTGCGATTCTCATCGATATGGAAAACGGGAGCATCCTCTTTGAACAGAATGCAGATTCGCCCATACCGCCTGCCTCGATCACCAAAATTCTTTCACTGTATCTGATATTCGAAGCCGTCAAGGAAGGGCAGGTGCATCTTTCGGACAAGGTGGAGGTCAGCGGCAGAGCGGCATCCACCGGCGGTTCGCGGATGGGACTGAGGAGTGGGACGCGAGTCACGCTCGAAGAACTCATAAAAGGAATGGCTGTTGTTTCCGGTAACGACGCCTGTGTTGCCGCTGCAGAGCACCTCAGCGGGAGTGTCGACCGGTTTGTAAAGAGAATGAATGCCAAGGCCCAGGAACTCGGAATGACCAATTCCCGGTTCATGACACCCAACGGACTGCCGGCCCCCGGCCAGGTCACAACCGCGCGCGATATAGCGAAACTCTCGACGGCATACCTTCGGAGATTCCCGGAATCCCTGACGATACACTCGATGCAGGGATATACCTACGGCAGGAGCACCCACCACAATGCGAACCGTCTCCTGGGAAAATGTCCCGGTGTCGATGGGCTGAAAACGGGTTTTGTCTGCGCATCCGGATACAACATATCCGCTACGGCCAGGCGGAACGGCACGAGGATCCTCGCCGTCGTTATGGGAGCGAGGACCCCGTGGATAAGACTGTCCGAAACCGAAAAGCTGATCGAAGCCGGTTTTCGCGAGTGCGGTGCGCCTCATTCCGAGGTTAAGGTAGCCTCAGGCTCGGAAGGTCCTGCTGAAATTGCGCCGCTTCCGAAGAAAAAGGCGGGGCGCGTTGCAGTTATGAAGTCGCGGTCGAAGAAAGCGAGAGTCCGGTCGGTTCATGCCGTGGTCAGATCGTCAAAGGGTACGGCTCTGCGAAAGGTCTCCGTGACGCCAGGCAGGAAGGCGACGAAAGAGACTGGATCCGTCGCCGCTGCGAAGGGTTCTGCAAAGCATGCCGCAGGAAAGGGCCAGGCGGGAAAATTAACGACGGCGAGCAGCAAGTCCGTTGAAGCAAAAGTAGTCAGGTCGGCAGCCAAAGGCGGCAGGAATGCCGATCTCAAGCCCGCCAAATCCAAGGTGGAAAATGCCAAAACGGCCAAGAAGAAAGGCGCGGGCGCCAAGGCCGTTCCCCATGCCCAGGCAATGAAGAAAAAGGCAAAAGGGTAGAAAATAGCTTCGACCCAAAGTCCTTACTACCTACGATGAGAATAATGGCGTGGCTTCCTGCTGCGCCATTTTTTTCGCTGGTTCCCAAGGTCTGGGGCTGTTGCCCAAATCTCCGCGGTAGCTTCAGATTGTGTACCGGACACGAATTCGTCATTCCGGCCCTTCTCTTCGATCAGGACAAGTTCACACCGAAATCCAGGCTTTGGGGCAGATAAATCGTGAATTCGAGGCCTTAAAAACCCTGGATCCCGGCTCAAAGGCACTGCCGGGATGACGGGATTGAGGCTCTGTTGAAAAATGCCTTGGAATCAGGTTCGTATCCGTTCGGGCAACAGCCTCTCAGCCTTTCGCTAGTTCCCAAGGTCTGGGGCTGTTGCCCAAATCTCCGCGGTAGCTTCAGATTGCGTACCGGACACGATTTCGTCATTCCGGTGGACACCGAAATCCAGGCTTTGTGGCAGATTGATTGTAAATTAAACACCTTAAAAAATCTGGATCCCGGCTCAAAAGCGCCGCCGGGATGATGGGTTGGGGGTCTCGATCGCAAAATGCCCGCCAAGGCAGCTATTTCTCCATTTGGGCAACAGCCACTCCTCCTTGGGAACCCCGTCCCGACAGGCCGGATGGTTCAGATACGTCCCCTGTCACTTTCTCGGCACCTCCATCGGAAACCTCTTGTGCTCCGCACCCGGAAACAGTTCCGGGCCCACCCGACTCAAAATGGATTCAAGTAGCAGTGAATCCCGGTTTTTTGTCAGCTCACCGCGGCCGGCTTTTAGGTCTTGGTTAATGAGTATTATTCCCAAATAGTATCATCAGTTTTGGCCCGCATTCTTGAATCTCCTTACGTCCGCCTTATTATTTGCATTGTGTAAGCTACCGACACCTTTTCCATTTCAGAGATGACTATCAAAAGGAGATAATTATGGCGGATAAGATCGAGTGGGTGCTTGATTACAAGGAGGCGCTGTCCCAGGCGGAATCGGAGGGGAAGTTCGTTTTTCTGGATTTTTACAATCCCCAGTGAATTGGCTGTCAGACTATGGATGCAGTTACGTATCCTAATAAAAAAGTCATAGAATTTGTTCAGAGTAAGTTTATTCCTCTTCAGTTGCGTTCCAATGCCGAACCTTATGCAACCGATTATCGCGTCAAATGGACCCCAAGTTTGCTGGTGGTCGATGCTAAAGGGATCGAACATCACAGGATAACAGGATTTCTCGGACCGGTTGAACTCATTTCCACACTGCTCCTGGGTATGGGCAAAGCTTATTTCTGCAGGGACCAGCTGAAAGAAGCGATCGAGTGCTTCGAACAGGTTGTTTCGGAATATTCCTATACGGGTTCAGCGCCTGAAGCGATGTTCTTCCGCGGGGTTGCACAGTATAAGAATACGCATCAGCCGGACCACCTCAAAAAGGCCTACCAAAAGCTGCAGGAAGATTACCCCGGAAGTGAATGGGCAAAAAGGGCGTATCCATACTGGAACCTGCCCTGATAGTATCCCGTTTCGCCTGCCGCAATGACGGCGGCAGGCGGAATTATATTTTCGGATCGCTTCCGTCGGACTCTCGCACCGCGGGGATGATGCGCCGTCCTGCGACCTCCAAAATTATTCAACTTTACCGAGAAAAACTGCGCGGAGCTGTTATAATTTCTGGTGAAGGGGATCGAGGCGGCATTTGTTCGAAACAAGGTTGCCTTGCCCCTTGAACCTTTTCGCTGTTTCGTATCGCATCCTCAATGCCTGATCTGAATAAGAATGCGAAAGATGTAACCTTCGGGGACCCTGCTTTGAACTTGAATGAGTGTCAGGAGCGCAAAAATGGTTCTTTTCGAGTATAAAGTGACTTTGCATCCGGCCGAGGCATTCCGTGAGATGGTTTATTTCTGCTCCCGGGAGGGAAGCTGTAACCTCGAGTTGATACCTTCCGAGCAGCTGAAGAGAATGGAAGGACTGCTCAACGAAGGCGGCAGGCAGGGGTGGGAACTCGTCCAGGCGTCTTTTGGCAAAGACGGTGTACTCGTCTTCTGGAAAAGGGAAATAAAGGCCGGCTGATTTCGAAAAACCGAACAAGGCGCTACGATCCGGCTTTCACGGTTGATAATCGTCGATTCCGGATTTTTTATTTTGTCCCGTTTGAAAAGGTGTTACTCCCGGGCGCGGTTTACCCAGTGGAAGGCAAGGACGAAAAGAATCGCCCCCAATACAGCGAGAATTGCATAGGAGAAGGGGTCTGCGGGCTCATTGAAAGCAGCTGCCCGGATTGCCCTGGATGCATGCGTGAGCGGCAGGAAGTGCAAAATCTGCTGCACCCATTCGGGCATTCGGTCTACCGGAAAAAACGTTCCGCCGAGAAAGGCCATGGGGGTGATAAAGAAATTCGTGAGCAGGGCCTGATCGGAATGAGATTTGACGAGCATGGCCAGTCCGACTGCCAGCGATGCGAAAACGAAACTGTTGAGCACCACTGCAAGCCAGAAATAAAGGTTGTATGAAAGGCTGATCCCGGACAGAAGTGCAATAACGAGGATTATGACAACGGAAAAGATCGCCCGGGTAATTCCCGCCAGCACTTCGCCCGTCACGTATGCGATGTTGCGGATCGGCGCCGCCTGAAATTCCTCGAATACATGCCAGTAAAAGCGGGCGATATTGATTTCGCTTGCTATCGCAAAAGCCTGGATCATGCTGTTCATTGCTACGAGGCCGGGTATCAGGAACTCCAGGTACGAATGCCCGTTTACCTGGACGCCTTTTCCCATACCGAGCCCGAAAGCCGTGAGGTAAAGAATGGGGCTGACCGACATGGAAGCCAGCTGTCGGAAGAACCTTTTCTTAAGAATCAGGATCTCCCGTTGGTATATCGCCAGCATGCCCCTCATGCTGAGACCCTCTTTCCCGTCACCGAGATGAATACGTCTTCCAGATTGACCCTCCTCAGGGAGAATCCTCCCTCGTGCCCGGCAATATGCCTGTTTGCCTGCTCACGGTCCTTGAAATAGAGGGTCTGCATTCCGCCGTTCACCATGCTGTCCAGTGCCCAGGCCCCCAAACCGGCCATGAGGTTCTGCGGCGTATCGACCGCCGCCACTATGGTTCCTTCATCCAGGAACGCCACACGGTCGGCCAGAAATTCCGCTTCTTCTATATAGTGAGTTGTGAGAAAAATTGTCGTTCCGTTTTGCTGGATCTTCTTGACGAGCGACCAGATCCGGCGCCGAATGGCCGGATCGAGCCCCGCTGTGGGTTCGTCAAGGAAAAGGATCCTGGGGGAATGCATGAGCGCGCGGGCGATCATCACCCGCCTTCTCATTCCGCCCGACAGAGATTTAACGGGGCTATCCTGCCTGTCGGCCACTTCCACGTACCCGAGCAACTCCGAAATGCGTTCCTCACGCTCCTTCCTGGGCATCTGAAAGAGCTTGCCGTGCAAATGCAGATTTTCGACCACAGTGAGTTCGTGATCGAGGTTGATGTTTTGAGGAACAACCCCGCATTGCCTCTTTGCCTGCAGGCTTTCCTTTTCGACTTCGAAACCGTGGAGCCATGCACGCCCGGAAGATGCTGCAGCGAGCCCTGTCAGGATTTTAATTGTCGTGGTTTTACCAGATCCGTTCGGCCCCAGGTAAGCAAAGAGTTCGCCCTCATTGACCTGCAGGCTGACCCCCTTGAGGGCTTCCAGGCTTTTATAGCGTTTTGTGAGATTTTCGATTCGGATCATTTTTCACGTTGCCGTAAGGGATTTGAGGGCTATAGACCTCGACAGTATATCTCTATTCCGAACCACTTTCTCCAATTTTAGCTGATTGCGATCAGCTCAGGCCTTTTTCGTCCCGTTCTTTAAAGACCTCCTTCGCGGCAAAGATTCCATTGAGTGCCGCCGGAAAGCCGGCGTAGACGGCCATCTGGATGATAACTTCCACAATTTCCTGCCGAGTGCATCCAACGTTGAGCGCTCCTTGAATATGGACCTTGAGTTGAGGCTGCGCATTTCCCAGGGCAGTAAGAGCGGCAACCGTGGCTATCTCGCGGGACTTCAGGTCCAGGCCCGGCCTGCTGTATACATCGCCGAACGGGAATTCGATAACATAGCGGGCCAGATCGGGAGCAATGTCTTTGAGGCTCTCCATCACGCGCTCGCCCGCCTCACCGTCGACCTCTTTCAATTTCTCCAGTCCACGCTCGAACCTTGTCTTTTCCATGGGTGCTCCTTTGAGTTTCTTCAATGGTGCGCTGCCGAGCGGATGCATATACTCATCCGGGCCGGCTTCTCACAGCTGAGTTTTCTTTACTGGAAATAGAGGATTTAGGGAACAGTTTTCGAGTAAGGGAGAATGGTGCCCGGGGAGGCGGCACGGTCAGGAAACCGTGCCGCAACGAAGAAGTTTAACGCTTCCGGATTGTCAATGGGACTGCGAAGCCGAGCTTTCCGACAATTTACAGCGCTCTCGCAGATCAATTCTGGATCGGCGACACGTGGCATTGGTTACAGCTGATCATCGTACCCTTGCGGATCGTGAGCATGTTGTTCATCATGGGGCCGGTCATGAACATGCGATCCGTCCTTACGCGGGAAAGCGGAGTGCCTTCGAGCGACAATCCGTGGCACCCCTGGCATTGGTAGAGGGAATAGGGGTTCTTTGCAAGATATACCTTATGGTCTACCGGGCCGACGCCGCACCAGTCCGGGCTGTTGACGGTGTGTATGCCGTGCGGGCCGCCGAGTTCCTTCCCGGGCGGTGCAATGTAGCCTTCTCCATGACAGACCGAGCACTCCGTTATGGTTGCGGAATACCCCTGAATGAAGGCCGGAGTCAGATTGTCGTTGGCCTGCGGATTGGTCGTCGGCCATTCCGCATGCGGACTTCCGTGGCAGGCTGAACATGCCACCATGGGGACCACACTCGAACCTGCATGCCCCATGCTGTCCCTGAAGAGCAGGAATTTGCCGAGATTGGCGCAGTCCGGGCTTTCCGAGAACTGTCCGCTTGGCGCAATGATCGGAACGGCCAGATTTACCCCTCCGGAGTGCGCTATTCTCCCGATTAACTCGCCCCCTATGTGGTCGAATGCATTACCGGTATGGCAGGACTGGCACTTGGGCGTGTCGATCCAGGGCTGCCTGGCCGGATTTGCCACTCCAAGGAGACCGCCATGGCAGTTCTGGCATATAATCCCGGCGTTTGCCATCGCACCGCGCAGGCATTGTGTAACTGGGCCTGGATGGCAATAGTAGCACGTATTCACGCCCTCATCCGGAATGGGAACTCCGTTGAGTTGGGGTGACCCGTGGTGACGGTGGATCGCGCGGGAAGTCCAGGAATAGGACTGACCGGTTGCCGGATTGATCTGCGACCCGGTCGGGCCGGTTCCTTTGAGGTCCAGGGCCGGAGAGTAATGACAGTCGTCGCAAAGCACCGGTTCCTGCTTGACCAGCCTGGTACCGTTGAGTGCGTCATGCAGGGTGAGTATATTCTCGCGGGTGCGCAGATTGACATCTGATGCGGTGCTCCACTTTTCCACCCCGTGAAATCCAGGTGACGCTCCGTCGCTCCCGGTCTCATGGCACACATCGCAATGGGCCTCCGACGAAACCGGCAAAACCACCGGGGTGGATGCGAGCTGAGCGCCGTTGGTGACATCGAATGCGGCTACCGTCATCAAAGGAAAAGGGTTGAAGTTCCCTGCATCGTCAACCGGGGTTATCGGGATGCCGTTTGCGGCAAACCAGTTCTTTTTGACCTCATAGGTCAGCGGCACCCATGCATTCTGAAGGCCGGGCATCTTGCACCCGGTTATTCCGTCTTCTCCGGGAAGAGTGACCCCAAAGAGGGAGAGCACGTTCTGCCAGAAATCCGATTTGCCATTGCTGTAGGAATTGATGGAACCGGTCGGGTCTGCCGTTGCCCTGAGGCTCATACTGATTCTGCCCTGAGAGAGCACGATCGGTACGGGCCCTACCTGGATTGTCTGGGCATGCAGGACATTGAAAGGCGGCAGAAGAGAGAACAGGGAATAACCGTTATCTATGCAGTGCATTCCCAGGTTGTTAAACGGGAGGACCACGAATTTCTGCGACTGGGCGTATGCATTTACGCAGAAGCAGAGGCAAGCCAGTAGAGCCGGAACTAATAAAAATTGCCGTCGGATTCGCATCTTTTCCTCCAATGATTTTATTTGTCGGCAGAGCTTGCGGTTGCTCTTTCAGTCGCAATCCGGATCGCCCGGCGAGCCTCTATGTCCGAAAGACGTGGGAATCTCCCCCAGGAACATGCAATTTCCTTGACCTCATTGTAAAAAGCGTGTTTTGAGAATATGATAAAAAATTCGGTTTTCAGGTTCGGCATCACAGGACTAATTCTTTGAATTCAGGCGAGTTCGTACGAAACAGGTGGACTCAGACTTTGGTCAGATAAGCCGTTTGATGCAATGCATCGGTTCCGTGAAAGAAACCGTGCCGGTTGGAAGCTTTATATGACATCCTATAAGGAGCCCCTTTTACCAATGCAAGAGCTGCAGGAGCGAGCAGAAGTTTTGGGTCGGTGTCGGCGTCTTCTCATCAAGGTCGGCAGTGCGGTGCTGACCGGTCCGAAGGGCCTGAACCCTGTCATGGTTCATCGCCTTAGCGATCAGATCGCCGAACTTCGGGACAGGTGTGCTCGCAGACTTGAAGTTCTCGTCGTTTCTTCCGGAGCGGTAGCATCCGGCATGCGCCGGATGGGGCTCACAGAACGCCCGCGCACCATACCGCAAAAACAGGCTGCCGCCGCAGTGGGGCAGGGTGTTTTGATGGAAGCATGGGAGGCTGCTTTCGGCAAGTATGATCTGCTCGTAGCCCAGGTGCTTCTGACGAGCGAGGACCTTGCACACCGCCATCGCTACCTGAACGCCCGCAATACGCTGGAAACGCTCCTTTCGTGGGGAATTCTGCCGATCATCAATGAAAATGACACCGTGGTCGTCGAAGAAATCAAGTTCGGCGACAACGATCAGTTGTCCGCGCTCATAGCGGGACTCGTCGGTGCCGATCTGGTCGTGAATCTAACCGATACGAACGGACTCTATGACTGCGATCCCCGCCTGAATGAAACCGCCAAACTGATCCCCCTGGTTACGCGCCTGGACTCCAAGATACTCGCATGTGCCACACCCGCACCGGGTTCGGTCGGAACGGGCGGAATGCTCAGTAAGCTGAACGCAGCAAAGAAGTGCCTGGCGTCGGGCATCCCGATGATCATTGCTCCCGGGAAGCAGCGCGACGTTCTCCTTCGGCTCTTTGACGGCGAGCCTCTCGGTACCCTTTTCCTTCCGAAGGAACGCGCCTATCAGGGAAAGAAGGTCTGGCTTGCGAACCTGCCGAAGCCCGTGGGAGACCTTACCCTCGATGAAGGGGCGGTCAATGCGCTGCAAAAAGGCGGCAGGTCGCTCCTCCCCATAGGCATTCGCTCGGTTCGGGGAAACTTCGGGGTGGGCGCTCCCGTTCGATGCATGGACAAGGAAGGCAATGTGATCGGCATCGGACTTTCGAACTATAAATCGAGCGAAATCGAGAATATAAAAGGCCGTCACAGTGAGGAAATAGAAACGCTCATCGGTTATAAACATTCCGATGAGGTGATACACAGGGACAATTTTGTCCTCTTGAGTGAAGGGCAGTGATCATAAAGCAGTGACCAGTGAACGGTGAGCGGTGAACAGAAATCGCCGTTTCCCTGCTTAGCGACGTTGAAGCTGAGGCTTAACGCGTTGGGCTTCCCAAGCCGGAGCTTGGGAACCAGCGAAGTTTTGCAGGTTTGAATATTTGTATATGAAGGATAGCGGCAGCCGTGTAGGGAACGAAGTCACACGAGGTTTGATATATCGCCCACTGGAGAGAGTTGGCTCAACAATATTCCGGATTCCGGAAATGGAGGAATGCGATGCGTGAGGAGATTCTGGAGATGGGCCGCAGGGCTCGTGAAGCCGCGCACCTGCTGGCCAAGGCCGGCAGCACGCAAAAGCGGGAAGCCCTTGAAAAAATGGCTTTGGCTCTGGAGCGCGCAAAAGAGTCAATTCAGGCCGCCAATCGGACGGACGTCGAAGACTCGGCCCGCAAGGGGCTTGGTGATGCCAAGATAGATCGTCTTACCATCAGCGATAAGGTGTTGAGCGAGATGGTGAGCGGACTCAGGGAAGTGGTAGCACTCCCGGATCCGGTCGGGGAAGTGACCGGGATGTGGACCAGGCCGAACGGTCTTCGTGTCGGAAAGATGCGCATCCCTCTCGGCGTTATCGGAATCATATACGAGTCCAGACCCAATGTGACGGTGGATGCCGCCGCCCTCTGCATCAAGGCCGGGAATGCCGTCATATTGCGGGGCGGATCGGAAGCCTTTCATTCCAATACAAGGCTGGCAGAGATCCTGAGAGATGCACTCAAAGAGGCGGGACTTCCGGAAGATGCAGTCCAACTGGTCGGCACCACGGACCGTGAGGCCGTACTCGACCTGCTCGGGCTCGAAGAATATGTCGATGTAATGATTCCGCGAGGCGGAGAAGATCTTATCCGGTTTGTAACCAAAAATGCACGCATGCCCGTCTTAAAGCATTACAAGGGTGTGTGCCACGTTTTCGTGGATTCGGACGCCGATATCGATATGGCCCGGAAGATCTGTATCAACGCAAAGGTGCAGCGGCCCGGTGTTTGCAACGCTATGGAGACTCTGCTCGTGCACGAAAAGATAGCCGGCACGTTCCTGCCCGCAGTGGCGGAAGCGTTTCGGGCTGAGGGAGTCAAACTCCGCGGATGTGAAAAGACCCGGGGGCTCATTCCCGATTGCGCGGCAGCTACGGAAGAAGACTGGTACGCGGAATACCTCGATCTTATCTTGGCTGTGCGTGTGGTGCCGGATATGGACGAGGCCATCCGTCACATTACAAAATACGGCTCGCAGCACACGGAAGCCATCGTGACGGAGAATTTCGAAAGAGCGCACCGGTTTATTCAGGAAGTCCAGTCGTCGCTGGTGCTCGTGAATGCCTCGACGCGCTTCAATGACGGTTTTCAGCTTGGCCTTGGGGCTGAAATCGGTATTTCCACATCCAGATTGCATGCTTTCGGACCGATGGGTGTCGAGGAACTCACGACGACCAAGTTCATCGCATTCGGGAACGGCCAGCTGAGAAGTTGAAGGGACTGGAGCCGAAACTGATGCGGAAGCGGCTGGGCATATTCGGGGGGACTTTCGATCCGGTTCACCTTGGGCACCTCAGAATGGCGGAAGAAACCATGGAATACCTTCCATTGGAAGAAGTCCTGTTCGTTCCCGCCGCGGTGCCTCCGCACAAAGGTGGAAACAGAATTCTTCCCTTCGAGCATCGTCGGCGTATGCTCGAACTGGCCATCGAGAGCAACCCGCGCTTCCGGATATCCGATATTGAATGTCGGATTCCGGGAAAATCGTATACAGTGAAATCATTGCGCAAGCTCCAGGATGAGTTGCCGGAAGCCGAGCTTTTTTTTCTGGTCGGATTGGATGCATTTCTCGAGATGGATACCTGGTTCGAGTTCTCGGAAATATTCCGGCTGACCGATATTGTCGTTCTGAACCGATTCGGTCCCTGCGAAAGCGACGTCGGATCGTTCCTGTCCCGAAAGGTGTCGGATGGATTCGAAACCGTTCCGGGAGAGGGGAAATTTGTTCATCCGGAGCTTAAGACGGTCTATTGTCTTGTAAATACGCGAATTGATATTTCCTCGACGCGCATAAGGGAGTTTGCCGCAGAAGGGACCTCCCTGCGTTATCTGGTTCCGGATTCCGTATTGGGTTATATTAAAGAAAATCATCTCTACAACAGTGGCGGGAATGAGGAATAAGGAATAATGCCGAATTCGGGAACAGCTTCAGCACCGGAACAAAGCAAGGGGACTACGACCCCACCGGCCATCATGAGCAGCAGGGAAAAAGCGGTCATATGCGCGAAAGAGGTGTCCCGGTTTATGGGGCTTGACCTCGTCCTTCTCGATGTCTCAAGGTTTTCGTCCTTTGCCGATTTTTTTATAATTTGCACCGGTAAGTCCAGCAGGCAGGTGCAGGGAATCGCCGACAATGTGGAGGACGGGCTCAGGGGGAGGGGGCTGAAGCCTCTCGGTGTGGAAGGCAAGCATGAAGGTCACTGGGTTCTTATGGATTACGGGGATGTGATCATTCACATCTTCTATGAGCCTATCCGTCATTTCTATGATCTGGAAAGCCTGTGGGCGGATGCTTCCCAAGTCCGGTGGGAAGAGGAACCAAACGAAGGGCTTTCCGAGTAGGAATCTCCGGACCTTGCCCGAACCGACGATTAGTATGAAAGGAGTGCGGTGTCCCATGGACGCCGTACGGTCGCTCGGCCCGGGTAGAAACCAAGGTAATCCCGATGGCGCTTTTTCTTTTTTCCGGCAGGAGGATCAGGGCGGTCTGCGCTGCTTTGATCGTTTTTGTGTTCACCTCTGTCCTTGTCATCCCTCCCGGGCAATCGCATGCGCTTACCCTCAGCGAAGAGAAAGAAATCGGGCGCAAGACCCTTGAAATGATCCGTAAAGTCATGCCCATGGTCGAAGACGGGGAAGTGCTCACATATGTCCGGAGTGTCGGAAACCGCGTGGCCAAAGAAGTCGGTGTGACGACATACCAGTACCAGTTTTTTGTCATTGACGAAGCCATCCCCAACGCATTCGCAGTTCCCGGCGGATACATCTTCATTTTCCGCGGTATGATCGAATTGATGAGTTCGGAAGGGGAATTGGCCAGTATCCTCTCTCACGAGGCTGCGCACATTCAGGCCAGGCATATCCAGCGACAGGCGGATGAAGCAAAGGTGATCAGTGTTGCATCCCTTGCCGGGTTGCTTGCAGGAGTCCTCATGGGCGCCGCGGGCGGCGGGGGGGCGGCACCCGGTGCCCTCGTTGCCGGAAGTGCGGCCGCCGGGCAGAGCGCTGCGCTCAAGTACAGTCGTGCATTTGAAATGGAAGCCGATCAACTCGGATTCCGATATTTCTGCGCGGCAGGATACGATCCATCCGAGATGGCCACCGTCATGCACAAGATGGATCAGCAAAAATGGACAGGGGCCTCCAGGATTCCGAGCTATCTTTCGACTCACCCCGCCCTTGGCGAACGCGTCCAGTACCTTGCTGAAATGGCCAAGAAGGAGAAGGCTGCCTCCTCAAAACGCCCTGCCCCCGCGACAGGCGATTTCCAGCTCATGCAGGCCGCCCTCATTGCGGACCATACCGACCCCGCGAAGGCTGAAGAGCGCTTTAAGGTGGGCATCAAAAACGGCGACAAGGCGGCGGTTTTCGGACTCGGCCGCTTTTACCTCAGGCAGGGCATGTGGGCCGAAGCGGTGAACCAGCTTCAGGAGGCGGCGCGTTTGATGCCTTCCAGTCCGTTCGTCCTGAGTACGCTGGGAGGCGCCTACCACAAGATCGGCAAACCGGCTGAAGCGCAAAGGACCCTGGAGTCGGCGCTCACTCTCGATCCTTCCGCCTCCATCGCACATTACAGACTGGCCCTCGTTCTCCAGGACCTCGGAAAGAAAAACGAAGCACTGGAGCATTTGCTGAAACTTGAAGAACTCGCTCCGATGTTTCCGGATGCGGATTACCAACTGGGGGTGGTCTACGGACAGGTTAACAACCTCGGCCTGGCGCACTTCCATCTTGGTCGCTACTATTCGCATAAGGCAAACTGGGAACTTGCAGTCATGCACTATAAAAAGGCGAAGGCCTATGTACTGGATTCCCCGCAGAAGCTTGAAGAGCTCAATGCTGCGCTCCGAGAACTCGACAAGAGGAAAAAAGACCCGTTTACGGGAAAAATCAGATAATTCAGTGAACAGCCGTCTGTGATCAATGAACGGAAAGTGTGCTCGACGGCAGATTTATTGGGAATAACATGCTCAGAGAGCACAGTGGAGTCCAGCGGTAATGGAACAACGGCCGGAATTCGGCCGTGTGGGATTCTTCGCGGGTCCGCAGGTTTAACTCTTCGCAAGCGCATATTGAGATTTGCCCAACCTGCTCATATTTTCTCAGAGCACCCCGAACTCAGAGTCTCAAGAGAGAGGAAGAAGTGTCGATGTCGGAAAAAGAAGGAAGAAGCATAACTATAATGCTCCTTGGACTGGCAGGACTGATCATCTCCATGCTGGTCGGTATGAAAGATCACATTTCGTTCCTGCAGTTTCTCTGTACGACTGCCTGCAGGGATACGTCCGAAATGGGCCTGTTTCAGGTGCCGTTTTGGATCTGGGGAGGAGCGTTCTACGCGGTTGTGACCGTGCTTGCCCTCTTCCGGCGGGATTGGGTGCCCTGGGTAGTTGCACCGGCCGTTGGAGCTGAAGCGGCGTTCATCTGGACGATGATTGAAATGAAGGCGCCGTGCGTATTCTGCATAGCCAATGCAGTGGTTGTAGCCATTCTGCTCGCGGTGGCTTTCAGGAAAACTCTTTTCTGGCAGCAATCGACGCTTGCCCTTGTGTTCCTGCTTCTTTTTTCGCAATGGATTCCTTATTCGAACCCTCCCGAGGTGCATGAGGCGAAACCCGTCAGCAACACGGAATCCGGCGTCGCTGCAAGAGTCGGCGATGAGGCCATAACGGACCTGCGTCTGGAGGTGCTCCTGGGTTCGAAGCTGGTCGAAATGCGAAGAGACGAATACCGGATGAAGATAGACAGACTAAACCAGCTTATTGTCGATACGATCCTCGAGAAGGAAGCCAAAGCCGAAGGCAAGAGCATAGAGGATTTTGTGAACGATGCCGCCCCGTTGCACCTGTTCCCGATAGATGATGCGGAAATTGCCAAATACCTGGAAGAAAATGCGGACCGCGTAAGGGATTGGAGAGGCAATATTGCGGAACTCCGAGATCGTGTTCGGCAGTTCTTGCAGCAACAGAAACGGGCGAAAGCACTGAATGCCTACGCCCATTCGCTTGAGCCGAAATACGGCGTGGTGGTGAACATTCCCTATCCGCAGCCGCCCAATGTGAAAGTGGATGTCCAGGGCGCCCCGACGCTCGGTCCGGCCGATGCCCCCGTGTCGATAGTTGAATTTTCCGATTACGAGTGTCCCGCCTGTCGTGCGACCCACGATGTCGTGAAAAAGGTGAGGGAGACCTACGGCGACAAAATCAGGTGGTATTTCAAAGATTATCCTCTGAAGCGCCACAAAGATGCATTCAAAGCAGCCGAGGCCGCGCATTGCGCGGATGCCCAGGGCAAATTCTGGCAATACCAGGAAAAACTCTTTACCGCAAAAGACCTGAGCGTCGAAAGCATGATCAAGCTGGCCGGTGAAATGGGTATGTCGGAAGACACTTTCAAACAGTGCCTGCAGGATTCCAAATACAAATCTTTGGTGGAAAAGAATCTCAGTGATGTTGTGCAGGCGGGAGTGGACAGAACGCCTGCGTTCATAATCAACGGCATGGTCTTTACCGGGGGGCCTGCATTCGAGACTTTCCAGACCGCGATCGACCAGGAATTGAAAAAGATGGCGAAAAATCAATAACGGGCTCTGAATTTGTTTGATTCTTGACGCCAAAGCCCCGATAGTGCTAGCCTTATTCCTCGCGATGGGGCAAGATAGACTGTTTTCTAAATTCTATTGGCGCGAGATTCCAGGTCTCAACTCCCGCTTTAGCGGGAGTTATCAATTCAGGGGCCCTGTTTTTGATATCATTGTCCGGCCTGCACCCGGGCAATAGGGCGGCGGGGATAGGAGGAATTAATGAAAATTCTTGTCAGTGATAATCTTTCCGAAACCGGTGTCGAAAAATTGATGAAAGTCCCCGGCTTCGAAGTAGAAGTGAATACGACGCTCACCCATGAGGAATTTCGGGAAGTCATAAAGGAGTTCGACGCTCTGGTAATCCGGAGCGGGACCAAAGTCACTGCCGATATTCTGGACAACGCCAAAAACCTGAAAGTGATCGGCCGGGCAGGGATAGGACTGGACAACGTCGATATCGAGGCCGCAAGCAAGCTCGGCATCGTTGTGATGAACACCCCCGAGGGAAACGTCATAACGACTGCCGAGCACGCGATTGCGATGATACTGGCCCTGACCCGAAATATCCCCCAGGCTTCAGCTTCCACAAAAGGGGGTAAGTGGGAAAAGAAACGCTTCAAGGGAAAGGAAGTCTTCAATAAAGTCCTTGGCATTATCGGGGTGGGACGCATCGGACGCGTTGTTGCCGATCGGGCCCAGGGCCTCAAGATGAACGTCATCGGCTTCGATCCGTATATCAACTCTGAAGTTATAGACAGCCTGGGAATAGAAGGCGTCACCCTGGAAGAACTCTTCGCCAGGGCCGATTACATCACCGTCCACACGCCCATGACCGCCGAGACCCGGAACATTCTGAACGCCGAAGCATTCCGCAAGATGAAAAACGGCGTATTCATCATAAACTGCGCGCGGGGCGGAATAGTCAACGAGCAGGACCTCTATGAAGCGATAAAGGAGGGCATTGTCGCCGGTGCCGCTCTGGATGTGTACACGAAGGAACCGCCGACTGAGAACCCCCTGCTCACACTCGAGCAGGTGATTGCCACGCCGCACCTGGGAGCTTCGACCGAAGAAGCCCAGGAAAACGTGGCCATCGCCGTCGCCGACCAGGTTGCAGATTTCCTCACCCGCGGAACCATCCGCAATTCCGTGAACGCTCCCAACATCGACGGCGCGATCCTCGCGAAGCTGCGCCCTTATCTCACCCTTGCAGAGAAACTGGGCTGCGTTCTGACCCAGATCACCAAGGGCGCGATCCAGAAGGTATCGATAGAGTATGTCGGCGATGCTTCGGCACTCGAGATTCAGCCGCTCACGATTTCGATCCTGAAGGGAATGCTCTCACCCATACTGGGCGATATGGTCAATTTCGTCAATGTTCCCATCCACATAAAGGAAAGGAATATAAGGGTAACGGAATCGATCAGGAGTGAGGCCGAAGATTATACTAACCTCATAAGCATTCACGTCAAAACTTCCGAGGGTGAAAACCTCGTAGCAGGCACGATCTTCGGCAAAAAAGAAGCACGGATGGTCAGGATCAACGACTTCCGGCTGGAAGCCGCTCTCGAAGGGCATCTGCTGCTTATATACAACATCGACACTCCGGGCACCATCGGAGCTATTGGAACCTGCCTTGGAAAGCACGGAATCAATATTTCCATGATGGATGTCGGACAGGTGCTCGAACGCGGACAAAACATTATCTTTCTCCGTACGGACTGCCCTGTTCCCGCGCATGTGGCCAAAGAACTGCTTGCGATGGACAATGTGGATATCGTCCAGGCAATCGAGCTATAGAACTCGCTTACAGGAGGAGTATTAGACAGCCATGGCAGAGAAAGAAGAAGATAAGGGGTTTGTAGTAAAGGACCGTCGCAGGTTCTCGGCGGAAGGAGAGTCGGAGGCCGGAGAAGAAAAGCAGGCCGAGACGAAAGCCGCTCCCCGGGAGGAGCCGAAAGACATGCCCGGTGCCGAGGAAAGCGACATGGGAGAAGGGAAGACTCCTTTTCCTGAAGTGACGCTGGCCACTTTCATTTTTTCATTGAGTTCTTCCGCCCTGATGCACCTCGGCGAGATTCCCGAGCCCGAAACCAACAGGACTATTGTCGACCTGCCCATGGCCAAGCAGATAATCGATACCCTGGGGATGCTCCAGGAGAAGACCAAGGGCAACCTGGACCAGGAAGAAGACCGGCTGCTCCGGTCGGTGCTCTACGATTTGCGGATGCGGTTTGTGCAGAAGTCGTCCGGGAAGTAGTTGATTTTCGATAGAGAAAATGCGGTAGCCGTGTAGGGTTGTTGCTTTAAGGAAATACGCCGCTGGTTCCCAAGGTCCTCCTTGGGAACCCCGCCCCGGCAGGCCGGATATTATACGGTACGTGCTGTCCAAAATACTTGGCCTGCCGTAACGGGGTTACTGAAGCAACAGCATTGCCATTTGGGGGTGCCCACCGCCCAGCTGTCCCGATGGGCTCTTATCTGAGGGGACGGACGGTGGGCACGATAAAGCTTTGTGCCCACCCTACGCCGCTTAACGTCCACTAATTGAAGTTTTATAAGACCTGATCAAAAGCAGGAAGGCCCGGGGCGGATTTGATTCTGAACATTCAAGCTCCCGCAAAAATAAACCTCTGGCTGGAGGTAATCCGAAAACGCGAAGACGGCTACCATGACTTGTCGAGCCTCATGCTGCCGGTTTCGGTTTTTGATCAGGTCTCGCTTCGGATTCGGCCCGAAGGCGGTCCTGTTACGCTGAGTTGCGGTTCTCCGGAGGCGCCTTCGGATGAGCGAAACCTGGCGTGGAAGGCAGCAGATCTCTTTCGTAGCACGAGCGGCATCGATGCCGGAATTCACATCGATCTGGAAAAGCGAATTCCTTCAGGAGCCGGACTGGGGGGCGGAAGTTCTGATGCGGGAAGTATCCTGGCCGCCCTCAACGCACATTTCGGTAAACCGATAGCCGACAAAGAACTGGAGAAGCTGGCCTGCGGAATCGGGGCTGATGTTCCTTTTTTTCTGCATTCCAGACCGGCCCTTGCCACCGGAATCGGCGAAAGACTGGAATTTGCCGGGGGAGTGCCTGCCTTTCCGCTGCTGCTGATCAAACCGCCCATAAACGTGCCGACGGCGTGGGTTTATAGAAATTTAAAATTGACAAGAGGGCTTCCTCAAATTACACTTAGCGATTTGAACGCCCAACCCCTGCGCTTCGAGGACTTCATTGCAAATGACCTCGAATCGGTAACCGTTTCAGCTCATCCGGTGATAGCCGAGCTGAAAGACTGGTTGCTTGGGCATGGGGCTCTTGCGGCGTCCATGAGCGGAAGTGGACCGACCGTGTTCGGCATTTTCCCTTCAAATGGGGCCGCTCTTTCGGCCGGGACCCTGGCCAATGAGGTTTGGCGGGATTGCTGGGTCCGGGCTGCTGAAGTTATCGGTACGTGAAATTGAAGTTACCCGCGGGATCCTGCCGAAACGGCGCCTCCCGCGTTTGCAGCAGGAACCCGCTTCTGCGGGATATTTGTGTTTGGGGCGTGGCCAAGCGGTAAGGCACGGGTCTTTGGAACCCGCATTCGGAG
Source organism: Pseudomonadota bacterium (assembly GCA_023416335.1). Next base: position 7,868 of record JAEZHY010000052.1, on the reverse strand, counting down.
GTTCGAATCCTCCCGCCCCAGCCATTTTTTTTCTCTTGATCTGAGTGTTTGCGCATTCAGACTTGAAATCGGCGAATTGGATCATGTGGAGCCGCCTTTCTCTTTTTACCGGTAATTCAAACCATTCGCTCGCCGAAAAAGTCTGCACACAGCTGGGGATACGGCCGGGGAAAGTTCTCATTACCCGTTTCAGCGATGGTGAGGTTCGGGTCGAAATCGGCGAAAATGTCAGGGGCAAGGACACCTACGTCCTGCAGTCAACCTGCCCCCCTGTGAACGAAAACCTGATGGAACTCATCGTGCTGATTGACGCCCTGAAGAGGGCTTCGGCCAGGCGAGTCAATGCGATTATTCCATACTACGGGTACGGGCGCCAGGACCAGAAGGACAAGCCCAGGGTTCCTCTGGCCGCTAAAATGGTTGCCGACCTGCTTACGGTGGCCGGCGCCGATCGCGTCATCACGATAGACCTGCATGCGGATCAGATTCAGGGCTTTTTCAATATCCCTGTGGATCACCTTTTCGGGACCGTGATCCTCAGCCAGGCCCTGAAGGACGAGCTGCGGGGAGACGAAATCGTCGTGGCGCCCGATTCGGGTGGAGTTGAAAGGGCACGGCATTTTGCCAGTCGTCTGGGACTCGATCTCGCCCTGATGGACTACCGGGAAAACGGGACGTACCCGAAAATAGTGGGGAACGTTAAGGGGCGGCGGGTTATAATTCTCGACGATATGGTCGATACGGCCACAACCATAGTGCGTACTGCAAAAGTAGCCCAGGCGGCGGGCGCCGACATCGTTGATGCCTGTGTGGTGCACCCCGTGCTCTCGGGCGATGCGGCTGCAAAGATCGAAGCTTCGGCCATACGGAGACTCATGGTGACCGATACGATACCGCTGTCGGAAGCCGCCGCGAAGAGCGGGAAGATTATCACGGTCAGCATTGCGCCCATGTTGGGCGAAGTTATAAAGCGGGTGCATTTCGAAGAACCGCTTAGTTCGCTATTTACGGAAATCTGAGCGCGTATGGAATCGCGTTCTCACTCAGGAGGAACAAGGTAATGACTTTTGAACTGACGGCAGCCAAACGAGACAGGAGCGGCAAAGGTCCGGCGCGTGCAGTCCGCCGGGAAAAAAGAGTCCCGGCAATCCTATACGGACCGCATACGGAACCGGTGTCCCTTACGGTTTCTTCGCAGCAGCTCGAAAAACTTTTGAAGGAAACCGGCGGCGAAAGCAAGCTCCTGAACCTTAACCTGGAAGACGGCCAGGCCAAGCAGGTACTCATCCGGGAAGTCCAGGTTCACCCTGTCCGGAGACGGTTCCTTCACATCGATTTCTATGAAGTTCCGCTCGATCAGCCGATCGAGGTCGAAGTCGTGGTCGAACTGGTCGGTGATTCCATCGGCGTGACCAAGGGCGGAGAGTTGAACCTCATTCAGCGTACACTCGGCGTTCGCTGCCTGCCGAACCAGATTCCCGAGTCCATCAAGGTTGACGTAACCAAATTGGACCTTGGACAGATACTGCACGTCGAAGATCTTACCGCCCTGGCTTCCTTCGAGTTCGTAGACGAGCCGAGCGTGGGTGTGGTGAGCATCATTGCACCGGAAAGTGCAGCCTCGTCCGAAGAGGAAGGTTCCCAGAAATAGTATCCTCCGAATGCCCGGATGGTTTTGAAAGGGCGCAGTCTCATGGCTGATCCCTGCCGGCAGTCAAACGACGAAAAAATTTTGGCCGTCATCGGTCTCGGGAACCCGGGGAAAGAGTACGAGAATACTCGTCACAACGCCGGGTTCCTGGTCGTTGACAGGCTTGTGCGGCGTTACGGCGCCGGTATGCTGGAACGCAAGTTCAGGGCGTCCTGGGGATTCGGCAACGCCGAAGGGCGAAAAATACTCTTCGCCAAACCGCTCACGTATATGAACAAAAGCGGTGAGGCAGTCAGCGAGATCATCAAATATTTCGGGATTCCTCCGGAATCAATGCTCGTTGTCCATGACGACTTGGATCTTCCGTTTGCCCGGGTCCGCATTGTCAAAAAAGGCGGCTCCGGTGGACACCGAGGCATTCAATCCATCATCGACCAGCTCGCAAATCCAAATTTTGCACGCCTGAAAATGGGAATTGGCCGCCCGAAGCACAACGAACCGGTCGAGACCTTCGTCCTCCAGCCTCCCTACCCTGAAGACAGACAGGAATTCGAGAAGCTCATAGACCTGGCAGAAAAGGCCGCGTGCGCCGCCCTGTCGTCATGCCTCTCAGCCGCGATGAATGAGTATAATCGGCGAGAGGAAGGCAAGCAATAATGTGGACGGAGAGCGGCGTAGAAGGGTGGGGGGAACGGTGGTCCCGGCCTCAATGCACGCAAATACGCTGGAAACCAACTGTAATGAAGAGTAGACGGCGAGTCGCGTAGGGTGGGCACGGCATTATCGTGCCCACCGTCCGGCCCTTGATGTAGGTCAATTCAATCTGGTCAAAGCATCATGCCGAATTACCGCCGCTCCAGGACATCAGGTGGAACATTCTTCTTCACGGTTGTGACTTTCCGGCGTCGGCCCATATTGGATCTACCCGTTAGCAGGCAAGCCTTGCGAAAGGCAATAATCGACGTTCGAGAACGGTACCCTTTTTCCATCGATGCATGGGTAACATTACCCGAACACCTTCATTGTATATGGACGTTGCCAGACAATGATTCCGATTTTTCCCTCCGCTGGGCACTGATTAAATCAGGATTTTCCAAACGTTCAAGAGCCTTATTTCGTACAACTGACTGGAGAAATGATTCTAAGCTCAAACACAGAGAGTCTACTGTCTGGCAGAGAAGATTCTGGGAACACCAGATTCGTAATGAAGAGGAATATCAGGCGTACATGGATTACATTCATTACAATCCTGTGAAACATGGGTATGTGAAAAAGGTTCTGGACTGGCCGTATTCAACATTCCATCGATATGTGAAACTGGGAATCTACCCGGAGCAATGGGGTGGGACAGTGTCTGAGACATTTGGACAGGATTTTGGAGAATAAGAGAACGGTTGGACCCGACGCCGATTGTTGGTTCGGGCCTGTCGCAGGGGATGGACGGTGGGTACGATGGAACCACCGCGCTCCGCTCACCCACCACACGCGGCTTCTGCCACAGTCGTTGAGACAACTGGGCGAGACTTCGGAGAATGAGATGAGGCAGACGCTCCTTTATTGTTCAGACCTGTCGCGAAGACGATAGGTGGGCACGATAATGCCGTGCCCACCCTACGCCGCTCACTGCGCACCAAATAATTTCACCCCAGTGAGAATTTCTCACAGGGGTGAAAATGAGCTGCTGTCTCGTGTAGATAAATGTAGACAGACGTAAAGATCAAACCGGCTTCAGCGTGCGCTCGCCGCCTCGTTCGAGGATTACCTCATCGACGAGCCCGTAATCCTTGGCCTGGAGGCCCGACATGAAGAAGTCGCGGTCGGTGTCGCGCTGGATCTGTTCGATCGGCCTTCCCGTATGGTCCATAAGGATCTGGTTCAACTCTTCACGCAGCCTGAGGATTTCTTTGGCCTGGATATCGACGTCGGTCGCCTGGCCCTGGAAGCCGCCCATCGGCTGGTGGATCATGATCCGCGCGTGCGGGAGGGCAAAGCGTTTGCCTTTTTCGCCCGCTGCGAGCAGGACGGCCGCCATGCTTGCAGCCTGCCCCATGCACAAGGTGGAAACCTTGGGCTTGATGTATTGCATCGTATCGTAAATGGCCAGACCGGCCGTAACCAAGCCGCCCGGCGAATTGATATAAAAATGGATGTCCTTATCGGGGTCCTCGGACTCGAGGAATAGCATCTGGGCGATGATCACGTTGGCGATATCGTCCGTGACGGCGGTCCCGAGAAAAACGATCCTGTCTCGCAGCAGCCTGGAATAGATGTCGAAGGCTCGTTCACCACGGCTGCTCTGTTCTATTACTATTGGAATAAGTCCCATGAATTACTCCTGTTCAGTCCCACCTCCGGCGGGCTCTTCGGCCTTGGTCTCTGCTTCAGGCTCACGGGCGTCCTCGGGATTGTCCACCAGGACCGCCTCGCTCTCTATGAATTTAAGAACTTTTTCTTCGAGTTTTCTCTCTTTTGCCTGTTCAACCAGGGCGCTGTCGGCATATTCGGATTTTACCTTTTCGAGATCGACCCGGTAGGTCTTGGAAATGTCGGCGTAGATCTCATCGGTTTCCTGGTAATCCAGCTCGATGTTTTCAGTTTTGGCTATGCTGTCCAAAACCAGCCTGGTCCGGATGTCCCGCTCAGCCTGGACTCTGTACCCGGTCCTGTACTCGGGTGCGTTGAAGCGATTCGTGTCAAACTGGAGCCCCTGGCTTTCGAACTGATGCTTGAGGTTCTCGATCATCCGGTCTGCTTCCCGTTCGATCACCCTGGGTGAAAGTTCAAACTGTGTCTGCTTGAGAAGTTTGTCAACGATCTGCTCGCGGACCGTGCCCTCGGATCTCTCGGTCTCGCGTTCCTGCAACTTCTTGCGGATTTCCGCCTTCAGCGCGTCGAGCGTGTCGAACTGGCCGCCTGCGAGCGATTGCGCAAATTCATCATTGAGTTCCGGAAGTTCTTTTTCCTTGAGATCCTTGACCGTCAGTTCAAAACGAACTCTCTTGCCGGCTATTTCGGGAGTAGGGGTGTTTTCGGCATAATCGAGTTCGAAGGTAAAGTTGTCTCCCTTCCTGTGTCCCATCAGATGCTTGTCGAAATCAGGATGCAGGCTGCCTTTGCCGATTTCGGCCATGAACTCCTGGGTCTTGCCCTTTTCGAAAACCTGTCCGCCGACTGAAGGTACGAAATCGACAACTGCCACGTCGCCATCCTTGATAGGCCGGTCTTCCTCGACCGCACGCAACTGAGCCTGGCCCTGGCGAAGCCGATCCATCTCGGCATCCACCAACTCCTCGCCGATTTCGACTTTCGGCTTGTAGATCTTCAGTTCCCGGTAAGTCGGCAGATCGAAAGGAGGACAGATATCGACGAGTGCGGTGTATGAAAAAGTACCGTTTTCCTCGAAGCGGGACTCGCTAACGTCGGCCTGCGTGAGAGGCTTCAGATTGGATTCCTTGAGGGCGTCCGGATACGTCTCCTCGATGAACTGGGAAGAAACCTCCTGTTCGACCGCTTTCCCGTAGTAGGACTTGATGATGCTGCGAGGTACTTTCCCCGGGCGGAATCCTTTGATTTTTACTTTCTTTGCCAGATCGCGGTACTTGTCGTCGATTTCTTTCTGGACCTGGGACGCGGGGACCTCCACATGGATCTTTTTCTGGCTTGGGCTGATGTCAGTTACGGAAACGTTCATCTCCACTCTTTTCACCTTTCTCGTCGATTGAATATGTCAGGCCCTGCAAAGGCGCGTTTTCTGGTGCGAGAGGGGGGATTTGAACCCCCACGAGTTGCCCCGCTGGATCCTAAGTCCAGTGCGTCTGCCATTTTCGCCACTCTCGCTCCCGATGAAAATGGGGAACCTCAATATAAAGCATTTTTGGCCACTTATGTCAACAATTGGAGAACCTGAAGCCCTCCGTCATATAGAAATAAGGGTTGACGGCCCGTGAGGCCGTCCTGAGTTCCCTCGCTGCATCAAGCTCGAGCGGCGTTTTTGCTCAAATCCGACGCAAAGACTCGCGGATCGAGCGGTCTTTTATTCCTCATCTCCTCTCATGCGATTTGGCCCTGAATCCGCGTTTCATCAAAACCATGCGCCGATCCTGGGGATAAGGCCCACTATGACCGGGGCGACCGCAATGGATGGAACGAAATTAGCCAGACGCAAATCCTGCATCTGAAGCAGTTTGATCCCGACCCCCATGATCACCAGCCCGCCGGTTGCGGTCATCTCCGTAATCATCGGCTCGGTAAGGGCGCTCGAAAGAATGCCGGCAAAGAGCGTGATTCCTCCCTGATACGCAAAAATGGAAAGCGCCGCCAGCGACACGCTCCACCCGAGGCTTGCCGAAAAAGCAATGGCGATGAAGGCATCCATGACCGCCTTTATGGAAAGCAGCTTGTAGTCACCGCTCAGGCCGTCTGCAATCGGGCCGAGGATTGCCATCGGTCCCACACAGAACACCAGGCTCGCCGTCGCAAAACCTTCCGCAATGGAATTCCCGGGGCCGCGCGACAGGTTCTGCTGCAGCAGTTCCCCCAGCCGGATTACGCGGTCTTCAAGCCTGAGTGCCTCGCCGATCACGCCGCCGATAAGAATTGCGCCGAGCACGATCAGCGTGTTCTGAGTCTTCATGGACATCTGAACCCCGATGACCAGCAGCACCAGGCCGATTCCGTAGAGAACCGTCTGCCGCATCTTCTCGGGCAGTTTCGAACCGGCGACCGTACCCACCGCGGCCCCGGCAACTATCGCCCCCATATTGATGAAAGTGCCTACCATGAACTATCTCCCAGACTTTTCGAGATACGCCGATTGGGTATCTCCGAAACTGTTCCCGGCTTCTTCCAGTTCGGCTACTCTCTCGACGATCGGGGGATGGGAGTAATGAAACCAGACATATACGGGGTGCGGGTTAAGGTTTGAAAGGTTATCCGCTGCCAGCCTCTTAAGGGCTTCCAGCATCGGTTTGGGTGTCTTCAGCATATTCAGGGAGAACAAATCCGCTTCCCTTTCGAAGCGCCTTGAAACCTCCATGTACAGGGGCTGGAGAAAAAATGCCGCCTTTTGCCCGAAAACTCCGGCCAGAAAGAGCCCGACATAAGGAATCGGAGCGGCAAACCCGAATGTTTCATAGAGCAGCGGCCACTGAATAAAGAGATAGGTCACGTAAAAGGCAACAAGGGAGAAGCATGCGAAGATAATGAACTGCTTCAGGATGTGCTTTTTGCGGAAGTGACCCGCCTCGTGGGCCAGAACGGACAGGATCTCGTCGTGCGTATGCGATTCGAGCAGAGTGTCGTATAGCACGATTTGCTTCGTCTTTCCAAAACCCGTGAAATAGGCGTTTGTATGGCTGCTCCTCAAGCCGGCATCCATCTGGAGGATTCTTTTTACGCGAATCCCGTTGTCCGCCATCAGGATCGTGATCTTTCGCGCCAGTTCTTCGTCCTTCACGGCCTCGAACCTGTTGAAAAGGGGAGCGATCAATACCGGATACAGCACCGCCATTATTAGCTGTACGGTTATCACGACGAGAAATCCCCAAAACCACCAGAAGCGCGGAAAATCGGAAATAATCAACAGCAGGGCGGAAAAGAGCAGGGAGAAGAGGACGATTTCTACCAGCCCCGCCTTGACGAGATCCAGTATCCAGAGCCTGAGTGTCGACTTGTTGAAGCCGAATTTCTCCTCGATGACAAAGGTATTGTAGTAGCCGAAAGGAATCTCCACCAGAAATTGGATTGCGCCGGGTATGAAGAAAAACAGCAGACCTGCCGGGATGAGCGAAAGATGCCCGCGCTCGAACAAGCTGACGAGCATCGGAAGAAACCCCGAAAGAAGTATCGCAAGGAGTACCGTATTCTCGGCTACTTCCCGCAGGATGCCGATCCTGCTGGTTTCGCGGGTATAGGCGCTGATTTTTTTGAGTTTTGCCCCGTCGATGAAATCCTCGAATCCCAGCGGAACACGGTCCGAATACTTTTCCGAATGAATGATGTTGATGCGCTCAACCCAGATCCTGAATGCAGTCTGTGCGATGTAAAAAAAGAGGAAAAGGAGCATGAGCCAATTAAAATCGACCATTATGGATAAAATACCTCATGATTGGCGAGAGTTTAAAAAGAATTGGAATCTTTTTCGTAAAATTAAGCATTCTCCAACGATAAAAATAATGCATGTGGAAATTGCGTGGACGCGGTTCAGACATTAGTTTGG
>JAEZHY010000038.1:7500-23606 GCA_023416335.1 Pseudomonadota bacterium | reverse complement strand
ATCTGATACCCGCTCTCGGACAGAGGTATGATGGCCTGAATGAAATAATTGTCTTCGTAGCCGACCCAGTCGAAGGGAGGTTTTGGAACAGACTCGGGCTTTGCCAGGTCCTTTGGCTGGAAATTGTGCAGCGAGCCCTTGGTGGAGAAGGTGAGCTGCGAAGGGTTATAGGACTGCTGTTGTCCGACGGTATAAGGCTGAAAGTAGAAACTCACCCCCAGTTGGTCGACCAGCTTTTCCGCCGAAAGATTCTGAAGCTGAATCTCGACATCATAGGCGTATGAATCCGGCTGGACGGTGAACGTCTTGGTCAGACGAACCTTGCCCGGGATTTCAGCCGTAAAAGGGACTTTTCTGGCTTGTTCCTCCGGCTTTATTTTCACTTCTTCCGGCTGGTCGCTGGAAAACGACCGGTTCGAAAGCTGCCAATCCTGACGGTGGACGAGATCGACCGCGAGAGGAAGGTAACCGCTGTCCCGGGTTGTAATCATCTGCATCGGGGGAGAATCGGGGGCGACCGTCTCCCTGAAATTAAAAAGCCTGAACGAACTCTGACGCGCGCCCTGGGCGATGATTTTCATCTGATAGAGAGAGTCGGATACAGACCAGGTCTTTTGGGCCGAAAGGTCCAACTGAGGCTGGGGCGCGGGCGGAAGTTCCGCCGGCGCCGGTGCCTGCGCGGTTTTAGGCAACGTCGTGGTAGAGCCTTGTACTGCTTCTTTTTTCTCGGGCTGTGTCGTCTGCGTCGGGCCGTAGTAAAGGTGCCAAAGCAGGAACAGGAGTAAGGATAGAACGATCGCGAGAAAAGCTTTTGAATCCATTCAGGAGTTCTCCGTTATTTTTTGCAATTCGCGGGTGCGGGCAGCGGTACGGGATCGTAGCCGCCCGGGTGAAAAGGATGGCATTTAAGAATACGCCTGCACCCCAGGTAAATTCCCTTCAGAACGCCGTGCAGCCTGATTGCGTCGTAGGTGTAGGTCGAGCAACTCGGATGGAATCGGCAGGCCGGGCCAAGTAGCGGCGAGATCAAATATTGATATAGTCGGATCAGTCCAAAACATATAGACCGGATCATTACTTGCAGTCCTGCTTACCAAAAACCGGCAGGAACTCTCTGGAGAGGTCCGCGGCACAAAGGTTTTCCGCTCCAGGCCGCGCAATTACCACGATGTCCCTGGCCGGTTTTGGAATTCGACTCTTGTTTAATCTGAACCATTCGCGTACGACCCTCTTTATGCGGTTGCGCTTGGCAGCGCACCAGAACCGCTTTTGGACAACAAGGCCCAGTCGATGGCATTCGAGATCGTTTGGAATGAAGTTCAGACCGAAATGGGGGGTTTTCGCGCGTTTACCCGCTTTCTTCACGCGCTGGAAATCGGCGGAGCGGCGAATTCTTTCATGAGGCCGGAAACTGTAATTGGCCCTCAAAGATTCCTCATCCGAAGATTCCGGGAGCCCATCTGGTCTCAAACGGAAAGGCGTTTTCTGCCCTTTGCGCGCCGCCTCTTCAAAACATCGCGGCCTCCCTTGGTAGCCATGCGTTCCAGGAAACCGTGAGTACGTTGTCGTTTCAAATTACTTGGCTGAAAAGTTCTTTTCGACATAGAAGTTCCTCAATAGTATAGTTTGCGCGCTCGTTCGCGCGCAGGAAAGTTCTGGGAAAACCAATCTGAAAAGGCTGTCCCATTGCCGGATAACGCAAAAGATTATTGATAATCGAAAAGAGGTCCTTTTGTCAACGGTTGCATCGACCTCGGGAGAACTTTTCCTCCTAAAAAATAAAGCGGCACAGGATCCGTTTCGAGTGGAATCGGCAGACATTTTAGGCAGTTCGGTGCGTTTCAATAATTTTCAGCTCGTTTGTGGTTTTGTCTCTTAAGTGATTGCAGAGAGTTCCCGCACATGTTATGAAGGGGCACTTTCAAAAAATGGCTCGAAAGGAGAGAGCAGCGGATGTTCTTAAACCGGATTCTCGGCTTTTTTTCAAACGATCTGGCAATCGACCTCGGGACGGCGAACACCCTGGTGTACGTTAGAGGTAAAGGAATAGTCCTGACCGAACCTTCGGTAGTGGCGGTGCGCAAAGACGACCGCGGCTCCAACCGTGTCGTTGCGGTCGGAAAAGATGCCAAAAATATGCTCGGCAAAACACCTGGGAACATTACAGCCATCAGGCCTATGAAGGATGGCGTAATAGCCGATTTCGAGGTGGCCGAGGCGATGCTCAGATATTTCATCCGCAAGGTGCATAATCGGCGCAACCTGATAAGACCTCGCGTCATCATTTGTATTCCGTCGGGCGTGACCCAGGTCGAAAAGAGGGCCGTCAGGGAATCGGCGGAATCGGCGGGCGCCCATGAAGTTTACCTCATCGAAGAACCGATGGCTGCGGCCATTGGTGCCGGATTGCCCATTACGGAACCTGTCTGCAACATGGTTGTCGATATCGGCGGGGGAACGACGGAAGTTGCCGTGATCTCGCTCGCCGGAATAGTCTACAGCCGGTCGGTGAGAGTCGGCGGCGACAAGATGGATCTCTCCATTCTTCACCATATTAAAAGGAAATACAACCTGCTCATCGGAGAGAGAACAGCCGAACTGATCAAAACGACGATCGGTAACGCCTATTCTCTGGGCGAGACCGAGACGATGACCATCAAAGGCCGCGACCTGGTCACGGGCATTCCAAAGACTGTTGAAGTCAACTCTGATGAAATCCGGGAATCGATCCAGGAACAAATCGACTCCATTCTCGAGACCATAAAGATCGCCCTGGAGCAGACGCCGCCGGAACTGGCCGGCGATATCGTGGACCGCGGCATCGTTCTGACGGGTGGCGGAGCGCTTCTCAAGAACCTCGATCATTTTCTGAGACTGAATACGGGATTGCCCATCATGCTCACCGATGACCCCCTTTCCACCGTTGTGCTGGGTTCGGGAAAGGCATTGGAGACGCTTGAAATCCTGAGAGACGTGCTGTCCTAGAAGCGGGGGACCGGTTATCCAGCCGGTTCTCACTTTTCAGACAGTAAGGCTTACCCGTTTTCTAGATCGAAGTGCCGGATTATGAAAGTTTTCAGCGCTAGTGTTTGGCTCCGTCGTTTACGCGGCGCACTCCTGATCCTTGTCTTCATCAGTGTCTTCCTATATATTTTTTCCCTCAATTTCCGCACTCCGAATCGCATGGACTACCTGCAGCGCTCTGTTGTCGAAACCGTGAGTCCGCCGGTTCAGTTTTTCGGCAGGATTGCCTCCTTCCTCGAAAACTTTTTCAAAGACTACATCGTGCTGAAGGACCTGCGCAGGGAAAATGAAGAACTCAAAGGGGAAGTGGGCCGGCTCGAAAGCAAGATTACGACATATCACGAGGCATATGTTGAAAACCTGCGCCTGCGGCGTCTGCTCGATTTCAAATCTTCGCTCAAAGCCGAGACCGTTGCGGCCCAGGTGATCATGCACGACCTGACCGGGTGGTTTCAAACTCTCATGATCGACAAGGGGTTCAAGGACGGCATAGCTCCCGACATGCCCGTGGTAAACGATGAGGGTGTTATCGGGCGCATCCTGGACGTCTCCGACCGGAACTGCCGCGTGCTCCTGATCACAGATCCGGGAAGTTCGGTGGATGCGATCGTGCAGCGCAATCGGGTCCGGGGTATTCTCTCCGGCAAGGACGCGAACGGGTGTATGCTCAAATACGTGCGCGGCAACCTCGACATACAGGCGGGGGACCTCGTGATCAGTTCCGGGAAGGACGGCATTTACCCCAAGGGACTGCGGCTCGGGGTCATTCAGGCTGCTTACAAGGACCCGGTCGATCTTTTTCAGAAAATCGAGGTGAAGCCGCTGGTTCGGCTTAGCGCGCTCGAAGAGGTGCTGATCATCAAGAAAGGCGGCGCCGGCCTGGACATCGAGGCCGAAGAGGCGCCCCAGCCGGCACCTCAACCGCCGCCGCAACCGCAGCCCAAGGCGGGAAAGAGATGATTCGGCAGGCGTACGTTGGGCCCGGCATTTCCGTGGGCCAGATAGCAAGAATAATTCTGTATACTTTTTTCGTTCTGTTGCTGCAGGCGCACCTTATCCCTCGTCTGCCCTACATGGCGTTGAGGGCGGACCTGCTCCTGCCGCTCATGTTTGCCATTGCGGTCGAATGGTCTCCCGTAGCCGGGGTCCTCTGGGCCTGTTTATGGGGATTTCTTGCCGACAGTTTGTCCGGAGAATTCTGGGGACTGCATGTAGGTTCCTATATGGTGACCGTCTGTCTGGTAAACATGGCCTCGGAGAGATTCGATTGCCATAATCCCGTCTACCAGATGGGGCTGGTCGGCTTGTGCGCGCTTGGCCAATCCGCGGCGCTCGGTCTCTATCTTTCTTTTGTTCCGATGGATCTGCCCTCGCTGACCATTATATGGATAAGCCTGGGAATTCGAACTCTGCTTTCTGTTACCGTTGCCCCATTCCTGATCCATCCCCTTTTGCATTCCCGCAGCTCCTTTTAGCGATTATGGACGGACTGCTCGGTAATAAAAAATGAAAATCAACGGAAAAAAATCGGACAGCCTGAAGCTCATAAACCGGGAAAGCAGCGAATCGTCTTCCGCCCAGCGGCAGCATATCCTGCTCGGCGGAATAATGATGTTCATGTTTATGATTTACCTCGTTCGCTTGTGGCATCTTCAGGTGCTTCAGGGGGAATCGTACCGTTATCAATCCGAGAACAACAGGATAAGGGTCGAAGATATCGCCGCCCCGAGGGGCATTATATTCGACCGGAACGGCGTACCCATCGTCGAGAACCGGCCGGCATACCACCTGGTGATCATACGGGAGGATATCAAGGACCTGGATGGGACCATCCGGGAACTGGCACGGCTCTGCGAACGCAACCCCGATGATTTCTTCTCGATTCTCGAAGCCAACAAAACGACTCCGAAGTTCGTTCCGTTGCGCATCATGTCCGATCTGGACAGGGACTGCCTGGCCCGAATCGAGTCCCAGCGGATCAGGCTTCCGGGTGTGGTGATCCAGCTAGAGCCGAAGCGGGAGTATAAATGGAATGGATCCGCCGCGCATTTGATCGGGTACCTCAGCGAAATTACCGAGGGAGAAATTAGAAGCGAAAAATACCAGGGCTATTATCCAGGTGAAGATATCGGAAAAGTCGGCATAGAGAGCAGTTTCGAAAAGTACCTGCACGGCAAGCGGGGAGGGCGTCAGGTCGAAGTCGATGCCGTCGGCAGGAGGATTCGCCTGCTGGAGGAAAAGTTGCCCATATCCGGCCGGAGTCTTTGGCTCACCCTCGATATGGACCTTCAGAAGCTGGCGGAATCTTTGCTGGAAGGGAAGACCGGCTCGATAGTGGCGGTCGATCCCACTGACGGAGCGGTGCTGGCTTTCGCGTGCAGCCCTACCTTCGACCAGGAAAAGTTTATCAAGGGGCTGAAAAAAGACGAATGGAACGCGCTCGCCAAAGACCCCGAACATCCGCTCCTGAACCGCGGTAGCGGGGCGGCATACCCGCCCGGATCGACGTACAAGCCGTTCGTCGCTCTTGGTGCTCTGAAAGAAGGGACCATAACGCCTTCGACCATGTTCGGCTGCCCCGGTTATATGCAGTTCGGAGACCGCAAGTACCGCTGCTGGCGTGATGCCGGGCACGGACAGATCGATGTGGAACGTGCGTTAATCCACAGTTGCGACGTCTTCTTCTATCAGACCGGGATGAGACTTGGCGTGGACAGGATGGCCCAGTACGTGACGATGTTCGGCCTGGGCGAAAGAACCGGAATAGGAATACAGGGTGAACATCCCGGACTGATCCCGACCTCATGGTGGAAGAAGCAGGCGACCGGCGTCCCCTGGCAAAAAGGCGAAACGATCTCCATCTCCATCGGACAGGGCTTCGATCTGGCTACTCCGCTCCAGTTGGCCCTCGGGTATGCTGCCATCTCCAACAACGGGTCGTTGTGGACGCCCTACGTAGTAAAGAGAATAGAAGGGGCCGCGGGAGATGCGGACGAGATCAAGCCGAAACTGAAACGCAAGATACCCATCGATCAGAAATACTTCGACCTGGTTAAGAAGAGCCTGATGGAAGTTGTCGAAGACCCGCGCGGGACCGGGCACTCAATCAGGGACCCGCAGATCCGGCTCGCCGGCAAAACCGGTACCGCCCAGGTCGTTCACGTAGCGCAGGGAGCGAACAGAAAGCTCCTCGAAAAGCTCTCCAAGCTCAAAGATCGCGATCATGCCTGGTTTGCCGGTTACGGTCCCGCGGATGATGCCCAGATCGCCTGTTCGGCAATCGTCGAACACGGAGGCCACGGCGCCTCCGTTGCCGCTCCGCTTGTGCAGAAGGTGATTCTCGGCTACTTGAGAAGCAAACAGAAACCGGCGGAAAAACAGCAGTAGAAGAAGGAGCGTCGAACTTCGGATACGCGAAAGGGGCTATTCGGATTCGGCTTTTCAAATCTCGGGTTCGTTCAAATCTTAATTCGGAAGGTTTTCCCACGCCATGATGGACAGGCGCCTGATTGAAAATTTCGACTGGTCGATCATCTGGGTTGTATTTGCGATTATTTCGATCGGTCTGCTCAGTATCTACAGTGCCCTGTATCCCCAGATTCAGGCCCGCCCGACGAACAATCTGTTCATCAAGCAGCTGATATCCCTTGCCATCGGCTTCTGCGTAATGGGTTGCGCCCTCTTTGTGGATTATCAGAAATTGCGGTCCGCGACTCCGTGGATGTATGGCGTAATGGTTGTACTGCTTGTGGTTGTGTTTGTGGTGGGTAAGGAAGTAAACGGTTCGAAAAGATGGCTGGAAATCGCCGGTTTTCAGTTCCAGCCCTCGGAATTCATGAAGATCATTATAGTCCTTCAACTGGCGGGTTATTTCTCCTCGCAGGAGGTATCCAGTTTCCCGAGTATCCAGAAGCTGATTGTTCCAATTGGTTTCGTTATTGTTCCAGTCCTCCTTGTTCTTGCCGAACCCGATCTCGGAACGGCTATATCCATAATGGCGATCGCCGTCACCATCATCTTCTTCGTCGGGGTTCGCTGGAAATACCTCGCCGTAATGGGGTTGAGCGTCCTTCCTCTTGTGCTGCCCGTGTGGGAGCACGTCCTGAAGCCCTACCAAAAAAGACGAATTCTGATACTGATCAGTCCTGACATCGATCCCCTCGGCGCCGGGTATCATATCCGACAATCCAAGATTGCAATTGGATCCGGGATGCTGTGGGGGAAGGGATTTCTGAACGGCACCCAGAACAAGCTCCACTTTCTTCCCGAAAAGCATACGGATTTCATTTTCTCCGTATGGGCCGAAGAGTGGGGTTTCGTTGGCTGCGCCGTGCTGCTGGTCCTCTTCTGCCTGCTCGTTTTCCTCACCCTGAGGGTTGCTCGAAGATCCAGAGACAGGTACGGTTCTCTGATCGTGGTGGGGATGAGCGCGCTTGTCCTGTGGCAGGCGGTCATTAATATCGGAATGGTTATCGGAGTGCTCCCCGTTGTTGGAATTACCCTGCCTTTTGTGAGCTACGGAGGGTCCTCACTGATCACATTGTGCCTTGCGATTGGGCTCATAGAAAATGTCAGCATGCGACGTTATGTGTTCCAAACGCGTTGACGTGAACGCGCTTTTGTGCTTTAGTGCACAAGTGATGGACAGGTGGTAAATTGTGATAATTTTTGCTTTTCTCTTGATAATACCGCCAACCTGTGCTAGTAAAAGCGCCCATATTCGTACGTCCTTTTACAATGCTGTAATCAGATTTGCCGTTTGAGCGACTCATGCAAGTGCGGAATTGCCCAAATGTGCATGTAGTTTTTTTAGATGCCGGCCAAACTTGGAGGGTGAGGTAAGATGATTCAACCGGATTGGACTTTACTAATTCAAATGATCAATTTTCTGGTTTTTCTCTTCCTGATGAACATGATCCTGTATCGTCCGATTCGCCGCATCGTGGCGGAACGGAAGAAGCTCATGGCGGAAAAGCAGGAAGGAATCGACCGTCTGGAAGCCGAAGTGCGCACCGTCATCCAGGATTACGACGCAAAGCTGGCGGAATCCAGGAGATTGGGTTTCCAGAGAATTCAGGAACTTAAGGCCGCGGGGTACGAGCAGGAGAAGGAGTTGCTGCGGCAGCATTCCGAGGAAGCCGCCTCCAAGCTGCAGCAGATGCGCGCGCAGATCCAGAAGGATATCGGCGTCGCCAGGGACGAACTCAGGGAGCAGGTTCGTTCTTTCTCGGTGCAGCTGGCGCAGAAGATTTTGGGAAGGAGCATTTAAATGCAGGCTACTTTTAGGAGGATGATGGTGAGGTTGAAGCACTTGGTGCCTCTCGCGGGGGTAGTGCTTTTTTTCGCATTCCTGGGCAGTGCTTGGGCATCCGAGGCTGAAGGCGGCCACCATTTGAACTGGACCGACTTCACGTACCGTACTATTGCTTTCGTTATTCTCGTTGGCATCCTTATCAAGCTCCTGCGAAAACCCATCGCCAATTTTCTTGGATCCAGGGCTGCGGAAATCCAGAGGCTGCTGGCGGAGCTGGAGGCCAAGACCTCCGAAGCTCGTCAGGAAAATGCACGGGTCAAGACCAGGCTCGCCTCTCTTGAAGAGGAAACAAAGAAAATCGTCGATGAAATGATTGCAGAGGGCGAAGCCGAGAAGAAGAAAATCATCGAGGCTGCGAACCGGCAGGCGGAGTACATTCAGCAACAGGCGCAAATTGCCATTCAGCAGGAAGTCAAAGCGGCTCGCGATAATCTGAGAGAAGAAGTCGCCGAACTGTCCGTGGCCGCCGCCGAGGAAATCATCAAAAAGAACATGCGGTCTGACGATCAGGAACGCCTGGTTCAGGAATTCATGACTAAGGTGGTGGAGGCGAAGTGAAAAATCTAATCATTGCGAAACGCTATTCGAGGGCGCTGTTCAATCTGGCCGAAGAGGAAGGGGCGATTGAGCAGTATGGAGAGGAGCTGGACGGCTTCAACGCAGTCCTAAAATCGCTCCCTGATCTCGGAAACGCGCTCCGGAATCCTCTTTATCCGGAAGCAGTCAAGAAGGCTCTGTTTCAAAAGGTTGCAGGCGAGTTAGAATTATCTCCTGTGATGAAGAGTTTTCTGAACCTTCTTATCGAGAAGCAGCGCATCCAGCACCTGCCCGACATCTGCGACTACTATCACAGACTCATCGACGAATATTCCAACATCGCTCGGGCGAAAGTGAAGGCAGCGGTTGAACTCGATGAACTCGAGCTCGAAGAAATCGCCGCCAGTCTCGAAAAGAAAGTCGGTAAAAAAATTGTCGTCGAATTCCAGCGGGACCCCTCTCTTCTGGGGGGAGTTTTTGCCCAGATTGGCGACTTTGTTTTAGATGGCAGCGTAAAGCGGCAGTTGCTCAATTTTAAAGAATCTTTGAAGAGGGGTGCGGTAGGATAAATGGAAATCAGAGCAGAAGAAATCAGCCAAATTATCAGAGAGCAAATCAAGGACTACGAGAAGCAGGTCGATCTCAGCGAGACCGGGCGTGTGCTCTCCGTCGGCGACGGTATTGCTCGCGTGTACGGAGTCGAGAAATGCATGTCCATGGAATTGCTTGAGTTCCCTACGGCGCACGGAAACATCTTCGGTCTGGCCCTCAACCTTGAAGAAGACAACGTGGGTGTCGCCATCATGGGCGAGGACGTCCACATCAAAGAGGGCGACGAGGTAAGGCGTACCGGTCGTATCGCCGAAGTTCCGGTAGGCGACGCGGTCCTCGGCCGCATCATCGACTCGGTCGGTAATCCTCTGGACGGGAAAGGCCCCATCGATGCCACGGAATTCCGCCGCATCGAGGTTATCGCCCCGGGTGTTATCGCCAGGCAGTCGGTTAACGAGCCGATGTATACCGGACTCAAGGCTATCGACGCCATGACCCCGGTCGGCCGCGGCCAGCGCGAACTGATCATCGGCGACCGCCAGATCGGCAAGACCGCAATCGCAGTCGATGCGATCATCAACCAGAAAGACAGCGGCATCATCTGTATTTACGTCGCAGTCGGCCAGAAGAAGTCCACGGTTGCCCAGGTTGTGGAAACCCTCCGCAAGCACGGCGCAATGGATTACACGATCGTTGTCGCTGCAAACGCCAGCGACCCGGCGGCACTCCAGTTCATCGCTCCTTACGCCGGAACGGCTATGGGCGAGTACTATCGCGACAAAGGCGGCCACGCCCTGATCATTTACGATGACCTTTCCAAACAGGCCACCGCATACCGCCAGGTATCATTGCTCCTCCGCCGTCCGCCTGCACGTGAAGCCTACCCGGGCGACATTTTCTACAACCACTCGCGGCTTCTTGAAAGATCCGCCAAGCTCAACAAGGAACTCGGCGGCGGCTCCCTGACGGCCCTGCCTATCATCGAAACCCAGGCAGGTGACGTTTCGGCCTTCATCCCGACCAACGTTATTTCGATTACCGACGGCCAGATCTACTTGGAGCCGAACCTGTTCTTCGCAGGCGTTCGGCCCGCGATCAACGTCGGTCTTTCGGTTTCCCGCGTTGGCGGCGCCGCTCAGACCAAGGCAATGAAGCAGGTTGCCGGCAGACTGCGCCTCGAATTGGCCCAGTACCGCGAACTCGAAGCTTTCGCAAAGTTCGGCAGCGACCTCGACAAATCGACCCAGGCCCAGTTGAACCGCGGTATACGCCTGGTCGAACTTCTGAAGCAGGCCCAGTATCAGCCGATGCCGTCCGAAAAAGAGGTCATGTCGCTCTACTCGGGTACCCGTGGATTCCTGGACTCCGTCCCGGTTGAAAAAGTCAGCCAGTACGAACAGCAGATGATTGCTTTCGTAGAGCGTAAGTACCCGGAAATCTTCTCGGAACTGAAGGAAAAGAACGTTATCGGCGATTCGCTCGATCAGAAGATGAACGCCGCATTGACGGAATTTGCGGGGGTTTTTCAGGCGTAACGGCGTCGAAATAAACCAGAGGACACATGAACTATGGCAACTCTAAGAGACATTAAGAGAAAAATAGACGCCGTCAAGAAGACCTCGCAGATTACGAAGGCTATGAACATGGTGGCCGCGGCAAAACTTCGCGGCGCCCAGCAGAATATGGAAAAATTCCACCCTTATGCCCTGAAGTTCAAGGAATTCATCGGACGTCTGGCGGCCGGGGTGGAAGATGCCGGCCAGTACAGCCTTTTGACCCCGAAGCCGGAGGTCAAGAAAGTCGAGGTTCTGCTGGTAACTGCGGACCGGGGTCTTTGCGGCAGCTTCAATACAAACCTGATTGTCGCCGCTGAAAGATTCATCAGGGCCAAGGCAGCCGAAGGCGCCCATATCAGCCTGATCAATGCCGGCCGAAAGGCCAGGGACTACTTTAGACGGCGCAATGTGGATGTGGTGAACAGCTACGTCGGATTGCTCAACAAGGTGAGCTACGACGATGCGCGCCGGATCGGAACCGAACTGATCGAGCACTTCGAAATGGGCGGTGCCGACGAGGTCTATGTCATCTACAGTCATTTCGTCAACATAGTAAAGCAGCAGGCCACGGTTGTCCGACTGCTTCCGATCACGCCGGCCAGGCAGGAAGAGGGAGCGGGGAGCCTCGAGTATGTCTTCGAGCCTTCCCATCAGGTCTTGCTGACGGATCTGCTGCCCAATTATATCTATGTCCAGGTTCTGGAATGTCTGTACCAGACGTCCGTGGGCGAGCACGCCGCGCGTATGGCCGCCATGGAAAACGCGACAAGCAATTGTAAGGAATTGGTGAGGACCTTGACCCTTACCTACAACAAGGCAAGGCAGGCGGGTATCACCAAAGAATTGATGGATATTGTCGGCGGTGTGGAAGCCCTCAAGAAATAGATATCAGCCGGTTTCGAAGGAGGTTACAGGCCCATGAATATGGGGAAAATCGTACAGGTTATTGGAAACGTTGTGGACGTCGAGTTTGAAGAGGGAAAGCTTCCTCCCCTGTTGACGGCCCTATTCGTCAGCAATCCCGGTCTCAGCGCCGAAGAGGACAACCTCGTTCTCGAAGTTGCTCAGCACCTCGGCGACAACGTTGTGCGCACCATCGGGATGGACTTGACTGACGGTCTTATCCGCGGCATGCCGGTTAAAGATACCGGAAAGCCTATCATGATGCCGGTCGGCAAATCGGTTCTCGGACGCGTTATCAACGTCGTCGGCAGGACCGTGGACGGGCTCGGCCCCATCAGCTCCGATGCATATATGCCTATTCACCGTTCCGCTCCGACCTTCACCGAACAGGATACCTCGGTTAAGGTCCTCGAAACGGGCGTAAAGGTTATCGACCTTCTCGTTCCGTTCCCCCGCGGCGGCAAGATGGGCATGTTCGGCGGCGCAGGCGTAGGCAAGACCGTCGTTATGATGGAAATGATTCATAACATCGCCATGCAGCACGGTGGTATTTCCGTGTTCGCGGGTGTCGGCGAAAGAACCCGTGAAGGAAACGATCTCTACCACGAAATGAAGGATTCCGGCGTTCTGCCTCGTGCAGGACTGGTTTACGGACAGATGACCGAGCCCCCGGGAGCACGCGCACGTGTTGCTCTCTCGGCCCTGACCGTTGCCGAATACTTCCGTGATGTTGAAGGCCAGGACGTTCTTCTCTTTGTTGACAACATTTTCCGTTTCACCCAGGCAGGCGCCGAAGTTTCCGCTCTGCTCGGTCGTATGCCTTCGGCCGTTGGTTACCAGCCGACCCTGGGTACGGACCTCGGTGAGTTGCAGGAACGTATTACATCGACGACAAAAGGCTCGATCACCTCTGTGCAGTGCGTATACGTACCCGCTGACGACTTGACCGACCCCGCGCCTGCGACGACCTTTGCCCACCTCGACGGTACGGTCGTTCTCTCGCGCCAGATCGCCGAGCTTGGTATTTACCCCGCAGTCGACCCGCTCGACTCGACCTCGCGTATTCTCGATCCGAACGTTATCGGTACGGACCACTACTTCACGGCCCGCGAAGTTCAGCAGATCCTCCAGAAGTACAAAGACCTGCAGGACATCATCGCGATCCTCGGTATGGACGAACTTTCGGATGAAGACAAGCTGGTCGTATCCCGCGCCAGAAAGATCCAGCGTTTCCTGTCTCAGCCGTTCCACGTTGCTGAGACCTTCACAGGTGTTGCCGGCAAGTACGTGAAGATGGAAGACACCATCAGAGGGTTCAGGGAAATCTGTGAAGGCAAGCACGACGAAATTCCCGAACAGGCCTTCTACATGGTTGGGTCAATCGAAGAAGCGGTCGAAAAAGCCAAGCAGATGGCCGCAGCCTAACGGAAGAAGGGTGAGCGTATGGCCGAGAAAATATTGCTGGAAATCGTAACGCCGGAAAAGAAGGTCCTCAGCGAGACCGTGGATATCGTGGTCGCGCCGGGAGAAGAAGGTGAATTCGGCGTGCTTCCGGGCCACATTCCCTTTCTTTGCAAACTGAAGATTGGCGAACTCAGGCTTAGAGCCGGCGGAGCTTCCCGGTATATTGCAATAATGGGTGGCTATGCCGAGGTCTTGCCCGACCGGGTCACCGTGCTGGCGACGGCAGCCGAGGAAGCGTTCGAAATCGACGTTGTGCGTGCGAAAGCCGCCAGGGAAAGAGCTGAAAGACGCCTTGCCGAAGCGAAGGACAAGATGGAATTCACTCGGGCCCAGGCTGCGCTCCAAAGAGCACTGGCACGCCTCAAGGTCGCTGAGAATCGTTAGTATGCAGTAGGTTTTGCATCAAAGAACGGCCCCTCGGAAGTTTCGAGGGGCCGTTTTTACTATGCCTCCCCATATCCCCAACAGCAGTGATCTTGTTGCCGGCGATAGGCAGCCGTGTCTGATGTAATGATCGCTCTTGATAGTATTGTCTCTCCCCGAATAACCAAGCTTCCTCCTTAACAATTGTTCTGTTGCCCTTCGAAATGCAGTGATGACAATCACCTTGACTATGGCTCCCAATATTAGCTAAAATGCTTCGGAATGCGATTCTCATGCTCTCCGGTACTGAGACGCCGGAAAGCTGTGATAACGGGCCGCGTAGCGTAAAATGTACGCAAACGGCCGGGTTCCAGATCTCAATATATATGTTGTGTTTTGTTGGTGCTGGAGGATTTAGTAATTTTGGACTGTTTTCTGGAACAGGAAACAGAAAGAGGCAAGAGTCGGCCCAAACCGGGATCTTTTACCGGATTATTCGCAAAAACAACAAATTATTGCCGCCGGTTGTCCTTGCCGGGTTATAATTAGCCAAAAGGTACGGATAGCCGAGAAGAATAAATCGGGTTAATCGAATACCGTTTTTTGGTTTGCCCCTGCTGTGTTCGTGAATTGGCAGAATGTTTCTGAGCCAACACTTATTAAACGGGAGTCCTGCCTTGTTCCGGTGTGCAAGTCAGCGTTGCTGAAAGCCTAAAAGAACAATAGGGCGCCCACCTGAACCTTAGGTTCAAGACCACCTGCCAACACGGCACCTGCGGGGGCGATGCCCTTTTCCCCTCTTGTCTGTTTCTCCGCGTTTGAGGTCTTCCCCTCAAAAGCCTATTCCTCCGTCCGATCCCCCTTTGCCGATGCAATCTTTTGATTTTGTTGCCGTTGTTTTGCCGGATTTTGGTTAAACCGATTCCTGAAGTCCGGTCCGCTTTTTCCGTCGTAATTTTAGAGTCGGTTTGCTGAAGCTCGAAAGGAAACTGTGATAATGAGCTATATCTCGGGTATTGCAATCTTCCTGATTGGATTGTTGGGGGGCGGTGGCCTCGGATTCCTGTTCCGCTATTTCTGGCTCGAAAAGAAGCGCCGGAGACTCGAAAGCGATGCGCAGAACATCTTGACGGAAGCGCGAAAGGAAGCTGAAACCATCAAGAAAGAGGCCATCCTTCAGGCGAAGGACAGCTTGTTCCAGATGAAGGCCGAATTCGAGAAGGAGACCAAGGAAAGTCGAAAAGAGTTCCAGAATCTCGAAAAAAGAATCCTCCAAAAGGAAGAGAACCTCGACCGAAAAGCCGAATCGCTGGATAAGAGGGAAGCGGCCCTGAATAAACGGGAAAAATCTCTGGCCCAGGAGGAGAAGGTTTTCTCCGAACGGGAAAAGGACCTGGAGATCATTCTGGAAGAGGAACGCCACAAGCTCGAGAACATTTCCGGCATGTCCGTTCAGGAAGCCAAGGAAATGCTCATCAACTCGATCGAGAGCGAGGCACGGCACGATGCGGCACTGCTGATCAAGAAGATTGAAACCGAAGCGCGGGAGATAGCGGATCGCAAGGCCAAGGATATCATATCCATGGCAGTCCAGAGATACTCGGGCGACTACGTGGCGGAAAAGACAGTCTCCGTTGTGAACCTCCCGAACGAGGAAATGAAGGGACGCATCATCGGGCGTGAAGGACGTAATATCCGTGCAATTGAGGCTTCGACCGGTGTTGACCTTATCATCGACGATACCCCCGAAGCGGTAATCCTTTCCGGCTTTAACCCCGTCCGGCGCGAAGTTGCAAGAGTCTCCCTCGAACGATTGATCTCCGACGGCAGAATCCATCCGGCAAGAATTGAGGAAATAGTCGAAAAGGTAAACGCCGAGATTGAGACCTCAATAAGGGAAGCCGGAGAGCAGGCGGCATTCGACGTAAGCGTTCACGGCATCCATCCGGAACTTATAAAGCTCATCGGAAAGCTCAAATTCCGGACCAGCTACGCTCAAAACGTTTTGCAGCATTCTCGCGAAGTTTCGTTCCTGTGCGGCATCATGGCCGCAGAGCTGGGCCTCAACGAGAAGCAGGCCAAGCGCGCAGGACTCCTGCATGATATTGGAAAGGCCGTCGATCACGAGATGGAAGGCCCGCATGCCGCTATCGGAGCGGACCTTGCCCGGAGATACGGCGAGAGCCCGGCAATCGTCCACGCAATAGCAGCACACCACGAAGACGTACCGACTGAAGACATTCTGGCAATCCTCGTACAGGCCGCCGATGCGCTTTCAGGCGCAAGGCCCGGGGCCCGGAAGGAACTCCTCGAGACTTATGTGAGGCGGCTCGAAGATCTCGAACGGATTGCGGCATCGTTTAACGGTATCAGCAAGGCCTATGCAATTCAGG
>JAEZHY010000038.1:0-2500 GCA_023416335.1 Pseudomonadota bacterium | reverse complement strand
GAACCGAAGAGGGTTGAAAACCTCTCGGATGAGCTGTGGATAGGAGTGAAAGGCTAATCAAACCTGGAAATAGCTGGTTCTCCCCGAAATGCATTGAGGTGCAGCCTCGGAGTGAGAATGACGGAGGTAGAGCGCTGGATGGGCTAGGGGTCTTACCGGATTACCAAACCCAACCAAACTGCGAATGCCGTCATATCGTCTCCGGGAGTGAGACGGCGGGAGATAAGTTCCGTCGTCGAGAGGGAAAGAGCCCAGACCGTCAGCTAAGGTCCCTAAATAAGTGCTAAGTGGCAAAGGATGTGGATATGCACAGACAACCAGGAGGTTGGCTTAGAAGCAGCCATCCTTTAAAGAAAGCGTAACAGCTCACTGGTCTAGTGTGCCTGCGCCGAAAATTTAACGGGGCTAAAGTACTTTACCGAAGCTGCGGCTTGTGTCTTCGGACACAGGGGTAGGGGAGCATTGCAGTTGCCTGCGAAGGTGTACCGAGAGGAGCGCTGGAGGTGCTGCAAGAGATTATGCTGACATGAGTAACGATAAAGCGGGTGAGAATCCCGCTCGCCGTAAGCCTAAGGTTTCCTGGGTAAAGGTCGTCTGCCCAGGGTTAGTCGGCCCCTAAGCCGAGGCAGAAATGCGTAGGTGATGGGAAACAGGTTAATATTCCTGTACCACCGGGAAAGCGTTAATAGCGAAGGGGGGACGCAGGAGGGTAGGCCATCCGGGTGTTGGAAGTCCCGGTATAAGCCCGTAGGCGGGAGAGACAGGCAAATCCGTTTCTCCTTAACGCCGAGAGGTGATGTGGAGGGCGAAAGCCCATAAACTGGTTGATCCCAGACTGCCAAGAAAAGCCTCTAGTGAGTTTTCCAGGTGACCGTACCGCAAACCGACACAGGTAGGCGAGGAGAGAATCCTAAGGCGCGTGAGAGAACCCTGTTTAAGGAACTCGGCAAAATGACACCGTAACCTAGGGAGAAGGTGTGCCCTCATAAGGTGAAGGGACTTGCTCCTGGAGCCGAAGGGGGTTGCAGAGAAGAGGCGGTAGCGACTGTTTACTAAAAACATAGGACTCTGCTAAGTCGCAAGACGACGTATAGGGTCTGACGCCTGCCCGGTGCTGGAAGGTTAAGGGGAGATGTTATTCGCAAGGAGAAGCATTGAACCGAAGCCCCAGTAAACGGCGGCCGTAACTATAACGGTCCTAAGGTAGCGAAATTCCTTGTCGGGTAAGTTCCGACCTGCACGAATGGCGTAACGACTTCCGCACTGTCTCAAACAGGGACTCAGTGAAATTGCAGTCTCGGTGCAGATACCGAGTACCCGCGGCTAGACGGAAAGACCCCGTGCACCTTTACTATAGCTTGGCATTGGATTTTGGGCGTGTATGTGTAGGATAGGTGGGAGGCAGTGAAATGGGGGCGCCAGCTCTCATGGAGCCAACGTTGAAATACCACCCTTATGCGTCTAGAGTTCTAACCCGAGGAAGTATATCCTTCCTGGGGACAGTGCCTGGTGGGTAGTTTGACTGGGGCGGTCGCCTCCCAAAGTGTAACGGAGGCGCGCGAAGGTTCCCTCAGGCTGATTGGAAACCAGCCGTAGAGTGTAAAGGCAGAAGGGAGCCTGACTGTGAGACGGACACGTCGAGCAGGGACGAAAGTCGGTCTTAGTGATCCGGTGGTTCTGAATGGAAGGGCCATCGCTCAACGGATAAAAGGTACGCCGGGGATAACAGGCTGATCTCCCCCAAGAGTTCACATCGACGGGGAGGTTTGGCACCTCGATGTCGGCTCATCGCATCCTGGGGCTGGAGCAGGTCCCAAGGGTTCGGCTGTTCGCCGATTAAAGCGGTACGTGAGCTGGGTTTAAAACGTCGTGAGACAGTTTGGTCCCTATCTACCGTGGGCGGAGGAATTTTGAGGGGATCTGTCCCTAGTACGAGAGGACCGGGATGGACGGACCTCTGGTGTACCAGTTGTCCCGCCAGGGGCAGCGCTGGGTAGCTACGTCCGGAAGGGATAACCGCTGAAAGCATCTAAGCGGGAAACCCACCCCAAGATTAGAATTCCCGGGGAGCAATCCCCCTGAAGGCCCCTCGTAGACTACGAGGTTGATAGGCCGGGTGTGTAAGGGCAGTAATGTCTTAAGCTAACCGGTACTAATAGGCCGTGCGGCTTGACCATCCCAATAAACCGGGACAACGGGTCAAAACCAGGATGAAACTAAAATGAACGAAATACCCCTATTCGGAGATTTAGCCCCAGTGTTAATAACTTTGGGGCGGTGGTTTTAGCGAGGAGGTCACACCCGTACCCATCCCGAACACGGTCGTTAAGCTCCTCTGCGCCGATGGTACTGCGTGGGTAAACTGCGTGGGAGAGTAGGACGCTGCCGCTCCATCCCTTATCATATGAATCCCCTCTCGCGGAAACGCGGGAGGGGATTTTTGCGTTTGGGGGCTAAGACCAACCTTTATTCGCAGCATTTGCATGAGCCTGCGTTGAGT